>JALOLH010000124.1 GCA_025456065.1 Candidatus Nanopelagicales bacterium | reverse complement strand
CCGCCCCGCCGTCGGGACCCGCGTCGTGGTGGGCGGACTCGGGCTCCTCGTCGTCGCCACGAGCGCGACCGGGGCTGTGCTGGCCGCTCGGGAGCGGTCCGAGCCGGACACCTGGGCCTCGCTCGACCTGTGGCAGGACGTGGCCGCCTGGTCGGCTGACGCGCCCGCCGGGCGGGTGCTGGTCCTGCCCCCGTCCCCCGACCTGGCGGACCGGGCTGTCGTCTCCTGGGCGTTGTCGGATCGCGCCTGGGTCGATCGCTCCAGCCTCCCGGCATCGGGGGCGAGCGCCACGAGCGCGCTCGACACCGCCATCGGTCGCATGCGCCGGGGGCAGGGCGGCCCCGGGACCGTGGGAGTGCTGGACCGGTTGGGCATCGCGTTCGTCGTGCTCCGTGACGACCTGCCAGGCACGTCCGCCGACGGGCAGGGCAACGCGTTGGTGCGCAGGGCGCTCGTCGCCGAGGGGGCCAGCCGGGTGGCGGTCTTCGATGGCCCGGCTGGCCTCGGGGCACCCGCGCTGCGCAACTTCGGCGTGCTGCCCGCCGCACCCACGGTGGAGATCTGGGCGCGCGCGGAGCCCACCGAGGCACTGCACCACCCCGGCCCACCGCTCCTGGTGGCCGGGGACGGTGCCGCGGTGCCCGACCTGGTCGACGCCGGCGTCGCCGGGGACCGACCCGTCGTGGTGGTGCCGCCCAGCACGCAACCGCAGGCCGCGGTGCGCTCCGACGGTGCTCGCCGCCGCGACCTGGACCAGCGCGTCCCGATCGACGGCGTCGGCCCGGCGCTCACCGCCGACCAGAGCCCGACGGCGGTCCCGCAGGACCCGGCGCCGACGCAGACCTCGTTCCGACGGCTCGCGGGAGCGCGCGCCGTGACCGCGTCCTCGTCGTCCGCGGACCTGGACAGCACCGACCGGAGGGTCGCCGCCCATCCGCTCGCGGCCGTGGACGCCAACCCGTTCACCGGCTGGGCGTCCGCTGCCGGGTCGGGCGTGGACGAGTGGTGGCAGGTCGAGTTCGCCCGACCGGTCGACCTGGCCGATGCCGTCGTCACCTTCAACAACGACGTGTTCAGTGGTCACACGGTGACCGGCGTGCGGGCCGAGACCGACCAGCAGTCGGTCGACCTGGCGGTCACGCCCGGCGAACCCCTGCGCCTGCAGCTGCCCGGCCGGGCGAGCAGGCTGCGCCTGGTGGTCACCGAGGTGAGCAAGCCGACGTCGCCGACCGATCGCGTGAGCATCCTCGAGGTCACCGTGCCGGGGCTCACGGTGCACGACCAGCTGCAGGTGCCCGGCGATGCCCGGGCCTGGGTGCTGTCCTCCCTCCCGGGGAGCTCGGCCACGTGCGTCCCGGCCCCGCTGCCCTGGCCCAGCGCCGTGCGCGAGCTCGAGGCGTGCGACGGGGGCCTGTCGGTGCAGGGCTTCGAGGGCGGCGACCTGCGACGCCGCATCGAGAGTCCCGGACTGGCGGGCGTGGCGGCGCTGGCCTGGGTGCGCCCCCTGCCGTCGGGCAGCACCCGCGACCTCGTCGACGAGCTGGGCAGGCCGAGCGTCCGGGCCGAGGCGAGCTCGGTCGCGGCGAGCGACCTGCGAACCCGCCCGCAGGCGGCGGTCGACGCTGACCCGGACACGGCCTGGCGCCCGGACCCCACCGACCCGCGACCGACGCTGACGCTGACCTGGTCGGCGCCAGCGGCGCTCTCGCAGGCACGACTCGTCCTGTCCGACCCGACCGTCACGTCCACCCCCACGACGGTGCGCGTCTCGACGCCGGACGGACCGGTGGCCACCATGGCCGTGCCGCCGGACGGCCGGATCAGCTGGCCGACGGCCCTGACCCGGGCCCTGACGCTGGAGTTCCTCACGACCGACGAGCTGCCGTCCCAGGACGTGCGCACCGGCGGCACGCGACCTGCCCCGATCGGCATCGCCGAGGTGGAGCTGGACGGCGTCGAGGTCCGGTTCGCAGGGGAGGCGGTCTGGGACCTCCAGTGCGGCTTCGGCCCGCCGATGACGATCGCGGGCAGGACGGTGAGCACCGCGATGCGGGCCAGTGCCAACCAGGTCAGGGACGGCGCGGTGCTGCGGGCCACCCCCTGCTCGAGCCAGGCCATGCCCAGGGGCGAGGTCATCGTGGAGGTGCCCCGGACGCTGCGTTGGACCCCCCTCGGGCTGGTCCTCGCCGACGCCAGCTCCCCTGTCGGGAGCGCAGTCCCCGGCCTGGAGGACACCCCACCTCAGCCCGAGCCCCTCCGCGTCGACCTGAGCACCGCCGAGACGATCGCCGCAGCGGAGCTCGGCCAGGTGACCGCCTCCGGGGCCGGCACGCTCGGCCTGAGCGTCCCAGCCGGCTCGGGCTGGAGCCTGCGCGGTGCGGATGGGGCCTTCCCCGAGACGGCCCTGGACGGGTGGGCCCAGGGGTGGGTGCTCGGCACGGGCTCCGCGCAGCTGGCGTGGACCTACTCGGCGGGGTGGACGCTCAAGGTCGCCGTGCTGCTGGGCTGGGCGGCATGGGCGCTGGTGGCCGGGGTGGCGTGGGCGGCCGGACGATCGCCCTCGCGTGTGGCCACGCCGAGCCGCCGGTCGACATAGGCGTCGGCAGGAACGGGCTGCCGTCGCTCGCGCTTCGCCCAGGCGATGACCGGCCGCTCGACCCACCGGTACGTCGCTGCTGACAGCGGGATGGTGACGCCCAGGACCAGGGCGAACCAGAGGACCGTCCCGCCGACCCCCCTGGCGGGATCGAGGTGCTCCGCGAGGATGAAGATGAGTGGCAGGTGCCACAGGTAGATCCCGTAGGACCACCGGCCGATCGCCACCGACGGCCGCGTCGTCAGCAGCCGGTGCGTCGGCGCCGCCGCGCGGCCCAGCGCGGCGATCAGCAGCATGATGACCGCGACCCCGGTCGCGGCGAGGAACCGGACCTGGTGCTGGGCGAAGCTGGTGTCGACCCATCCCGCGGGCCCCCCGAGCGTCGAGGTCCCCACGAGCACGACCGCGAGGGCCAGGACGGGGAGGAGCCACGGGTCCGAGGCGGCGTCCCGCAGGCGCCGCAGGCCGAGCCTGCCCGCCCGCTCCGCCTCGATCGCATGGGCCACGAGCGCGCCGGCGGCGAAGCACAGCAGGTAGCTGGGGAGCCACAGCGCCCTGGTGAACCCACCGCCGCCGGTGAGCTCGACCCACCCGCGCCAGAGCACGGTGGTGGGCACCGCCAGCGCGATCATCCCGGCGATGATCCACGGACGCCATTCGCGGCTGTACCAGGAGACGACGGTCCCCGTCACCAGGCCGAACACGGGGAGCGCGACGTACCAGGACAGCTCCGTGCCCAGGCTCCACGTGTGCAGGAAGGCCGGGACGAGGCCGTCCGGGGCGTAGATCCCGGTGAGGGAGAGCCCCATCAGCCAGCCCTGGGCATCGGCGGGTCGCGCGGGTGGGAAGACGGCGAGCACGCAGAGGAACACCAGCAGGTAGGCGGGGAACAATCGCGTCACGCGCCGCTTGACGAAGGTCCCGATCTCCGGGCGGGCTCCCGCTCCCAGCGCCCACCTGGCCCACGGCCGGTAGAGCAGGAACCCGGAGAGGACGAAGAGGCTGACGGGACCGTAGTCGGGGATGCCGAGCCACGGGTAGGGGGTCATCCCAGCCGTATGGATGGTCACGACCAGGAGGGCAGCCATCCCGCGCAGACCCGTGAGTGCTGCCACGTGCGGAGCCCCGACGCCGCTGCC
>JALOLH010000123.1 GCA_025456065.1 Candidatus Nanopelagicales bacterium | reverse complement strand
GACGCGGTGCGCGAGCAGTTCAACGCGGGCCCAACCGATGGGGCACCGGGGACGCTGCTTGGCTGGCGCGTTGACGGCGACCCCGCCTCAGGCTCCGTCACCGCCCACCTCGCCGTGGAGCACGCGGACGGCACACGCGCGGACTACGCGATCCCCCTGGCGTGGGTCGACGGCGACTGGCGCATCGACGCCCTCGACTCCGGGCCCTTCTTCCCCATCACCGACCTGATCGGCAAGTACACGCCGTTCGTCGAGGAGGCCATTTCATGACGACGTCGACGACCCCGGCGCCCGCGACTGCTGCTCCCGTGACTACGCCGACAGCGCCAGCTCCGCCCCGGCTGCGGCGCCGGCCGGCGGTTCTCGGGCTCGGGGTCGCCCTCGTAGCTGCCGGCGGACTCACCGCCGCCTGGCTGGTCTCGACAGGAGGAACCACAACTTCCGTGGTTGTGGCAGCTGCACCGGTCCTCCGCGGCCAGGTCCTGACCGCGGACCAGCTCACCACTGCCCAGGTCTCTGGCCTCGACCCAGCAGCGCTTACGCCCGCGAGCCAGTTGGGCGACCTAGTCGGGCAGACCGTGGTCGTGGATGTTCCAGTCGGCGCCCCGGTTCCCAGCGCTGCGGTCACCTCCGATCCGCTCCCCGCCGCCGGCCAGGCAGTGGTCGGCATCCTCCTCCCCGCAGGTCAGGTGCCGACCGTGGACCTGCTCCCCGGCGCAAGGGTGCGCATCGTTGCCACACCGAGGGCCCAAGAGGACGTCCCCACCTCCATCAGCACGGGAACGCGGGCCGTCCTGATCTCGACCTCGGTCGACGAGGTCTCCGGCAACACAGTGGCCAACGTCGCGGTACCGGCCCCCCAGGCCGCATCCCTGGCTGCGCTAGCGGCGACCGGTCGAGCGGCGCTGGTGCTTGACGCCGACGAGGCGATCCGCTGATGGCGCTCATCGGGTTGACCAGCGCGCGCGGCGCCCCGGGCGTGACCTCGACCGCGCTGGGCCTAGCGCTGCACTGGCACCGACCCGTCCTGCTCGTGGAGGCCGACGTCTCAGGCGGGTCCGCCGTGCTCGCCGGCTACCTGCGCGGCACCGTGCCCCACGACCGGGGCCTGCGCGATGTCGCCGTCGCCCTCAGCCTCGGCGACCCACTGGACGAGGCCCTCAATGCCTCCTTGATCAAGATCCCCGGCGGGCAGGTCCGGCTGCTGCCGGGACTGGCCACCGCCGCCCAAGCTCCCGCGGTTGCGAGCCTGTGGCAGCCGCTCGCCGAGCACCTGCGCTCTCTCGACACCGCCGGCCTGGATGTGATGATCGACCTCGGGCGCTGGGGCTCCCGCAACGGCCCTGACCCGCTCGCCCACCACCTCGACCTGATGCTCCTGGTCACCCGCTCCGATCTTCCCGGGATCGCCGCCGCCCGCGGCTGGGTCCCGGTCCTGAGCGCCGAGTTGGATGCCCTTGGCCACGGGGCGGATGCTCTGCGCGCGTTGGTCGTCGGTCCCGGCCGGCCCTACTCAACCCGCGAGATCGCCGCCGCCTTGGACGTTCCCGTCGTCGGAGATGTCGCGTGGGATCCACGGAGCGCAGCATCCCTGTCCCACGGCGAACCGCCTCAGCGCTCGGCAGCGCACGGCTCGCTACACCGCTCACTCGCGGCCCTCGCCTCAACCGTCGCGGCGACTGCCTCCAGCCGCCCGTCCCTCACGGGGGAGGTGGCCCGGTGACCGAGACCCGTCCACCCGACCTGACGACCCTCCCGCTCTGGTCGGCACCGGACATCGACCTGAGGGCCACACAACCCGGGAGAGAGTGGCGACCACTCCCCCCGACGACTGACCCCGCAGCGCTCTTCACCGACCCCCCGCGCGTTACGAGGCTGGGCCAGCGAGGACGCCAGGCCCACCTGGACCCGGGCGTCGACTGGGCACTCGTCGCGTCCCTTCGCCAAGCCGCGGCCAAGGAGCTCTCGGCCGTCCTCGACGCCGGGGTCGACCCACACGCCGAGCGTGCCATGGGCTCCGACGTGGTCACCGCGCTGCTGCGCCAGCTCGCGGACACCGACACCTCGGCGGGCGTGGTCACCCACGATCGCGCCGCCCGGGATCGACTGCACAGAGCCGTCATGGATTCGCTGTTCGGCCTCGGTCGGCTGCAGCCCCTCGTGGACGACCCCGAGGTGGAGAACGTCGAGCTGTACGGATCGCGGCGCACGGTGCTCTGCTTCGCTGACGGCCGCGTTGAGCCCGGCCCCGCTGTTGCCGACAGCGACGCCGAGCTGACCGAGATGATCGCGTGGATCGCCTCTCGCCAGCGCGGCGGGCAGCGTTCCTTCTCCCCGGCCCACCCCCGGCTGCACATGCGGCTCGACAACGGCGCCCGGCTCGCCGCCATCGGCTGGGTCGCCGCCGAGCCCGTCGCGGTGATCCGCCTGCATCGCCTGGTCTCGGTCACGCTGGCCGAGCTGGTGGGCCGGGCGATGATGAGCCCCGAGGTCGCCGACTTCCTCTCGCGCGCGGTCCGCGCCGGCAAGTCGATCGTCGTGTCCGGCCCGCAGGGCGGCGGCAAGACCACGCTGATCCGCGCCCTGGCCCGCGAGCTCCCCGCCCACATCTCGGTGGTCACGATCGAGACCGAATACGAGCTGCACCTCCACGAGACCATGCCCGACCGGCGCATCAAGGCCCTCGAAGCCCGCCCCGGCTCCGGCGAGCGGGGCCTCAACGGCCGGGCCGCCGGCGAGATCTCCGTCGCCGACCTGGTCGAGGACACCTGGCGGCTCAACGCCGGCCGCATCATCGTCGGCGAGGTCCGCGGACCCGAGGTACTGGCCATGCTCAACGTCATGTCCGGCGGCGCCGGGTCCATGTCGACGGTGCACGCCGACTCCGCACGCGCCGCCGTCGAGCGGCTGGTCACGCTCTCGATGGCTGCCGGCCCACAGGTCACCTCCGACTACGCGCGGCGCCAGGTCGCCGAGCACATCGACCTGATCGTGCAGATCGGCGTCCATCACGAACCGACGGGCCGACCCGATCACTACCGGGCGCACCGCTACGTCAAGGAAGTGATCGCCCTCGAGCACACCGGCGACGGCCAAGCGATCACCGACCTGTTCACCCCCGGCGAGGACCGGGTCGCCCGACGCGGCCACGTCCCGCATCACCTGGCCGCCGAGCTGGGGCTGCCATGACCGCCCTGCTCGCCGCGCTCGCGGCCATGACCCTCATCGGCGGACTCCTGCTCATTGTGGCCGGACTGCGCCGCGTGCCCGTCGGCCCACCCCGCCCCGTCACCAACCCCTGGTCGAAGTGGTGGCAGCGCCGTAACGACGCCCGGGCACTCGCAGTCGCCGGGCTCATCGGGGGGCTACTGGAGTTCGCCCTCTCGGGCTGGTTCATCGCCGTCCTGCTCGGCCCACTCGCCGCCGTCGGCCTGCCCTACCTGCTGGCCCCGACGAAGGCGGTCGGCATCGACAGACTCGACGCGATGGCCGAATGGACCCGATCCCTGTCCGGCGTACTCACCGTCGGTATGGGCCTCGAACAGGCCCTCATCGCGACCCAGCGCTCGGCGCCCACCCCGATCGCCCCCGAGGTCAACCGGCTAGTCGTACGGCTGCGCGCCCGCTGGGACACCGAGGCTGCACTCCGGGCGTTCGCAGACGACCTCGACGACGCAACCGGCGACCTGATCGCCGCAGCCCTGATCCTCGGCGCGCGCCGCCGAGGAGCTGGACTTGCG
>JALOLH010000014.1 GCA_025456065.1 Candidatus Nanopelagicales bacterium | reverse complement strand
GGGGTCCGCCGTCGGGCCCTCGACCAGGGCGGCGAGGCTGGCCCGCAGGTCGCCGACCACCGTGACGGCCACGGTCGACGCCGACGAGCGCTGGTCCTCGGCGTCCACGACGTGGATCACCTTCGCCGGCGGGGTGCCGAACACGCCGAAGGCGAGCCGGAAGTCCAGCGGCGTCCCCACGACCACCACGACGTCGGCGTCCTTGAGGGCCGCCCCGCGGGCCCGGGTGACCAGGTGCCGATCCCCGGCGGGGATGACGCCCCGGCCCATGCCGTTGGCGATCACGGGGATGCCCCGACCGGCCACGAGCGCCCGGGCCTGCTCGACCGCGTCGGCCATCCACACCCCACCGCCCAGGATGAGCACCGGGTGCGCCGCGCCGTCGAGCAGCGCGCGCGCGTGGTCGAGGACCTCGGGGTCGGGTTCCGCGCCGTGGTCGATCACCGGAGCGGGCCGCTCCACCCGCGGGGCGGCGTTGAAGATCACGTCGATCGGGATGTCGAAGAAGACCGGGCCCATGTGCACGCACTTCGCCAGGGCGAAGGCCCGATCGGCCTCGGCGCGGACCTCCCCCGCGTCGTGGACGGTCCAGGCCGCCTTCGTGATGGTGCTGACGATCGGCGGGTGGTCGAGCTCCTGCAGCGCGCCGGAGCCCCACCGCATGTCCGGGGAGCGGCCCCCCAGCACGACCATCGGCGAGCCGTTGAAGCGGGCGCTCGCGATGGCGCTCACGCCGTTCGTCACGCCAGGGCCGGCGGTGAGCGCCGCGAAGCCCGGGGTGCGGGTGAGCTTGCCGAGGCCCTCGGCCGCGAAGGCGGCCGTCTGCTCGTGGCGGGTGTCCACCAGGCGCATCGGTCCGGTCTCCTCGGCGGCCTTGCGGTCCGCCGCGGCCGACACCCCGGCCTTGCCGCCCACGGCCGCGTCGTAGAGCGGGAAGATGTGTGCGCCGGACAGCGTGAACATGGTCGTGACGCCCGCCGCGAGGGCTGCGTCGACGACGTGCTGGCCGCCGTGGACGAGCTCGGGCGCGCTGCCCGCCGGCGCCGGGGATGCCGCTTCCTGGGTTGCCATGGCCCGCACGCTACCCCCGTCACTCGCCGGGTCCCCCGACCACCACCGGCCCCGGCCCCGACCGCCCCGCCGCAGCCACGACCAGCCCCGACCCCGCGCGGCCCGGCGGTGGCCCCGTCGAGGCTGCCGCCCGGGCATCGGGAGCGCTGCGTCGCCGCCCCAGCGCCGAAGGCGCGCGGCCCGGCAGTCGCCCCGTCGAGGCTGCCCCGCGGGCATCGGGAGCGATGCGTCGCCGCCCCAGCCCCGACCCCGCGCGGCCCGGCGGTGGCCCCGTCGAGGCTGCCCCGCGGGCATCGGGAGCGATGCGTCGCCGCCCCGGCGCCGAAGGCGCGAGGGCTACAGTCCGCGTGTGGTCATCGAGCTCGCGGGGGTGCGCAAGACCTACTCGGGCGTGCGCAGCGGGCACACCATCGCCGTCGACGGGCTCACGCTCGCGGTGCCGCGGGGCGGGGTCCACGGGTTCCTCGGGCCGAACGGGTCGGGCAAGACCACGACGATCCGCATCCTGCTGGGCCTGGTCGCCGCCGACGCCGGCGAGGTTCGGGTGCTCGGCGCCGAGGTCCCCCACGAGCTGGCGCGGGTGGCCGGATCGGTCGGGGCGCTGGTCGAGTCCCCACAGCTGTTCCCGGCCTTCTCCGGTCGGCGGAACCTGCAGATCCTGGCGACGCTGGCCGACCTGCCGACCACGCGCGTCGACGAGCTCCTCGAGTTCGTGGGGCTGCGCGAGCGGGCCGACGACCGGGTCAAGGGCTACTCGCTGGGCATGCGCCAGCGGCTGGCGATCGCCGCCGCGATGCTGAAGTCGCCCGAGCTGCTGATCCTCGACGAGCCGACGAACGGCCTGGACCCAGCCGGCATGGTGGAGGTGCGTGAGCTCATCCGGGCCCTCGGGTCGGACGGTCGGACCACGGTGTTCCTCTCCAGTCATCTGCTCGCCGAGGTGGCAGCGGTGTGCGACGCCGTGACGATCCTGCGCCGCGGGCAGCTCGTGGCCACCGGGGACGTGGCCGAGGTGCTGGCGATGGCCGGCGGCGAGGGGCAGCTGCGCGTGGGGCTGCGTGACGCCGACGAGGTGGCGCGGGCGGCCGGCGTCCTCGCCGAGGGTGGCTTCGGTGCGACGCCGGCGCCGCCGAACGGCCTGGTCGTCGCCGCCGACGACGGGGCGCGGGTCAACGCCCTGCTCGGCGCCGCGGGCATCTGGGCGTCCGAGCTGACCGCGGTCCGGCCCGACCTCGAGCGTGCCTTCCTGGACCTGACCGCCGAGGGGGAGGCGACCGCGTGAGCACCTCGACCGGCACCGGCACCAACCGGGCGACCCCGGCCCCGCGGCTGCGCGGCCTGGTCCGCTCCGAGGTCCGCCGGGCCACCTCCCGGCGCGCGCTCGTCTGGATGACCGCCCTGGCCACCTTGGCCGTGGTCGGCGTCGGCGCCGTCCTGTGGCTGACCACCGCGGCCATCAGCGCCGCGGACATCGGCGCGGCCACCGAGCGGTTCCGCGCCGAGCAGCAGCAGTTCTACGAGCAGTGCCTGGCCGACCCCGCGATCCCGGAGTCGGAGAAGCCGAACGCGTGCTGGCGGCCGACGGAGCAGGAGATCGTCGACAACGCGATCTGGACCCTGCCCGAGCGCCCCTTCGACCAGGGCGCCTTCGAGGGGCTGCTGATGTTCGCCGGCGGCGTGGGCGCACTCGTGGCGATCATGCTCGCCGCGTCCGCCGGCGGGGCGGACTGGGGCGCGCGGACCATGGGCCTGCTGCTCAGCTGGGAGCCGCGACGCCTGCGGGTGTTCCTCGTGCGGCTCGTGGTGGCGATGGTCGTCGGTGCCCTGGTCATGGCCTGGCTGGGCGGGCTGGCGGTCGGGTTCGGAGCGGCGATCGGCTCGGTGCACGGCCTGGCCGCCGACGCGCTGCCGGTGCTCGGACAGCAGTGGCTGCCCGTCTCGGTCGCCGACGGCGCGCAGCTCGCCGTGCGCTGGCTGCCGCTGGCCGCGCTGGCCGCCGCCGGGGGCTATGGCCTGGCCATGCTGACCCGCAGCACGGGCTGGGCGATCGGTGCGGCGATCGGGTTCGTCGCCATCGTCGAGAGCATCGTGCAGGGCCTGTGGGCCTGGGGCTCGCAGTGGCTGGTCCAGACGAACCTCGCCGCGTGGCTGGAGGGCGGGATCCGCTGGCGGGTCGACCGCAACCCCGTCACGTACGCCGCGGCCCCGCTGGCCCCCGACGTCGAGCCGGGGACGATCTTCATCACCGACACCCGGGCGATCGCCTGGCTGTCCGGACTGGTCCTCGTCGCGGTGCTCGTCAGCCTGCTCGCGTTCCTGCGCCGCGACGTGGAGTAGGTGCCCCGCCCCGCCCCGCGGTGCCCCGCCCCGGCGGCACGAGGGTAGGGCGTGGCTCCTCCGCCACGTCTGCTCCGCTGGGGTACGTCCGCTCCGCGGGGCAGCGGAGCAGACGTGCGCCGGCGGAGCGAACGCGGGGTGGTTGCGCCGGCGGAGCGAACGCGGGGTGGTTGCGTCGGCTGAGCGAACGCGGGGTGGTTGCGCCGGCGGAGCGAACGCGGGGTGGTTGCGTCGGCTGCGGGTTCAGTCGGCTGCCGACCGCCAGCGCGCGAGGTGCGGGGCGAGCACGTCGGCCAGGGTCGGGGCACCGACCTCGTGCAGCGCGTAGGACGCCCGCCGGATGGGGTGGCCGACCTCGATGAGCCGCCCGAGATCCATGGGCGTGCCCGAGACGACGACGTCGACCGGGGCCCGCCGGATCGTCTCGGCGAGGTCGGCGAGCTGGTCGGCGCCGTAGCCCATCGCGGGCAGCACGGCACCGGTGCCCGGGTACTTCGCGTAGGTGTCCGCGATCGAGCCGACGGCGTACCCCCGTGGGTCCACGATGTCGGTGGCCCCGGCCGCCCGGGCCGCCACCGTGCCGGCGCCGAACGGCATCCCGCCGTGGGTCAGGGTCGGGCCGTCCTCGACGACGAGCACGCGCTGGCCGCCCAGGGAGCCGTCCCCCTCGAGGGTCACCGGCGACTCAGCCCGGATCACGACGGCGTCGGGCACCATGCGGCCCACCGCCGCGACGACCGCCTCGACGTCCCGCGCCGGCGCCGAGTCCACCTTGTTCACCACGACGACATCGGCCATCCGCAGCGTCGCCTCGCCCGGGTGGTAGGCCGACTCGTGCCCAGGGCGCAGCGGGTCGACCACGGTGATCATGAGGTCGGGCCGCACGAACGGGAAGTCGTTGTTGCCGCCGTCCCACACGATCACGTCGGCCTCGGCCTCGGCGGCCCGGAGGATGCCCTCGTAGTCCACGCCCGCGTACATCACCATGCCCATGGCCACGGGCGCCTCGTACTCCTCGCGCTCCTCCACCGTGGGATCGCTGGCGTCGATGTCGGCCAGCGTCGCGAAGCGCTGGACGCGCATGGCCTCGAGGTCGCCGTAGGGCATGGGATGGCGGATCAGCGCCACCCGCAGCCCGGCGTCGAGCAGCAGCTGCCCCACCGCGCGCGTCGTCTGGCTCTTCCCGCAGCCGGTGCGCACCGCGCCGATCGCGATGACCGGCTTCGTGCTGCGCAGCATGGTGGCGTCCGGGCCGCAGAGGCGGAAGTCGGCACCGGCGGCGAGCGCGACGGACGCCGCGTGCATCACCTCGACGTGTGCCACGTCGGAGTACGCGAACACCACCTCGTCGATGCCCTGCTCGCGCACGAGCGCGACCAGCCGATCCTCCGGCACGATCGGGATGCCGTCGGGGTACTGCGGACCGGCCAGGGACGCGGGGTAGGTCCGGTCGTCGATGCCTGGGATCTGCGTGGCCGTGAACGCCACCACGCAGGCAGCGGGGTCATCGCGGAAGACCGTCGCGAAGACGTGGAAGTCCCGACCACCGGCACCCATGATGACGACTCGACGCATGGCCGCCATTCTCGCCCGGGCCGCTCCCCCGATGGGCGCCCGGGGCGACTCCCCAGCCCCGCGATCCGCCGGTCGCCCGGACGCGAGGCCAGCGGGGACCGCACGCGCGGCGCCCCGCCCACGCCGGGTGCGCGACGCCCGCTCAGTTCGGGTGCGCGCGCGGCGCCGGCGAGGCGCGGGCCGCCACACGGTGCGGGAGGCCCAGGGGGGACCTCGAGATCGCAGGGCCGCGCGGCCGCGGGGACCTCCCGCGCCGCACTGGCCGCGCCGGCCCGCCCGGGCACGCGCGAGGTCGGCGCCGCTCAGGCGGCACCGCCGTGGGGTGGCACCGGCAGGATGGTGGCCGTGATGACCGACGCGACGAGGGCCGCGACGACCGAGGCCGAGTGGCTGGCCGATGCCCCGCTCTTCGCAGCGTGGCGCCGGTTCGCCGAGGCCGACGTGGCGCCGTTCACGATCCCGGGCCACAAGCGCCGGGCGGCCGGGCTGGACGCGTCGCTCGGGCGGCTGCTCGACGCCGACGTGCCCCTCCACGGCGGTGCTGACACGATGCAGCTGCGCGCCGGTGTACTGCGCGAGGCCGAGCGCCGGGCTGCCGGCCTCTGGGGAGCCGACGTCGCCCGTTTCTCCACCGCGGGGACGACCCACACGAACCAGGTCCTCTGCCTGGCCGTCGGGCGGCCGGGGGACGAGGTGCTGGTCGCCCGCAACGCCCACCGCAGCGTGCTGAGCGGACTGGTGCTGGCCGACCTGCGGCCGGTCTGGCTCCCCGTGCAGGCCGATCCCGGGACGGGCACGCCGCTCGGCGTCCCGGTGTTCGCGGTCCAGGAGGCGCTGGCGGCGCACCCGCGCGCGGCCGCGCTGCTGCTGACCGATCCCAGCTACCAGGGGACGCGGTCGGACCTGGCCGCCATCATCGCGGCGGCGCACGCCGCCGGGGTCGCGGTGGTCGTCGACCAGGCCTGGGGTGCGCATCTGGGCTTCGTCGAGGACCTCCCGCCGCACGCCCTGGCCCTGGGGGCCGACGCCATGGTCACCAGCGCCCACAAGGGGCTGCCGGCGTTCAGCCAGGCGTCACTGCTGCTCGCGCGGACCGAACGGCTCGATGCGGACCGCCTGGAGCGGGCATTCGACGCGACCCACACGACGAGCCCGTCAGCGGCGATCCTGGCCAGCATCGACGCGTCGCGGGCGTTCCTGGGCAGCGCGGCCGGTGCGGCTGCGCTGGCCAGGACCACTGCCCTGGTCGCAGCCGCCCGCGCCAAACTGCGCGCCGCGGGCCTGGACGTCCCCGGACCGGAGGACCACCCGGCGGGCCGGTTCGATCCACTGAAGCTCGTCGTGCACCTGCACCGGTCCGGGGTGGACGGGCTCGACCTGGAGCGGGCGCTGGTCGACGCCGGCATGCCGGTCGAGATGGCCGACCGGCACACGCTCGTCGCCCAGGTCGGGCTCGTCGACGACGCGACGACGCTGGACCGCCTCGTCGCCGGCATCCTCGCGGCCGCCGAGCGCCCCCCGTGTCATCCCAGCGGTGATCCACCTGCCGCTGGGATGACACGGGCGGCCGGGCAGGCGAGGCGGGCGGAGGCGCAGGCGGAGCTGGCGTGGCAGGCGGAGGCGGCGGGGGAGGCACAGGAGGCGTGGCAGCCAGGGCCGGGGCAGGCGGAGGGGGCGGGGCAGGCGGAGGGGGCGGGGCAGGTGGGAACGGGGCAGGCGGCGCTGCCCCCGCAGCGGCTCACCCCCCGGCAGGCGTTCTTCGCCGACTCCGAGACGGTGCCCCGCGCGGCGGCCATCGGTCGGGTGAGCGCCGAGCTGGTCGCGCCCTATCCGCCGGGCGTGCCCGTGCTCGTGCCCGGCGAGGAGGTCACCGGGCGCACCTTGCGCGCCCTGGACACGGCGATGGCTGCCGGCACCCGCATCGCCTACGCGGCCGACCCCACGCTGGCCACGCTCCAGGTGGTCACCGACGCCTGACCGCCGCGTGCCGGCACGACAGGACCATCGGGGATGGTCCGGCTCCGCTCGGGCGCCATACCGTGGAGACGAGCACCGGGGCACCCGAGGCTCCGGTTGCCGGGAGGTGCCCGATGCGCACGACATCTGCACGTCGTCCGGTCGCCCTGGCAGCGGCCCTCGCCCTGTCCGTCGCCGGGCTCGCCGGCTGCGGGACCACGTCCGAGCCGACTACGAGCGTGCCCCCGACCGCCCCTGGCCAGGCGTCCCCGAACCTGCCAGCGCCGGTCATGGTCGAACCCGGGCAGACCGAGGTCTCGGCGAGCGTCGGGGAGACGATCGTGTTCAACCAGCCGGATCCGGCCCAGACCCAGGTCAGCACGGACCGGCCGGACGTCCTCGAGCTCACCCAGGGCTCCGACGACGGCAGCGCCCAGTTCAACCCCGCCGCGAGGGCCCTGGCGCCCGGGGTCGCCGTCGTGACGATCGAGGCCGCGGACGGCACCACGGCGACGGTGACCGTGACGGTCTCCTGAGGCCGCGAGTCCCGTCGCTGCGTCGCCTCGTCGCCACCGCCAGGCCGTCGCCACCGTCGCCCCGTCGCCACCGTCGCCACCGTCGCCACCGTCGCCACCGTCGCCACCGTCGCCACCGCCAGGCCGTCGCTCCGTCGCCCCGTCGCCACCGCCAGACCGTCACGCCGTCGCCACGTCGTGACGGTCTCCTGAGGCCGGCCGTCGCCCGGTCGCCTGACGCCGGGCATCCGTCGCCCGGCCCCCCGGCTGCCCCGTCCTCCGGCCCTCGCCCGATCGCCCGGTCGCCGGTCAGCCCGCGACCGGCCCCTCGGGCGCCAGCGGGTCCGCCACGCCCCAGTCGAGGATGACCTTCCCCGAGTTGCCGCTGGCGGTGACCTCGAACGCCTCGGCGAAGTCGTCGATGCCGTAGCGGTGGGTGATGAGGGGGGTCAGGTCCAGGCCCGCCTGCAGCAGCGAGGCCATCTTGTACCAGGTCTCGAACATCTCCCGGCCGTAGACGCCCTTGATGCGCAGGCCCTTGAAGATGACCGCGGACCAGTCGATGGCCACCTCGTCGGCGAAGATGCCGAGCATCGCGATGCGCCCGCCGTGCGCCATGGTGTCGAGCATCTGGCGGAAGGCCGAGGCGTTGCCGCTCATCTCCAGGCCGACGTCGAAACCCTCGGTCATGCCCTGCGCGGCCATCACCATTCGCAGGTCCTCCCGCGACACGTCGACCACTCGGGTGGCCCCCATGCGCGAGGCCAGCTCGAGGCGGTAGGGATTGACGTCGGTGACGATGACGTTGCGCACCCCCACGTGGGCCGCGATCGCCGCCGCCATCGCACCGATCGGCCCCGCGCCCGTGATCAGCACGTCCTCACCGACCATGTCGAAGCTCAGTGCGGTGTGGGTCGCGTTGCCGTAGGGGTCGAAGATCGTGGCGACCTCGTCCGGGACGCCGACGGGCACCCGGAACAGGTTGGCGGCCGGCAGGCACAGGTACTCGGCGAACGCGCCGGGCCGGTTCACCCCGACGCCGATCGAATGCGCGCACAGGTGGCGCTGCCCCGCCCGGCAGCGGCGGCAGTGCCCGCAGACGATGTGCCCCTCACCGGTGACCCGCTCCCCCACCAGGTAGCCGGTCACGGCGGAGCCGACCGCGGCGATCCGCCCGACGTACTCGTGGCCCACGTGCATGCCGAGCGGGATCGTCGCCCGGCTCCAGTGGTCCCAGTTCCAGATGTGCACGTCGGTGCCGCAGATCGAGTTGCGCAGGATCCGGATGAGCACGTCGTTGGGGCCCGGCTCGGGGACCGGGACCTCCGCCATCCACAGCCCCGGCTCGGGGCGAGCCTTGACCAGGGCGCGCATCGTGGCGGGGATGGGCTCGGTGACGCCCGGCAGGGCCGTGGGGGCCGGCGCCGGGATCGGCGTGCGAGCCAGCGGTCCGTGGTGCTCGCCGCCGACCCCCTCCCCTCCGCCCGTGTCATGGGATCGGGCGGCTCCGTCGACCGGATCCATGACCCGGGCAGGGGAAGCGGGGGAAGCGGGGGAGGCGGGGGAAGCGGGGGAAGCGGGGGAAGCGGGAGAGGCGGGGGAAGCGGGAGAGGCGGGGGAAGCGGGGGAGGCGGGGGAACCCGGGGAAGCGGAGGGGGCGGAGGGGGCGGAGGCGGAGGACGTCACGCGATCACCCCGGCGGCCCGGCCGACCCGGGCGAACGCGTCCATGGCCAGGTCGAGGTCCTCGGTCGTGTGGGCGGCCGACATCTGGGTGCGGATCCGCGCCTGCCCGCGGGGGACGACCGGGAACGAGAACGCGGTCACGTACACCCCCTCCTCCAGCAGGCCCGCCGCGAGCTCGGCGGCGCGGCGGGCGTCGCCGAGCATGATGGGGATGATCGGGTGCTCGCCGGGCAGCAGGTCGAACCCCAGGGCTGCCATCCCGGACCGGAAGTGCGCAGCGTTCGCCCGCAGCCGGGTCCGCAGGTCGTCGCTGCCCCCGAGCAGGTCGAGCACCCGCAGGCTGGCCGCCACGACGGCGGGCGAGACCGAGTTCGAGAACAGGTAGGGCCGGCTGCGCTGGCGCAGCAGGTCGATGACCTCCTGCCTTCCGGAGACGTACCCCCCGCTGGCACCACCGAGGGCCTTGCCCATCGTGCCGGTCAGGATGTCGACCCGACCCATCACGCCGTGGTGCTCGTGCGTGCCGCGCCCGTGCGCGCCGACGAACCCGACGGCGTGCGAGTCGTCGACCATCACCATCGCGGCGTGCTCCTCGGCCAGGTCGCAGATCGCCGGGAGGTTCGCCAGGGAGCCGTCCATCGAGAAGACCCCGTCCGTGACGACCAGCACGAACCGCGCGTCGGCCGCCCGCGCGGCGCGCAGCTGCATCGCGAGGTCGGCCATGTCGCCGTTCGCGTACCGGTAGCGCTGGGCCTTGCACAGCCGGATGCCGTCGATGATCGAGGCGTGGTTGAGCGCGTCGGAGACCACGGCGTCCTGCTCCCCGAGCAGCGGCTCGAAGACCCCGCCGTTGGCGTCGAAGCAGCTGGAGTACAGCTGGGTGGCCTCGGTGCCGAGGAAGTCGCTGATCCGGGCCTCGAGCGTGGTGTGGAGGTCCTGGGTGCCGCAGATGAAGCGGACGCTGGCCATGCCGAACCCGTGGGTGCGCAGGCCCTCGGCAGCAGCGGCGAGGACGTCGGGATGATCGGCCAGGCCGAGGTAGTTGTTGGCGCACAGGTTCACCACGCGGCGGCCGTCGGCCTGCACCCAGGCGCCCTGCGGGGTGGTGATCACCCGCTCCCGCTTGGTGAGGCCCTGGGCCTCGATGTCGGCCAGCTGGCCGCGGACGTGCTCGAGGAATGCCGTGTCCACGCCCTCATCCTGCCCGCCGCGGGGGGCTCGTGGCGGGGCGGCCGTCGCCCGCCAGGTCCCCGCAGCGGGCGGTCACGCGCGATGGCGGGTTTCCGTGCCACCGGCCCGGGTAGGCCATCCAGTGGAGCGGGCCCGTGGGGGCCCGCACGTTCGCGGGAGGGATCCACACCCATGGCACGCAGGATCGACGCACGTCCGCTCGCAGCTGCGGGCATCCTCGTCGCGGTGCTCGCCGGCTGCGAGTCCGAGCCGGTCCCCACCGTCCAGGAGTCCGGGCCGGCCTTCGACTACCAGGCGGCCTGGCAGGACGACGTGACCCAGCCCGAGCGCGACTCGGTGTGCGGGACGGAGGAGGGCGCCGCGCGCCTGGACGCCATGCGCGTCGCCCTCGCGCCCTGGCTGGAGGGACGCGAGATGCCCAGCGAGGAGGACCTGACGGTCTTCGTCGCCGACGCCTGCCCGAGCACCGGGGTGCAGAGCGTGGGCCCGGACGCCAGTGGGATGCCGACGCCGGACGGCAGCCCGTCGCCGTCGGCGAGCTGAGCCGCCTCCCACCCTCGGCCGGCTGAGCGTCCCCCCGTCGGCGAGCTGGGCGTCCCCGCCGACCCGCCGACTCAGCGGGGCGTCCGACGCTCGACCGGCGACGGCTCCCCCGACCCGACCGCCGCACCGGCGACCGGTGCCGCGACGTCGTACGGGCGCCGCGGCACGCCCGGCGGCCGTCGCCGCAGCAGCGTCGGATCGGGCCGCCGCGGATCGTCGTGCCCGGTGGCGTCGAACGCGACGCCGTTGCGCTGCGAGGGCATGCGCTCGTCCATGAGCGTGAGCAGGGCGTACGCGCGCTCGTCGGCGGGGAACAGCAGGGTGATGTCGACCCCGCGCGGCCACAGCTGCCACGCCCGCACGACGGAGATCTCGTAGCAGAACACGACGGCGTTGGAGACCACGAAGAGCACGGAGATGATCCCGACGACCGTCGCGAACGCGCCGTACACCGCTGACGACGACGCCACGAAGCGGCTCACGACGAGCGACCCGAGGGTGATGAACGCCGTCATCGCCACCGCCCCGAGCGCGGCCCCCGGCACGACCTCGCCGTACGACAGCCTTCGCCGCGCCAGCACCTTGGGCGCGACGAGCAGGATGAGGAACGCCACGCACCAGATCAGCAGGTACGCCCCGACGCGCTGGATCGCCGCGAACCCGCCGAGGGAGCCCACGACCGCCGATCCGATCGCGACCACGAGCACGCCGATGCCCAGCAACAGGACCATGACGAAGACCTTGAGGTACCGCGGGCCGAACCCGTAGCGGAAGCGGTAGGGCACGGCGTACACCTGGTTGGTCATGGCGTAGAACGCGAACACCCCGCCGGTCCCCGAGAGCAGCAGGCCGACCACCGCGACGACCAGCGCCGGGCCGCTCGCGGGCAGCGACTCGTAGGCCGCCGTCACCTGCGCCTGGTACTCGGGCGGCACGAGGTCCGAGACCAGCATCCGCACGAGGTCGGGCCGGTTGGCGAGCACCGCGTCGAGCAGCGCGAAGAAGCCGATGACCAGCGGGAACACGCTCAGGAACGAGTAGTAGGCCAGCAGCGCGGCCAGCCGGCTGCCCTCGTCGTCGGCGTACTTCTTGAACACCGCGTAGCCGAATGCGACGGCCGCGAACCGCGACTGCAGCCGGTCGACCATGCGGCTGGCGCCGAGCACCCGGCGCTCCACCTCCAGCGCCGCCCCGCTGTGGGACGTGGCGGGCTCGCCGACCTCCCACGGCCGGCCGGCGTCGCGCCACGGCTCGTAGAACGGCTGGGGGTCCGGGGTCAGCCGGGGGTCGGCGCCCCCGGTCCCACGGCCCGACGGCTCGACCGGCTGCTGCTCACCAGGCACAGCCGGCACGATAGGTCCCCGGGGCCCATGGCCCGCCCCATCGGACCCCGTGGCGCTCGTGCCGCACGGGCGGGCACCGGTGTCCGCAGGTGCCCCGGCCGGTGTCCGCTCCCGTCGCAGGCGGGCCGCCGGAGCCCAGGACCACCCCGTGGGCCGGGCGCGAGCCGCACGGGGCCACACTGGGCACGTGACCTCCCCGTACCCGCACCTGCTCAGCCCCCTCGACCTCGGCTTCACGACCCTGCGCAACCGCGTGCTCATGGGATCGATGCACACCGGCCTCGAGGACAGCCGCAAGGACTTCGACCGGCTCGTCGCGTACTTCGCCGAGCGCGCGGCCGGCGGCGTCGGCCTGATCGTGACCGGCGGCTTCGCGCCGAACCAGGAGGGCTGGGCCAAGCCGTTCGGCGGCACGCTGACCACCTCCGCGCAGGCCCGACGGCACCTGCCCATCACGCAGGCGGTGCACGCCGAGGGCGGCAAGGTCGCGATGCAGATCCTGCACACCGGCCGCTACGGCTACCACCCGCTGGTCGTGGCCCCGTCGCGGATCAAGAGCCCGATCTCGCCGTTCACGCCCCGGGCCCTGTCCGGTCGGGGGGTCGAGCGGCAGATCCGCGCCTTCGTGCGGTGCGCGACGCTCGCCCGCGAGGCCGGGTACGACGGCGTGGAGATCATGGGCTCCGAGGGCTACTTCATCAACCAGTTCCTGGTGACCCACACGAACCACCGCACCGACGAGTGGGGTGGCTCCTACGAGCACCGGATGCGCCTGCCGGTGGAGATCGTCCGGCGCACCCGCGAGGCCGTCGGCGAGGACTTCATCATCGTCTACCGGCTGTCGATGCTCGATCTCGTCCCGGACGGCTCGACCTGGCCCGAGGTGGTGCAGCTGGCCAGGGCCGTCGCGGCCAACGGCGCCACGATCATCAACACCGGCATCGGCTGGCACGAGGCCCGGGTGCCGACCATCGCCACCTCGGTGCCGCGCGCGGCGTTCACCTGGGTGACCCAGAAGATGCGCGACGCGCTGCGCGCCGACGGCATCGAGATCCCGCTGGTCACGACGAACCGGATCAACACCCCGGAGGTGGCCGAGCAGGTGCTCGCCGAGGGGGTCGCCGACATGGTGAGCATGGCCCGGCCACTGCTCGCCGACGCGTACTTCGTGCAGAAGGCCGCCGAGGGCCGCGCGGACCGCATCAACACCTGCATCGGCTGCAACCAGGCGTGCCTGGACCACGTGTTCTCGAACAGGTACGCCTCGTGCCTGGTGAACCCGCGGGCCGCGCACGAGACCGAGCTCGTCGTCCGCCCGGCGACGGCGCACAAGAAGGTCGCGGTCGTGGGCGCCGGGCCGGCGGGGCTCGCCGCAGCGACCACCCTGGCCGAGCGTGGCCACGAGGTGCACCTGTACGACGCCGCCGACGAGATCGGTGGGCAGTTCAACCTCGCCAAGCGCATCCCCGGCAAGGAGGAGTTCGTCGAGACGCTGCGCTACTTCGCCAACCGGATCGCCGACACCGGGGTCCAGCTGCACCTGTCCACGCCGGTGTCGGACGCGCTGGTGCGCGACGGCGGCTTCGACGAGGTCGTGCTCGCGACCGGCGTCACGCCGCGGGATCCGCGGATCCCCGGCCAGGACGGCCCCCACGTGCTGTCCTACGTCGAGGTGCTGCACGGGGCGCCGGTCGGGCCGCGCGTGGCGATCGTGGGCGCGGGGGGCATCGGCTTCGACGTGGCCGAGTTCCTCGTCGTGCCCGAGGGCGGCTCCGCCACGCTGGACCTCAAGGAGTGGCAGCAGGAGTGGGGCGTGGCCGACCCGGAGGAGGCGCGCGGCGGGCTGGCGAGGCCGCAGCCCGCGCCGCCGGTGCGGGAGGTCACGCTGCTGCAGCGCAAGAAGGGCAAGCTCGGCGCCGGGCTGGGCAAGACGACCGGCTGGATCCATCGCGCGGCGCTGCAGGCCAAGGGCGTCACGATGATGCCCGGCGTGACCTACGAGCGGATCACCGCCGAGGGCCTGGTCGTGTCGTTCGGCGCGGAGCGCACGAACGAGCGGCTCATCCGGGCCGACACGATCGTGCTGTGCGCCGGGCAGGAGTCCGAGCGCTCGCTGGAGGCGCCGCTGGTGGCCGCCGGGATCCCGGTCCACGTCATCGGGGGGGCCCACGAGGCCGCCGAGCTGGACGCGAAGCGGGCGATCGACCACGGCACCCGGGTCGCCGCCGCGATCTGAGCGACCCGCGACCGACGGCGGCGGTCAGACCTCGATCGTGCCCCGGCTGACCAGCACCGACTCGCCGCCGATCCACACACCGAGCACCTGGCCGAGGCGCTTCTCCGTGCGCGCGTCCATGCGGCTGGGCCGGCCCATCTCGACGCCCTGGGTGATGGTCCAGGCGAAGTCCCCGTCGCGCTCGGGCGCCAGGGCGCTGAGCAGTCCCGCCAGCGCCGCGTTGGCCGAGCCCGTGGCCGGGTCCTCCGGCACGCCGTCGAAGGGGGCGAACATGCGGGTGCGCAGGTCCACCCCGTCCGGGCTGTCGGGCGTGCGCACGTAGCAGTGCACGTCGGCCGTCGCCGCACCGGCGGCGAGCAGGCGGCGCAGCGCGGGCTCGTCGGGCCGGGCCCGCCGCAGCGCGTCCTCGTCGCGCAGCTCGACCAGCACGAACGGCAGGCCCACCGAGGCCACGCACGGCGCGTGCCGATCGGTCGCGACGTCGCCGGGCTCGAGGCCCATCGCCGTCGCGACGAGTCCCACCGGCACGGGCGGGCCGACCGAGGGCGGCTCGGGGGCGCGCAGCTCGCAGCGGAACCGCCCGCTCCCGAGGGGCCGGACCGTCACGGGCACGTCGCCGGCGGGCTCCTCGAGCACGACCTGCCGCTCGCGCTCGAGCGTCCCGAGCTCACCGAGCGTGGCCAGGACGAACGCGGTCCCCACGTTCGGATGCCCGGCGAAGGGCACCTCCCGGGTCGGGGTGAAGATCCGGACCCGACGGTCGCCGGCCCGCTCCGGCGGCAGCACGAACGTGGTCTCGGAGTAGTTGAACTCGCGGGCGACCTGCTGCATCTGCGACGCGGTCAGGCCGCGCGCGTCCAGCAGCACGGCGAGCGGGTTCCCGCCGAAGCGGACGTCGGTGAAGACGTCGCAGGTGACGAACGCGTGCCCCATGGGGTCCATGGGTACTCCGATCCCCGGCGATGACGCGCGGCCAGCCCGCGCTGGCGGGGACATGCTGGGGACGAGGTGGGGTGTCCGCCCGGGCCGTGCCGGCCCACGTGGCGCAGGTCACCGCCACGGCGGCACCGGCGCCCCTCCCCTAGCATGGTTGAATGCGCAACGAAGGAGCCCACGTCAGTCCGATCCGCGTCGACATCTGGTCCGACGTCGCCTGCCCCTGGTGCTACATCGGCAAGCGCCGCTTCGAGGAGGGGGTGCGCGGCTTCACCGCCAGCCACCCCGACGTCGAGGTCCAGGTGACCTATCGATCCTTCGAGCTGGCCCCCGACCAACCGCTCGAGGTCACCAGCACCGTGGTCGCCTACCTGTCCGAGCGCAAGGGCATCCCCCGCCCGCAGGTCGAGCAGATGCTCGAGCGCGTCACCGGCCTGGCCGCCGCCGAGGGGCTGTCCTACGACTTCGACGCGGTCCAGCAGACCCGCACGCTCAAGGCCCACGAGCTGCTCCACCTCGCCAGGGCGCACGGCGTGCAGGACGCGATGAAGGAGCGGCTGCTCGCCGCGTACTTCGAGCAGGGCCGCCACGTCGGGCGGATCGACGAGCTCGCGGTGCTGGCCGCGGACGTGGGCCTGGACCCCGCCGAGGTGGTGGACGCGCTGGGCTCGGGCCGGTACGCCGCCGACGTCCAGGCCGACATCGCGCAGGCACGGGCCTACGGCATCAGCGGCGTGCCCTTCTTCGTGCTGGACGACCGGTACGGGATCAGCGGCGCGCAGCCGGCGGAGGCGTTCGCGGCCGCCCTGGCCCGGGCCGCCGCCGACCGGGCGACCGCGGACGGCCCCACCACGGTGCGGGCATGACCGCCACCGGACGGCCGCAGCCGCTCACCCTGCTCGGCGGCGCCGACGCCCCGGCCTGCGCCGACGACGCCTGCGTCGTGCCGGCGGCCCAGGACGTTCCCGAGGGGTCCGCCGCCCAGTAGCGTTCGGCGGATGGAGCGCCGGCCGACCTCCCCGGGCCCGGCGGCGGACGGCCCGGCGGCGGACGGCCCGGCGGCGGACGGCCCGGCGGCGGACGGCCCGGCGGCGGACGGCCCGGCGGCGCCGGCGGACGACGCCCGCGCCGACCGCCGGCGCATCCGGGCCGGCTTGGGGTGGGCGCTGCTCGGCGTCCTGCTGTTCTCCTTCTCGCTGCCCCTGACCAAGGTGGCGGTCGGTGGCTTCGACCCGTTCCTCGCCGCGATGGCGCGCGCCCTGATCGCCGGGGCGATCGCCGCGGTCCTGCTGCGGGTTCGCCGGGTGCCCCTGCCGGCCCCGCAGTTCCGCGCGCCGCTGGTGTACACGATGCTCGGGGCCGTGTTCGGCTGGCAGATCCTGCTCGGCCTGGCCCTGCAGCGGACCACCTCGGCGCACGCCGCCGTCATCGCCGCGTTCATGCCGCTCACGACCGCGCTGTTCGCCGTGCTGCGGGTCCGCGAGCGGGTGTCCGCGCAGTTCTGGCTCGCGGCCGCGACCGGCACCGCGGCCCTCGTGGTCTTCGCGCTCACCCGCGGCGGCGGCAGCGGTGCCGACCCCGTCGCCGACCTGCTCGTGGTCGGCGCGGTGCTGTTCTCGTCCTGGTGCTACGTCGAGGGCGCCGCGATCACCCGGGCCATGCCCGGCTGGCAGGTCATCTCGTGGGTGGTGGTGCTCGCCCTGCCGATCACCCTGCCCGCGACCCTGCTGCTGTGGACCCTGACGGCACCGGCACCCACCCCCACGCAGTGGGCCGCGCTCGGGATGCTCGGGGTCTCCTCGATGTACGTGGCCTTCTTCGCCTGGTACCGGGGCCTGGCCATGGCCGGCATCGCGCACGCGGGGCAGACCCAGCAGCTGCAGCCGCTGCTCACGCTGGTGTGGTCGGCCCTGTTCCTCGCCGAGCCGGTGACCGCGATGACCGTGGCCGCCGCCGTCGTCGTGATCGCCAGCGTCGTCTGGGCGCAGCGCAGCCGGGTCGCCGTGCCGGTCGTGCCCGAGGAGTGACCGGGGCCGCCCTACGCCGGGGACAGGGACGGTTCCAGGTCCGTCCCCGCCGTCGGCGCGCCGGAGGCCGCGGCGGAGGCGGCCGCGTGCTCGGCCTGCGCGGCCACGTGCTCGGCCTGCTCGGCGGCCCGCACGACGTGGTGACGGGCGGCGAACCAGGCCGTCGCGAGCACGGCCGCCAGCGCGCCGACCGGGAAGGCCCACCGTGGCCCATGCGCGTCGATGATCGCGCCGGCCAGGACGGACGCGCACGCGACACCGACGGTGATGCCGGCGACGCTGAGCGCGAGGGCCTCGGTGAGCCGGTCCCGCGGCACCACGGCCGGCACCAGCGAGAACACGCCGACCATGACGGCGGGCACGCTCAGCCCGGCCAGGAGGGCCGCGACGGCGAACACCACCGGGCTGGTCACGAGGGGCAGCGGCAGGAGGGCCAGGGCCAGGGCGAGCAGCGCGAGGCGGATCTGGGCCGTGAGCGACCACCGCCGCGGCACGACGCTCAGGACCGCCCCGCCGAGCAGGGCCGCCGCCGGGAACATGGCCAGGAGGACGCCGGTCAGCCCCGGGCGGCCGATCATGTCGGCGAAGGCGACGGTCGTCAGGGTGTTCGTGCCGAAGACCAGGCCCATCAGCAGCGTCAGGAAGCACAGCACCGGCATCCCGGCGAACCGCAGGAGGCGACCGCGGGCGCCCGCCGGGGCGGGGGCCGGCGCCGGCTCGGTCCCGCGCTGCACGGCGAGCAGCAGGGCGCCGGCCGTGAGCAGGGCGAGGCCGACCAGCACCGGCACGGCCGGGGCGACTGCGAGCGCCAGGGCCGTGGCCGCCGGCGGGCCGAGCATGAAGGCGACCTCGTCGGACATCGACTCCAGGGCGAAGGCCGCTGAGCGCGCCTGCGGCGCGTGCGCGATCCCGGCCCAGCGCGCCCGGGTCATGGCCCCCAGGTTCACGACCAGCGCACCGCCCAGGGCCGCCAGCAGGAACCAGAGCGGCACGGGGGCACCCAGCTCCACGGCGGCGACCAGCCCCAGCATGGCCAGCAGGTGGCCGCCGAGCAGGCGCGGGATCATCCGGGCCTGGCCGCGCCGGTCGACCAGCCGCGAGGTGTACCGCCCGACGACGGCACTGCTCAGCGTCGAGCTGGCGCCGACCGCCCCGGCCAGGGCATAGGACTGGGTGCGGCCGACGACCAGGAACGTGACCCCGAGCGGGGCCAGGCCGATGGCCGTGCGACCGAGCATCCCTGCCGCGAACATCGGGGCGGCTCCCGGACGGCGCAGCACGGCCAGCGCGGGGAGCATGGGTGGCCCTACCCCGTGGCTCGAGCTCGAACCGGTTCACCCGGCCGGGCGACCCCGATCACCCATCCGCAGCTCGCGCCAGCGCGCAGGGGGGCGCCGCATCCACCCGTCTGGGCGAATCGCACCGACCGCCACTTCCCGACCCTGTGACGAGCGTGGTCAGGTGACTACCATCGTCACTCTTCATGGCAAGCGGGGAGCAGCGTGATGTGGCTCAATTCGATCTTCCGGGACAGTCCGATCCCGCAGCTGGTCCTCGAGCCCAGCGGCAGGATCCGGATGGCCAACCCGGCGGCGCAGGCCCTGGTCGGCCGCCGTCCGCTCAGTGGCGTGTCGCTCGAGAGCCTGGTCACGCCTCGGGACCGCCCCTCGATCGACGCCTTCGTCGAGATCCTCACCGGGCTCGTCCCCGGAGCTGGCCGCGAGCTCGGTCCCGTGACGATCGACTGGCAGGGCACGCGGCGGCGCGTCGAGCTGCGCGGATCGCCGTCCGGCGACAGCGGGGATCCGTTGATGCTGACCATCTCGCTGCGTGACGTCACCACCGAGGCTGCGCCGGGCGTGCCGGCGGATGCCACGCGCGACCAGCTCACCCGGGTGCCTGGTCGCATCCCCGGCCTGGCCGCGCTGGCCGATGCGGTCGCACCGGAGGCCACCGGTGCGGTGTTCGTGATCGACCTCGACGGGTTCGAGGACCTCAACGCCACCTTCGGGTTCGACACCGGCGACCTGATCCTGGCCCAGGTGGCGGCCAGGATGCGCTCGATCGTCCCGCCCGGCACGCACCTGGCCCGCATCGACGGCGACATGTTCCTGGTCGTCGCGCCGGGTGTCCCGCTCGGGGAGGCGACGACCACGGCCGGACGGCTGCTCGGCGCGCTGGTGCGGCCGATCCAGGTCGACGGCTCGGTCCTGGCGGTCCGCGCGAGCATCGGCATCGCCAGCCTGGCCGCGACGTCGCGGGACAGCGCCCTCGCGGCGGCGCTGCGTGCGCTCGGCGTGGCGAAGGAGCGCGGTGGTGGGCAGGTGGTCGTCGACACCCCGCACCAGCGGGTGCACGGTCGGCGGCGGACGGACGTGATCCGGGCGCTCATGGATGCCGAGGAGCAGGCCGCGATCGCCAAGATCGAGGCCAGGACCGACCCGCTGACCGGGCTGCCGAACCGGCGGCGCCTCGACGAGGACCGCCAGGTGCTCCAGGTGCAGGCCCGGGCCAGCGGTCGCGCCGTCGCCGCGATCTACATCGACTTCGACGAGTTCGGCTCCATCAACCGGGCGCGCGGGGACGACGCCGGGGACCACGCGCTCACCAGCGCGGCGACCATCATGCAGGACATGCTGCGCGCCGAGGACGGGATCTACCGCAAGGGCGGTGAGGAGTTCATCGTCCTGCTGACCGACGCCGACGAGCAGGTGGCCATGGTCGTGGCCGAGCGGATGCGGGTGGCCGTGGAGTCCGCCCAGATCCCGCACGGCGGCACCCCGGCCCGGCCGACGGTCACGATCTCGCTCGGCGTCGCGGCCGGGCAGGGCCCGCAGCTCGACCTGTGGCGACTCACCGGGCAGGCCGAGGGCCGGATGCGCCTGGCCAAGCACCTGGGGCGCAACCTGGTGGTCGGGCCGCCGGACGGGGCCGAGCCGCCGCCCGACCCGCACGGGTCCGAGCCGCCGCCCGACGAGACGGACGGATCCGCTCCCGCCCCGTCCTGATGCCGGCGCGTCCACCGGGCGCGAGGATGCTCCCATGTCCTTCGTCGCCATCAACGTCCTGACCGTTCCCGCCGGCGCCGGCGCCACCCTCGAGGAGCGGTTCGCCCGGCGCGCCGGATCGGTCGAGCGCGCGCCGGGGTTCCTGCGCTTCGAGCTGCTCCGCCCCCTCGACGGCACCGACGCGTACCTCGTCTACACGCGCTGGGCCAGCCGATCGGACTTCGAGGCCTGGACCACGTCGCAGGCCTTCGCCGGGGGGCACGGGCAGGCCAGCGGGCGCACCGACGGCGAGCAGCGGGCCGCCACGGGCAGCACGATCTGGAGCTTCGAAGTGGTCCAGGTCGCCGACCCGGTGGCCTGAGCCGGCCGTCGGGATCGGGGCCCGGCGGGTCAGCCGGGGTTGCGGCGCAGCAGGACGCGCGCCTGGACCGCGATGATCCAGCCGATCAGCTCCTTGTCGATGAGCGCCTCGATGCGGCCGGCCAGGGGGAACGGCAGCTCGGTGGAGGTGCGGGTCGTCGTGCGCAGGGTGCTGCCGTCGGGCGTCGCCTCGAGCCGGCAGTCACCGATCGCCGAGGCGCCGGGGCGGCCCTGCAGCACCACGTCGAGGCGGCCGTCCGCGCGCTCGGCGGCGCCCAGGGGTGCCCAGGACTGCTCCCAGTCCAGGTGCACGCGCGCCGGCAGGAAGCGCTTGGCGAGCTCGGGGACCCCGGGAAGGTCGGGGTCGAACGACCAGCCCATCCGGGCGACCGCGCGATCGCCCTCCGCCCCGACCACCAGGTCCTCCAGGGTGACGCCCACCTCGTCGGCGAAGGCCCGCAGGAACGGCTCGCTGGTCAGCTCGGACCAGGTCGTGGCGGGCGGGATGCTGAGGTTCGAGACGTGCTCCACGGGCTGATTGTGGCCCGCACGCGGCAGCGCCGCCCGTCGGGGGGACTCAGCGCGACACCGGGCCGTCGGGCTCCTCGAGGCCATCGTCGCGGACCACGTGCACCCGTGCGTGGAGCAGCGCGTCACCGTGCCCGCTGAGCGCGGCGCGCAGCGCGCGGTGCAGGCCGTCCTCCAGGTAGAGGTCACCGCGCCACTCGACGACGTGGGCGAACAGGTCGCCGAAGTACGTCGAGTCCTCCAGCAGCAGGCGCTCGAGGTCCAGGGTGCGCCGCGTGGTGACCAGGTCGGCCAGGCGCACGCGGGTGGGGCGGATGCGCGCCCACTCGCGCGACGTCAGGCCGTGCTCGGGATAGGGCCGCCCGTCCCCCACGCGCTTGAAGACCATGGCGCGATTCTGGCAGGAGCCGCCGGGGTCCGCCGCCGTTCGTCACCACGCCGCACGCCGGGGGCACCGCGAGGCGCGGCCGCGCCGCTCGGCCGCTGCGAGGTCCCGGCTCCCCGGCTCCCCGCGACCCCGGCCACACCCGGGCCGGGGCACCTCAGGCGTTGAGCCGGCGGAACATCCCCTTGTTCCGCGCGTGCAGCCTCGGGAACTCCGGCAGCACCCGCCGATAGGCGGCCACGGACGCCGGGTCGGGCGTGAAGACGCGGTCCACGGGCACCAGCTCGGGGACCCGGGCCGCCCGGACCTCGCCGAACGCCATGCCGACGAGCAGCCCCGCCCCGCGCAGCCCGACGCACATCGGGTCCTGCACCCGTTCGATGCGGTGCTCGGTCACGTCGGCCACGATCTGGCACCACAGGTCCGAGCGCGCCCCGCCGCCCACGATCCGCAGGGGGTCCAGCGCCCTCCCGGCGAACCGCTCGGCGGCGTCGAGCAGCAGCCGGGCGTTGTGCGCGACCCCCTCGAGCACCGCGCGGCTGAGCTCGGCCGGGCCGCTGTCGACCCCGACGTTGTGGAACCCGGCGCGGGCGTTCCGGTCGTCGATCGGGCTGCGCTCGCCCGTGAGCCACGGGGTGAACAGGACCCCTCCGGACCCGGGCGGGGCGGTGGCCGCCGCGGCCAGCAGCTGCTCGTACTCGACGGGCGCGCCGGTGAGCCCGCGCAACGTCTCCCGGAACCACTCGACCGCGCGTCCGGCGCTGTCCTGGTTGTTCACCAGGATGTAGCGGCCGTCGCCGATCCCGGGGATCGAGGCGAGCTGGCGCAGCACGTCGGTCCGCTTGAACGGCACGGGGCAGGTGATCCACGCCGTCGTGCCGATCGAGAGGTGGGCCTGGAAGTCCCGGGTGCAGCCCGAGCCGATCACCGCGACGTGCAGGTCCGGGAGGCCGGAGACGACCCGGGCGGTCGGCGGGATCCCGAACTCGGCGGCCACCTCGGGGAGGACCGGACCCACGATGCTGCCGGTGGGCACCAGGGGGGCCAGCTTGCCCGCGTCCACCCCGGAGCGCCGCACCAGCACCTCGTCGTAGGCACGGGGGACGGGGTCGCGGTTGTCGGTGAGCCACGCACCGATCATCGACGCGGGGGTGGCGACGGCCCGCCCGGTGAACCGCATGGCCAGGGCGTCCACCGGCTCGAGGAACCAGCGGGCCGCGGCGGCGACCTCGGGCTGGTCGCGCAGCAGGTGCAGGTGGTGGGCGAGCGCGTCCTGCCCGGTCGGGTTCGGCGCGCCCCCGGTGCGCCGCAGCCAGACGGCCAGCGCCGTCGGCCGGTAGCCAGCGACCCGGCCGCCGACGACGGCGCGCGAGTGCTCGGCGCCACGGCCGTCGTTCCACATCACGACCGGGCCCACCGGCCGGCCATCGGCGTCCACCGGCACGGTCGAGGCCCACTGGCCGGTGATCCCGACGCCGACGACCCGTGCGCCGTCGATGCCGCCCTCGTCCTGGCCCTGCCGCGCCAGCCGGCGGATCCGCTGCCACCAGTCGTCGGCGTCCTGGGTGACGGCACCGTCGGGGCCGGCCAGGGAGATCAGCCGCTCGTCGGCCCACCACTCGATGCGGCCGCGCAGCGTCGTGTAGCCGACCTTGAGCCCGGACGAGCCGAGGTCCACGGTCAGCACGAGCGGCTCACCCGCGCCGCGGTCCGTCCCCACGGGAACGCCCGGTCGCTCCGCTGCGGCGGGCAGCAGGGCGCCCACCGCGGCGGGCGGGTGCGGCCCCGGCCCGTCGATCACCGCTCGTCCATGTCCGGCAGGGCCATCTGCGAGTCGAGGATCCCCGCCATGACCATCAGCATGAAGTCCTCCACCTCGGAGGTGAGCCCCCCGGCGACCCCGCCGTAGATCGCCCCCGACGTGGCGGGTCGCCCCGCGGCCTGCTCCGCCCGCGCGTACGCGACGGCCTCCGCGAGGTCGGTGGCGAAGGCCTCCACCACACCGGGCTGGGTCTGTGGGCGGGTGACGGCCATGTGGATCGCGTTGGGGTACTGCTGGCCGTTGAAGCGCCATCCGCGCGCCTTCATGCAGTCGTTCACGTGGTAGACGTCGAACACGTCGGAGGTGAACGAGAAGCAGAAGACCGGGCTGCCCATGAGCCGCAGCTCCGGGTGGGAGGTCACGGCGGCCATGAGCCGGTCGGCAGTGCCGAGGATCTCGGCTGCGTGCCGCCGGTAGCCGTCGCGGCCCAGGGACACCATCGCGGCCCACGTCGCGGCGAGCAGGCCGACCGAGCGCGAGCCCTCCATGCCCGGGCTCATGTACTTGCCGCCCGACCAGCCGGCGACGTGGAAGTACTGGCTGTTGCGCAGCGAGCGGTCGCGGAACAGCACGAGCGAGCTGCCCTTGAGGGCGTAGCCGTACTTGTGCGTGTCGGCCGAGATGGACGTGACCCCGGGGATGCGCAAGTCGAAGGCGGGCACGGCGTAGCCGAGCTCCTCGGCGAACGGGAGGATGAACCCGCCGAGGCAGGCGTCGACGTGCAACCCGATGCCGCGCTCCTGGGCCAGGGCGCCGAGCTCGGCGATGGGGTCGATCGTGCCGTAGGGGTAGTTGCCCGCCGAGCCCACGAGCGCGATCGTGCTCGCGTCGATCGCGGCCGCCATGTCCTGCGGGCGCACGAGCGTCGTGGCCGGATCCACCGGCACGGTGCGGCACTCGATGCCGAACAGGTGGCTGGCCTTGTCGAAGGCCGGGTGCCCCGTCTCCGGCTTCACGATGTTGGGGGTCGTGATGCCGCGGCGTGCCCGCGCGTCCTCCCGGTAGGCGAGCAGCGCGTGCAGGATGCTGCCGGTGCCGCCGGTGGTGAGCATGCCCACGGGCTCGGCGTCCGTGACCGCGCCGGCGTGCATCAGGTCCAGCGCCATGGCGATCACCTCGCCCTCGAAGCGCGTGGCCGAGGGGCACAGGTCGCGCTGCAGCGCGCTGGCGTGGGCGAACCGCCCGAACGCCTCGGTCAGGAACCGGTAGTGGGCGTGGTCGCCGGCGTACATGGTCCCGGAGACCCGCCCGCCCTCCCAGGCGGCGTCCTCCTCGCGGGCCATCACGGCGAGCTCGGCGAGGATCTCCTCTCGGGGCCGGCCCCGTTCCGGCATGCCGCGGACGACGCCGAAGCGCTGCGCGTACGGGTACTCCTCAGACACTGCGTGCCACCTCTGCTCATCACGGCCGCATCGCTCGCCCGGCACCTCGCCGCGGGTCCGCCGCCCTGGCGATTGTGCCCCGCCGCGCGCCGGGGCGGCGCGGTGGGTGGGACGGGCGGTCGGTGCGCCGTCAACCGGCGCCGAGCATCCCGAGGGTGAGCCGGTCGGGCACACCCCCGAAGTAGCGCTCGAGGACTGCAGGGAACTCCGGCCGCTGGGGATCGGCGGTGGTGAACAGGGTCATCGAGGAGCGCAGCTTCACCGCGTCGATGCCGCCGAGGATCGCCTCGGCCGAGCGCTCCGCCGGTTGGTCCAGCAGCGCCTGCGCGCACGCGACCAGCCGCGGCCCGAGCACCGGGTGGGCGAGGTAGGCGCGCGCCTCGGCGAGGGACTCGATCCCGTAGTGCTGCGCGGTGGGGGACGTACCCAGTCCGCGCAGCTGCGGGAGCACGAACCACACCCAGTGCCCGCGCTTGCGGCCCGCCCGCAGCTCGGCCAGGGCCCGCGAGTAGTCGTGCTCCTGTGCCACCACGAACCGGTCGAGGTCGAAGCCGTCGGCCATGCGTTCCTCCCCTGTCGAGCGACGCCCCGCGAGTCGCGTCACGGTGCCGGCGCGAGCTCGGCCCTGATCAGCCGACCGGCCGGAGGTCCCGCTCAGCGCCGCGCGGCCGCCATCGCCTCCCGGCGCCGCGTCGGCACCTGGTCCGCGGTCAGCCGCTGGTCGGCCAGCGAGGTGCGCCGGGTGACCCGGCGCGGCTCGGCCGCCTGGACGAGCAGGGGGATGGCCCGGCGCATGTCGGCCAGCCACCGGTCGGCGTCGCCGTAGCTGAAGTACTGGTACATCAGCCCGTCGCGGATCGCGGTCACCAGGGAGGCCAGCGCGTTGACGTCCGCGTACTCCTCGTCGGCGGCCACCGAGATCCGCACCAGCAGGTCGCGGTGGAACTCCCACGACGGGTCGCGGAAGTGGCGCAGGGGCAGCTCGACGGGCTCCTCCGACCGGCACCCGAGCGTCATCTGGTAGCGCAGCAGCTGCACGTTCGCCGGGTCGTCCATCCAGCGGCGCATGCGCACGGCCTGCTCCGTCAGCTCGACCTCGAGCCCGCCGGACCCGACGAGGTAGACCGCGTGGCACGTGGCGTCCTCGAACTCGAGCAGCAGGTCGTTGAGCAGCACCGCGGTCACGGAGTAGGCCCGGTGCAGCGTGCCGATGGGCCAGCCCAGCTGGGCCGCCACCTGCTTGAGCGTCAGGTCCTGGAAGGGGAGCCCCTCGGCGAGCAGCGCTCGGGCCGCCTGCCTGGCCAGCGCCTTGCGCTCCGCCATCTTCACGTACGTCGCCACGAGTCGGGCAGCCTACGGTTGCGGAACTGGGATCTGCAACTGCATTCCGCATGTGCAGTGCGAGTTTGGTGCCACATGGATGTTCGCTTACCATCGCCTCGCCACTGCGGAATCCGTAGCCGGATCCAGCGGGCTCGGGGGGACTGCGGCGGCGGGCACCGAACCGACGGGGGTGGCTCGGTTCCCGCCGCCGTTCCCGCGCCACGGACCGGCCCTGCTCGCCCGTGCCGACCCACCGGTCCGCCACCGCCCCCGGCACGAGCCTCCTCCGCCAGCCTCCCGGGCACCGCGCCGGCGCCGCGGGTAGCCTCGGGCGCACTGGGGTCTCGGGAGGTCCTCGTGCGCCGATCGGTGGGACTGCTCGCGGGGGCCGCGGTCGTGGGGGCTGCCGCCGCCGCGGTGCGTGCCGGTGGCCGGGTCGAACCCGAGCCCTTCCCGCCCTGGCCCGAGCCGTCCGGGCCGCCGGCGGCCGTGCTGGACCTGCCCGCGAGCCTTCCCGCACCGGTGCGGCGCTGGCTGGGCGGCATCTACGGCGACCACGTGCCGGTCGTGCGCTCGGTCGTGGTCACCGGGCGGGGTCGCATGAACCCGTTCGGCCTGTGGATGCCCGCCCGGTACCGGTTCACCCACGACGCCGGCCACGGCTACCGCCACTACATCGAGGCGACCTGGGGCGGTCGCACGGTGCTCGCGGTCAACGAGCGCTACCTCGACGGTCGGGCGCGCATGGAGATCCCCGTCATCGGCACCGAGGAGGGCCCGAAGGTCGACCAGGCGGCCAACCTCGGGATGTGGGCCGAGCTCGCGGCGGCCGCGCCGTCGGTGCTGGTCACCGACCCGCGGGTACGGTGGCTCCCCCTCGACGAGCGCTCGGCCACCCTCGAGGTGCCCTTCGGCGCGGAGCGCGACTCGTGCACCGCCCGCTTCGACCTGCGCACCGGCGGCCTGGCCCAGCTCGAGGCATGGCGCTGGCGCGCGTCCAAGGAGCCTGCCAAGGTGCTCTGGATCGCGGCCAACCAGCCCGGCCCGACGGTCGGACCGCTCGGCCTGCCCGCCGTGGGCACGGCCACGTGGGCCGATCGCGGCGAGCCCTGGGCCCACTTCGTCACCGAGGACATCCGCACCGACGTCGACGTCGCCGCATACCTGCGCGGGCGGGGCATCTGAGCCGCCGGCGCCGGCACGGACATCCGCGCGGTGCCGCCCGGGACGTGGCAGGCTGCCCCGATGGGCCGGGATGAGGACGGGCGGGGATGAGGCAGGTCACCAGCGAGGAGGGGGACCTCGGACTCGTCGGGTTCATCCTCGACACCATCGACACCCTCGGCGAGGTGGGCGTCGGCCTGCTCGTGCTCCTGGAGTCGGTGATCCCGCCCATCCCCAGCGAGGTCGTCCTGCCGGCCGCCGGCGCGCTCGTCGAGCTCGGTCGGCTCAACGGGCCGCTCACGTGGCTGTGCGCCCTGCTCGGCTCGGTGCTCGGCGCCCTGCTCCTCTACGGCGCCGGGCGCGCGTTCGGCGAGGAGCGCACGCGCCGGGTCCTGCTCGCCGTGCCGCTCGTGGAGTCCGACGACGTCGACCGCGCCGACGCGTGGTTCGCGCGCCGCGGCGAGATGGCCGTGTTCGTCGGCCGGCTCATCCCGGGGGTGCGCAGCCTCGTCTCGCTCCCGGCCGGCGCCGCGGCGATGCCACTGGGCCGGTTCATCGTCCTCACCACGGCCGGCTCGGCGATCTGGAACAGCCTGCTCATCGGCGCCGGCGTCCTGCTGGGCACCCAGTGGCAGGTCGTCGAGGAGCACATCGACGTGATCAACGACCTGATCTACATCACCATCGGCGTTGCGCTCGGCGTCTTCTTCATGCGCCGCTGGGCGCACCGCCGTCGCCAGGCCGGCGCCGGCGATGCGTGAGCGCGCCTCGGCGGGCGGCGCTCTGACGCTGCAGCCCTGGACGCTGGCCGGTCGCACCGCCCTGGTCACCGGCGCGGGCAGCCCCTCGGGGATCGGCTTCGCGGCGGCCCGGCTGCTGGGGAGCATGGGAGCCACGGTCTGGGTGACCGCCACGACCGACCGGATCCACGCGCGGGCGGGCGAGCTCCGCGAGCTGGGCATCGCCGCGCACGCCACGGTGGCCGACCTCACCGATCCGGTGCAGGCCGCGGACGCCGTGGGCCTGGCCGCAGCCGCTGCCGGGCTCCACGTCGTGGTGAACAACGCGGGCATGGTCGCCGTGGATGGTGGGGCCGACGCGGAGCAGGGCCCGATCGAGGCGATGGAGCCCGGAGCCTGGCGCGCCGCACTGGCCCGCAACCTGGACACCGCGTTCCACGTCACCCGCGTGGCCGTCCCGCACCTGCGGACTGCCGGTTGGGGCCGGATCGTCCTGGTGGCCTCCGTGACGGGCCCGGTCATGGCGATGCGGGAGGAACCCGCCTACGCCGCGGCGAAGGCCGGGATGGTCGGGCTGATGCGTGCCCTTGCCGTCGACCTCGGCCCGCACGGCATCACGGCGAACGCGGTGGCTCCGGGCTGGATCGCGACCGGCTCGCAGCTCCCGCACGAGGTGGCGGAGGGGCGACACACCCCGGTCGGTCGCAGCGGATCGCCCGACGAGGTGGCGGCGGCGATCGCGTTCCTGGCGTGCCCCGGCGCCTCGTACGTGAGCGGGCAGCTGCTCGTGGTGGACGGCGCGGCCAGCATCGCCGAGGAGCGCACGCTCCCGCGCTGAGGGCAGGCGCACGGCGGAGGCACGGCCCAGCCCGGCGCTCGGAACGGGCCACCGCTCGGAACGGGCCACCGCTCGGAACGGGCCACCGCGGCCCTCGCCTCATGCCCCTGGTGACAGACAACCGACCTCGTGCCAGCCCTCCTGGGGCGACGGCGCGCGACGCTGTGACCTGCGCCACTCGTCGCCCGGCCAGCGCCGTTCGTCGTGACCTGGATCACCTTCCGTCGGCCCGGCCCGGCCGCTCGCCGCAACCCCTCGCGGCGCCGTTCCCTCCCCCGGTCGCACCCCCGTACGGTCCACGCACCCGCTCAGGGATCCACCCCGGACGCCCGACCCCGTGCGACCGGCCAACGGCAAGGAGGCGCCGACCATGAGCAGTGATCTCCAGGGCCCGCCCGACATGGGCGCGCCCGTCGGCACCGGCGGCGGGGGCACCCCCGACCCCGAGGCCTACTCCCGCGCGCAGGTCAGCCCGCAGTTCCAGGAGCTGCGCAAGCGCTACCGCGGCTTCGCGTTCCCGATGACCCTGGCGTTCCTCGTCTGGTACTTCGCCTTCGTGCTCGCCGCGGTCTTCGCGCCGGGCTGGATGGCCACCCCGGTCTGGGGCAACGTGAACATCGGCATCGTCTTCGGCCTGCTGCAGTTCGTCTCGACCGGCCTGATCACCTTCCTGTACGTGCGCCACGCGAACGACCGGCTCGACCCGCTGGCCGCCGAGATCCGTGACGAGATGGAGGGCACCCGATGAACACCCTCGTGCGCGCCGCCGAGACGACGGCCTCGGGCAGCCCCGTGGTCAACATGGCGATCTTCCTGGCGTTCGTGGCCGTGACGATGGTCATCGTCATCCGTGCCTCGAAGACCAACAAGAGCGCCGCCGACTACTACACCGGTGGCCGGGCGTTCACCGGGGGCCAGAACGGCACCGCGATCGCCGGCGACTACCTGTCCGCCGCGAGCTTCCTGGGCATCACCGGGGCGATCGCGCTCACCGGCTTCGACGGCTTCCTGTACTCGATCGGCTTCCTGGTGGCGTGGCTGGTGGCCCTCCTGCTGGTCGCCGAGCTGCTGCGCAACACCGGCAAGTTCACGATGGCCGACGTGCTGGCGTTCCGGATGCGCCAGCGCCCGGTCCGCACCGCGGCCGCCATCTCGACGCTGACCGTGTCGTTCTTCTACCTGCTGGCGCAGATGGCCGGCGCCGGCGGCCTGGTCAGCCTGCTCATGGGCATCACCGGGGACGTCGGGCAGTCCCTCACGATCGCGGTCGTCGGCGTCCTGATGATCGTCTACGTGCTCGTCGGCGGCATGAAGGGCACGACGTGGGTCCAGATCATCAAGGCGGTCCTGCTCATCTCGGGCGCTGCCCTCATGAGCCTCTGGGTCCTCAGCAGGTACGGCTTCAGCCTGTCGAACGTCATGGGCGCCGCCGCTGACAACAGCCCGTTGGGCGACAAGCTGCTCGAGCCGGGCGCGAAGTACGGCGTGAGCACCCTGACGAAGGTGGACTTCATCTCGCTGGCGATGGCCCTGGTGCTGGGCACCGCCGGCCTGCCGCACGTGCTGATGCGCTTCTACACGGTGCCGACCTCCAAGGAGGCCCGCAAGTCGGTGGTCTGGGCGATCACGCTGATCGGCCTGTTCTACCTGTTCAGCCTCGTGCTGGGCTACGGCGCCGCTGCCATCGTGGGACCGGAGACCATCGCCGGCGCCCCCGGCAAGGCGAACTCGGCGGCCCCGCTGCTGGCCTACGAGCTCGGCGGCACCCTGCTGCTGGGCTTCATCTCCGCGGTGGCCTTCGCCACGATCCTGGCGGTGGTGGCCGGCCTGACGATCACGGCGAGCGCCTCGTTCGCCCACGACGTCTACGCCAACGTCATCAAGAAGGGCACGATCGCGGCTGACGCCGAGGTGCGTGTCGCCCGGATCGCGGCGGTGGTGATCGGCGTGCTGGCGATCTTCGGCGGCATCCTGGCCAAGGACCAGAACATCGCGTTCCTGGTCGCCCTGGCCTTCGCGGTCGCCGCCTCGGCCAACCTGCCGACGATCCTCTACTCGCTGTTCTGGAAGGGCTTCACCACCCGTGGCGCCCTGTGGAGCATCTACGGCGGCCTGATCAGCTCGGTCGGCCTGATCATCTTCTCGCCGGTCGTGTCCGGCAAGGTCGATGCCAACGGCAACAGCCTGTCGATGATCACCAACCCGAACGTCGACTTCTCCTGGTTCCCGCTGGAGAACCCGGGCCTGATCTCGATCCCGCTGGCCTTCTTCCTCGGCTGGCTGGGCTCGGTGACCGACAAGGAGCAGCCGAACGTCGCCAAGTTCGCCGAGATGGAGGTCCGCTCCCTCACCGGTGCCGGCGCCGAGAAGTCCGTCGCCGTGCACTGAACCGCCGGTGGGGCCCGGTCGACCCGGGCGGGCCCCACCCCCAGGCCCGTCCGGGCGCCGGCCGCCTCCCAGCCCGGCGCCCGGACGGCACGAGCCCCGACCGCCGCTCGCCCACCACCCGCCCACCGCTGGCCGGTACCCGCGTCCAGCGCGATCCTCGATCCGCACCGATCCGCCACTCGCGCCGCGCGGCGCTGCCCCCTCGGCGGACGACCCGACCAGACCCGCGCCGTTCCCGACAGGAGCCCCGATGTCCACCGACGCCCTCGCGAACCTCGCCACCGAGACCCGCTCCTTCCCGCCGGATCCCGCGTTCACCGCCCAGGCGAACGCGACCGGGGAGCTCTACGCCCGGGCCGACGCCGACCGCCTCGGCTACTGGGAGGAGCAGGCCCGCCGGCTCACCTGGGCCACCCCGTGGCAGGAGGTGCTCGACTGGTCGAACCCACCGTTCGCGAAGTGGTTCGTCGGCGGGGAGCTGAACGTGGCCGTGAACTGCGTCGACCGGCACGTCGACGCGGGGATCGGCGACCGGACCGCGATCATCTTCGAGTCCGAGAGCGGGGCGCACGAGGAGATCTCCTACGCCGAGCTGCAGCGCCGGGTCTCCCGCGCGGCCAACGCCCTCGAGGGGCTCGGCGTCACCGCCGGGGACCGCGTCGCGATCTACCTGTCGATGACGCCGGAGGCGGTCGTCGCGATGCTCGCCTGCGCCCGGATCGGCGCCATCCACTCCGTCGTGTTCGGCGGGTTCGCCGCCGAGGCGCTGCGCTCGCGGATCGACGACGCCCAGGCCAAGCTCGTCATCACCGCCGACGGCCAGTACCGCCGCGGCCACTCGATGCCCCTCAAGCCCGCCGTCGACGAGGCCGTCGAGCACTGCCCGAGCGTCGAGCACGTCCTCGTCGTGCAGCACACCGGCGACGACGTCGCCTGGCAGGAGGGCCGCGACGTCTGGTGGCACGAGTGGATGCCCACCTTCCCCGACACCCACGAGGCCACGCCGTTCGACAGCGAGCACCCGCTGTTCATCCTCTACACCTCGGGCACCACCGGGAAGCCCAAGGGCATCCTGCACACCTCCGGGGGCTACCTCACCCAGGCCTCCTCGACGCACTTCAACGTCTTCGACCTCAAGCCGGAGACCGACGTCTACTGGTGCACCGCCGACATCGGCTGGGTCACCGGGCACTCCTACATCGTCTACGGCCCGCTGGCCAACGGCGTGACCCAGGTGATCTACGAGGGCACCCCCGACACCCCGCACCGCGGCCGGTTCTGGGAGATCGTGGAGAAGCACAAGGTGTCGATCCTCTACACCGCGCCGACCGCGATCCGCACGTTCATGAAGTGGGGCGACGACCTGCCGGCGGCGCACGACCTGTCCTCGCTGCGGCTGCTGGGCTCGGTCGGCGAGCCGATCAAC
>JALOLH010000013.1 GCA_025456065.1 Candidatus Nanopelagicales bacterium | reverse complement strand
CCCCGCCGGCCTGCGCCCGGTCACCCCCGAAGTCGCAGGCCCTGTGGGTCGTAGAGCGGGCGCGCCGACACGATGGCGGGGTGGACGGCGGTCCCGACCCGGACGCTCCACTGCCCGTCGGCCAACCACGCCGTGTCGACCGGCGCCCCGTCGGGGGAGGCCACCATCGCCAGCCCGACCGCGCCGCCCAGCGTGAAGCCGTACGAGGCCGAGCGCACGTACCCCACCTCGACGCCGTCCCGGCGGACCACCTCGGCATGGTGCAGCAGGGGCTCGGGATCGGTCAGCAGCACCTGGACCAGACGACGCGCCGGTGGTGACCCGTCGTGCGCAGCACGGCGGGCGAGCAGCGCCTCGCGGCCCAGGAACGGCGTGGCCTTGTCCCACGCCACCGCGAAGCCGAGGCCCGCCTCGATGGGATCGTCGGTGTTGTCGATGTCGTGGCCGTAGTCGCGGTAGCCCTTCTCCATCCGCAGGCTGCCGAGGGCCTTGAGCCCGCAGTGCCGCAGTCCCAGCGGCTCTCCGGCGGACAGCAACGACTCGTACACGTGCAGCGCCATCTCGGGTGGCACGAACAGCTCGTAGCCGAGCTCGCCGACGTAGGTGATCCGGGTGCACACCCCGACCGCCATCCCCAGGTCGACCTCGCGGGCGGTCCGGAACGGGAACGCGGCATCGGCCAGGTCCGTGCTGGTCACCGCCGCCAGCACCTCGCGCGAGCGCGGTCCCTGCACGGTCAGCTGGACCAGGCCCGAGGTGACGTCGGTGACGGTCACGCGCCGGTCGCCGGCGTGGCGGCGCATCCACCACAGCACGTGCCGGTGCGCGGTGTCGGAGGCCACGACGAGGAACCGGTCCCCGGCGAGCTTGGCCACCGTCACGTCGGCCTCGATGGTGCCGCCCTCGTTGCACCACTGCGTGTAGGTGATGCGCCCCACCTCGCCGTCGACCGCGTTCGCCGAGAGCCGGTCGAGCAGCGCGCCCGCATCCGGGCCGCGCACCTCGAACTTCGCCATGAACGCCATGTCGAACAGCCCGACGCCCTCGCGGACGGCCCGGTGCTCGGCCGCCCAGTGCTGCCAGGAGGCGGGCCGACCCCAGGTCGGGGCCGGCTCCTCGGGCACCACGCCGGCCCCGGCGAACCAGTCCACCCCCTCCCACCCCGAGACCTCCCGGAACCAGGCGCCGGCCGCTGCGAGGCGGTCGTGCAGCGGCGAGCGCCGGATGCCCCGCGCCGTGCGCATGGTCCGCCCCGGCAGGTGGCTGGCGTAGACCGTGCCGAGGCTCTCGGTCGTCCTGGCCGCGCGGTACCGGGGCGTCGCCTGGTAGGGGTGCAGCCGCGCGATGTCGACGCCGGTGACGTCGACGTCCGGGCGGCCGGTGGCGATCCAGTGGGCCAGCACCCGGCCCCAGCCGCCCCCGGTGAGGATGCCGATCGAGTTCAGCCCCGCGGCCACGAAGTAGTTGCGGATCTCGGGGGCCTCGCCGATCACGGGCAGGAGGTCCGGGGTGAAGGACTCCGGGCCGCAGAAGAAGGTGTGGATGCCGGCGTCCATCGTCGCCGGGACCCGACCCATGGCCGCCTCCAGGTACGGGCCCATCCGCTCCCAGTCGGGTGGGATCGAGCCGAACGAGAAGTCCTCGGGGACGCCCGCGACGTTCCACGGCGCCGCCACGGTCTCGAACAGCCCGACCATGAGGCCCGCCCCCTCCGGGCGGATGTACGTGAACCGCCCGGCGTCCTCCAGCACCGGCCAGCTCGGGTCCACCTGCGGCATCGGGCCGGTGACGAGGTAGTAGTGCTCGGCGGCCTGCAGCGGGATGGCCACCCCGGACCGCGCCCCCAGCTGGCGGGCCCACATGCCGGCGGCGTTCACCACGACCTCGCACTCGATGTCCCCCACGGGTGTCCGCACCCCGACCACGGCGCCGTCCCGGACGAGCACGTCGAGCGCGGGGACGCCCTCGAGGACGGTCACGCCGCGCATGCGCGCCCCTCGGGCCAGCGCCATCGTGGCGTCCACGGGGTTCACCCGACCGTCCCCCGGGATGTGGAACGCCGCGAGGATGTCGTCGGTCCGGGCCAGCGGCCAGAGCTCGGCCACCTCCCGCGGACCGATCTCGTGGACCTCGACGCCGAGGTGCCGGTTGAACGCGGCGACCCGCCGGTACTCCTCGAGGCGGTCGGGGTCGGTCGCGACCTCGACCAGCCCCACGGGCAGGAACCCGGTGGCCTGCCCGGTCTCGGCCTCGAGCCCCGCGTAGAGGTCGCGGGTGTACCGGCGCAGCTCCGTGGACGTCTGGGAGGTCGAGCCGAAGGTCACCATCAGGCCGGCCGCGTGCCAGGTCGTGCCCGAGGTGAGCCGGTCGCGCTCCAGCAGCACGGTGTCGGACCATCCCAGCTGGCCGAGGTGGTAGGCGAGGGAGCTGCCGATGATCCCCCCGCCGATCACGACCACCCGGGCGCGGGCGGGCAGGGTGCGGGGAGCTGGGCCAGCGTCGGAGGTCACCCCGGCGATGCTAGTGATGGGCCATTCGGGGGAGGGCGCCTAGCCAAAACCACAGTCGTGTGATTATCCTGCGCCCAAGGGATGGCTCCCTCCGTGCGCGAGTCCGCTGGGGAAGGCGAAACTCGCCGGGAACGGAGGTCGGCCATGGCCGTGCATATGGTTGCCGAGCGCCCGGGTCTGACCCGTGGCGTCCTGTTCGTGCACTCCGCGTCGCGGGCGCTCTGCCCGCACCTGGAGTGGGCGGTCAGTGACGTGCTCGGCATTCGGGTGAGCCTCGACTGGCTGCCCCAGCCAGTGCTGCCCGGGCAGGTGCGCGGCGAGGTCTCCTGGCAGGCCGCGCCCGGTACTGCGGCGCGCATCACCTCCGCGCTGCGCCAGTTCAAGACCGCCCGCTACGAGGTGGCCGAGGAGCCCAGCCGCGGCGGGGAGGGCGAGCGGTTCGCCGTCACCCCGAACCTCGGCGTGTTCCGGGCGACCATGGGCCCGCACGGCGACGTCATGATCCACGAGGACCGCCTCCGTGCGGTCATGCTCGCCGCCGGCGACGACCAGGGCCAGCTGCGCCGCGGCCTCGACCTCATCCTGGGCACCGCGTGGGACGCCGAGCTCGAGCCCTTCCGGCGGGCCGGCGACGGCGTCCCCGTGCGGTGGCTGCACCAGGTGGTGTAGGCACCGGCGCCGGGAGCAGCCGGCGCACGACGACCTCGGGGGAGGAGCCGCTCGGCCCCGGTGGGACCCGTTCCCACCGGGGCCGAGCGCTGTCGGCGGCCATGGGCACGGCGCGGGGCCGGCCCGCTCTGCGGCGTGTCGTCCCGGTACGTCCCCGGCCCCGCCCCGGATCGGCGCCGGATCCTCGGGTAGTGGGCCCCGCCCCCACGAGGGGGGCAGGGACGGAGGACGCACCCGAATGAAGACGATGACGTGCCGGGCCGCTGCTGTCGGCGCCGGCCTCGCCCTGAGCCTGACCTCGCTGGCGACCGCTGCGGCCGCCCACGAGCGCGGCGCAGGGGGCAAGGACTGGCGCGGCGGGCACCGCGTGACCACCATCGCCGACGGGCTCACCAGTCCGTTGCTCGGCCTAACGGTGGACCAGCGCGGCACCACGTACGTGGCGCAGACGTTCACCGGCACGATCACCGCGATCGACCGCCGTGGCGGTCGGACCGACGTCGTCACGGGCCAGGGCACCCAGGTCACGGGCGTCGCGGCGGGCAAGCGCGGTGCGCTGGCCTGGATCGAGCAGTCCGAGGCCGACGGCAGGCCGGTCGGCTCGCTGAAGGTCCGCGCCAGGGACGGCCGCGTCACCACCGTCACGACCGGGCTCGCCCAGTACGAGCTCGACACCAACCCCGACGGCGGCGTCGACTACGGCTTCGTCGATCTGGACGAGGCCTGCAAGGCCGACTTCCCGTCCCCGCCGGAGCCCCCCTCCGGGCCGCCGAACCCGGACACCCCACCGCCGCCGCCCGGTCCCGAGCCCGAGCCCGGTGACATCAACCCCAACCCCTACGCCCTGGCGTTCGGCCCGTGTCCCGCTCCGGTCGTATCAGCACGGTCGCGCTCCTGCCTCCGGTGCCGTTCACGATCCCGAGCGCCGAGGTGGCGGCTGGGCTGGGCCTGCCGAGCTGCACGGCCGGGGAGACGTACCTGTTCCAGCCCGTGCCCACCGACGTCGAGCGGGGCCGCAACGGCATGCTCTACGTCTCGAGCCTGCCCGGCGGTCCCGAGGACGCCAGCCTCGGCTACCGCGGCGGCGTGTACCGGGTCAACCCGTGGACCGGCCACGTGAAGCGGATCGCCTGGGGCCTGCTCGGGGCGGTCGACCTGGCCCTCGACCACCGGGGCCGGATCTACGTCGCCGAGCTGTTCGACAACGCGATCACCAGGGTCGGGCACGGACCGAACCGGAAGGTCGCCGGCGTGCCGTCGCCCGGGGCCGTCGAGTTCGCGCAGGGCAAGCTGGTCGTGACCAGCGGCAACGGCTTCGGCGACTTCGGCCAGCCGGTCGCCTCGGTCGTGCGGGTCAAGCCCTAGCCCGAGCGGTGGCGTGACGTCCCCTGCCCGGACGCGGGGCGGGGGACGTCACGCCAGCAGCGGTCGCCGGAACGACACCGATTCAGCGTCGACCCGCATGCCCACGGCCTCGTAGAGCCGGGTCGCCCCGGTGGGGCTCTCGGCGTCCACGTCCAGCAGCGTGCGTCGGAAGCCGCGCCGGGCATCGTCGGCGAACCGCGCCTGGAGCAGCGCGCGGGCCAGGCCGCGGCCCCGGTGCTCGCGCAGCGACCCGATGCTCGCGACGTACCCGGTCCCCTCGGCGGCGTAGCGGTTCGACCCCCGCACCCAGGCGGCCACGGTCCCCGGTGCGTCGTCCGGCTCGGCGATGAGCCACTGGGTGCGGTCCTCGGTACCGCCCTGCAGCAGGCCGCGCCACTCCTCGTAGCCGACGGGCACGAAGTCGAAGTGGTCGAGGAACGCGGCCATCTGCGCGGCGTGCATCGCACGCCAGTCCGCCTCGCCGTCGGTGAAGCGCACGAACCGGTAGCCCGGCGGCGCGAAGGCGGCGGGATCGCCGTCCCCGACGGGTCGCGGCGCGAGGTCGATCCCCATCCGCCAGAACCGGCGCACCTCCGCGAAGCCGTGGTCCTCCAGCGCCCGTCGCAGCCCGTGGTCGTCGGCGTAGCAGGCGGCCTTCGCGTCGGCCGTCGCCCCACCGGCGTCGTGCCGCAGCGAGGCCCACCGGATCGCACCCTCCCGCAGGCCGGCCTCGATGAGCCGGGACGCCACCACGTGGGCCTGCCGGTCACCGGGCAGCACGAGCACCTCGAGCCACCAGCCGCGACCCATCGCGAGCTCGTCGTAGCAGGCGACCAGGCCGACCAGCTCCCCGTCGCGCCAGACGCACGCGGCACCGCGCTCCCAGCCGCAGTGCGGCCCACCGAGCTCGTCGACGACCTCCTCTTCGTTGCTCGTCGTGTGCCCGGCGTACGCGAGGTCGTCGGCACGGAACAGTGCCGTGATCGCCGCGGCGTCCGACGGGCGTGCCGGGGCGCGTCGCAGGCCGGGCGGGAGGTCGCGGACCGCCTCGGCGAGGACGCGCCCGCGGCTCACCTCACCCGCCGCCCTCGGTGTTGCCCGCCTCGGCGGCGGCAGCGTCCCACAGCCGGTAGCGGTCGAGGGCGTCACGCACGACCTGGCGGTCGACCTCGCCGCGCTCGGCCAGCGACAGCAGCGTCCGGCACACGATCGACTCAGCGTCGACGAGGAAGTGCCGCCGCAGCGCCCCGCGGGTGTCGGACATGCCCCAGCCGTCCGTGCCGAGGGTGGCGAAGTGCCCGGGCACCCACGGGCGGATCATGTCCTGCAGGGCGTGCATGTAGTCCGAGACGGCCACGACCGGGCCCGGCTGGTCGGCCAGGCGCTGCGTGACGTACGCGGTGCGCGGCTCCTCGGTGGGGGCGAACAGGTTGTGCTTGTCGACGGCCAGGCCGTCACGGCGCAGCTCGGTCCACGAGGTCACCGACCACACGTCGGCAGCCACCCCCCACTCCTCGGCGAGCAGGCGCTGGGCCTTCAGCGCCCATGGCACCGCCACGCCGGAGGCCAGGATCTGTGCGCGGCGCTCGTGCTGCGCCGTCGCCGGCGCGAGGAGGTACATGCCGCGCAGCAGGCCCTCGACGTCCAGGCCCTCCGGCTGGGCCGGCTGCACGTACGGCTCGTTGTAGACGGTGATGTAGTAGAAGACGTTCTCCGAGTCCTCGCCGTACATCCGCCGCAGCCCGTCGCGCACGATGTGCCCGATCTCGTAGGCGTACGCCGGGTCGTAGGCGACCACCGCGGGGTTGGTCATCGCCAGGACGTGGCTGTGGCCGTCCTCGTGCTGCAGGCCCTCCCCGTTGAGGGTGGTGCGCCCCGCCGTGGCCCCCATGACGAACCCGCGGGTCATCTGGTCGCCGGCCTGCCAGAACGAGTCGCCGGTCCGCTGGAAGCCGAACATCGAGTAGAAGATGTACACGGGGATCATCGGCTGGTCGTGCGTGGAGTACGAGGTGCCCGCCGCGATGAACGAGGAGACCGAGCCGGCCTCGTCGATGCCCTCGTGCAGGATCTGGCCGTTCGTGGCCTCCTTGTAGGACAGCATCAGCTCGCGGTCGACCGAGAGGTACTGCTGGCCCTTGGGGTTGTAGATCTTCAGCGTCGGGAACAGGGCGTCCATGCCGAACGTGCGGGCCTCGTCGGGGATGATCGGCACGAACCGGTAGCCGATCTCCGGGTCGCGCGTGAGGTCCTTGAACAGCCGGACGAACGCCATCGTCGTGGCGACCTCCTGCTTGCCCGAGCCCCGCAGGACGATCTCGTAGGTCTTCTCCTCCGGCTGGGCCAGCGGCCGCGACGTGGTCCGCCGCCGGGGCAGCGAGCCGCCGAGGGCCGCGCGCCGCTCCATCATGTACTGGATCCGGGGGTCGTCCTTGCCGGGGTGGTAGTACGGCGGCAGGTACTTGTCGAGCTGGTCGTCGGGGATCGGGATGCCGAGCCGGTCGCGGAACGTGCGCAGGTCCTGCTCGGACAGCTTCTTCATCTGGTGCGTGGCGTTGCGGCTCTCGAAGTGCTGCCCCAGCGACCAGCCCTTGATCGTCTTGGCCAGGATCACCGTCGGCTGGCCGGTGTGCTCCACCGCGGTCTTGTAGGCCGCGTAGAGCTTGCGGTAGTCCATGCCGCCGCGCTTGAGCGCCCACAGCTGCTCGTCCGGGATGTCGGACACGATCTTGGCGACACGGGGGTCGCGGCCGAAGAAGTGCTCCCGCAGGAACTTCACGTCCTCGCCCCGGTACGTCTGGTAGTTGCCGTCCGGGGTGTTGTTCATCAGGTTGACCAGCGCGCCGTCGACGTCACGGGCCAGCAGGTTGTCCCACCCGCGGCCCCAGATCACCTTGATGACGTTCCAACCGGCGCCGCGGAAGACCGACTCGAGCTCCTGGATGATGTTGCCGTTGCCACGCACGGGTCCGTCGAGGCGCTGCAGGTTGCAGTTGACCACGAACGTGAGGTTGTCCAGGCCCTCGCGCGCCGCCATGGCGATGTTGCCCAGGGTCTCGGGCTCGTCGGTCTCGCCGTCGCCGAGGAACGCCCAGACGCGCTGCTGGCTGGTGTCCTTGATGCCGCGGTTGAGCAGGTAGCGGTTGAAGCGGGCCTGGAAGATGGCGCCGAGCGGACCGAGACCCATCGACACCGTGGGGAACTGCCAGAACTCCGGCATGAGCCGGGGGTGCGGGTAGCTCGGCAGCCCGCCGCCGGGGTGCGACAGCTCCTGGCGGAAGCCGTCGAGCTGCGCCTCGCTGAGCCGGCCCTCGAGGAAGGCCCGCGCGTACATGCCCGGGGCGGCGTGGCCCTGGAAGAACAGCTGGTCCCCGCCACCCGGGGCGTCCGGCCCGCGGAAGAAGTGGTTGAAGCCGACCTCGTACATCGCCGCGCTCGACGCGTAGGACGAGAGGTGCCCGCCGACGCCGATCCCCGGGCGCTGGGCACGGTGCACGAGCATGGCGGCGTTCCACCGCATCATGGCGCGGATCTGGTACTCCATCTGCTCGTCGCCTGGGAACGCCGGCTCCTTGTCCGGGGAGATGGTGTTGATGTAGTCGGTGCTGCGCAGCGCGGGGACGCCGACGCTGCGCTCGGCCGAGCGCCGCAGCAGCTCGAGCATCAGGAAGCGCGCGCGCGTGGCTCCCGCGTTGTCGACGACGGCGTCGAACGACTCCAGCCACTCGTCGGTCTCGGTGGCGTCGGCGTCGACGTACTGGTCGGGCAGGCCGCCGGGCATCAGCGGGTCGTAGGCGGAGGGCGACACGTTCGAGCACCTTTCGACAGGGCGTGGTCGGCCAGCAGCGGCCGGACGGGCAGCGCGGCCAACTATTCCCGTTCGCCGGGCTACCCGCGCGTTGGGATGGACGTGGGCGACCCCCGGTGCCGCATACTGGCGCCCACGAGCCGTCCGACCGGGGTGGCGCGCACGGATGGGACGATCGAGGTGGGTGGTACGGCCGACCGGGCCGAGGAGGCGTCGGCGCTGGCCAAGCGGCTGGGGATCGACCAGGGGAGCACGGTCCAGGAGATCGGCTACGACACCGACACCGACGACCTGGTGGCGGACGCGGTCGTGGCGGGATCGGGCGAGGAACCGGTGGACGAGGACTACGACGGGGTCGTCGACATGGTGGTGCTGTGGTGGCGCGACGACGACGGCGACCTCGCCGACGCGCTCGTCGACGCCAAGGCCCCCATCGCCGACTCGGGCGTGATCTGGCTGTTCACCCCCAAGTTCGGCCGGCCGGGCGCGCTCGAGCCCGCCGACGTGGCCGACGCCGCGTCGACCTCCGGGTTGCGCCGCACGACCTCGGTGACGCTGTCCGCCTGGCAGGGCATCCGGATGGTGTCGCGCTAGCCGGTGGTCGGTCCGCCACAGCCGCCGACGGCGGCTGCGACCGGGTTCGCCCGCCGCCGACGACGCGGCGTTCGACGCTCGCCGCGGATGGAGGATCGCCCGTCGGCTCATGGCTGCGGCGTTCGCGCCGGTCACCCGCGACTGCGGCCGCGTTCGACGCTCGCCAACGACGCCGCGTTCGCAGGCCCGCCGACGACACCGCGTTCGCCGCTCGCCGAGGCTGCATGTTCGCCGGTCGGCTCATGGCTGCGCGTTCGCGCCGGGCACCGGCGACCGCGGCGGCATCGACATTCCCGCCGTTCGGCGGGCCGGGTCCACCCCCACCCGCACCCCGAATCGACACATGGGTCCGTTCAGGGCGTCGCCTTGGGTCGATTCTGGGCGCGGCTGCCGGAGCTCGGGTCGGCTGGACGGGGAGGAGTGTCGATGTGGGCGCACCTTTGGAACCCGGCGCGCGGACGGCGTTCGGCGGTGGTGCGCGCTGCTGGTCGGGCGTGACGCGACCAGCAACTGGCGGGGCGCCCGTCCTCCAGCGGGCGCGTGGCGGGGCGCCCGTCCTCCAGCGGGCGCGTGGCGGGGCGCCCGTCCTCCAGCGGGCGCGTGGCGGGGCGCCCGTCCTCCAGCGGGCGCGAGGCGGGGCGCCCGTCCTCCAGCGGGCGCGAGGCGGCCGCCTTCCTCAGCGGCGCAGGCGGCCGAACAGCCCGCCGACCGCGTCGACGACGCTCAGCGCCCGCCCGACGGCCCCCATGGGTGGGATGCCGGGGATGCCGTCGAGGACCGGAGCCAATCGCACGAGGCCGGTCAGGTCGCGCACGTGCAACTCTCCGGTGCGGTACAGGTGCGGCACGTTGGCCCGCCCACTGGTCACGTCGAGGATCGTGCGGGCCTCGGCCACGACGCCCGGCCCGTGCTCGGGGTCCTCGTCGAGGGACGCCGTTCGCCAGAAGCCGTCGCGGGAGCCCGAGCCGATGATGACGTCCGGGGTGATCGCGGTGAACGAACCGGTCACCCGCTTGCGCCCCGCGAGCGCGCCGGTGGTGTCGATGAGTGCGGACAGGCCGATCCGGACGAGCTCGTCGGGCACCGTTCCGCCGGCCGGCTCGAGGTCCAGGGTCGTGATCGACAGCTGGTAGGTCATCGCGTTCACGACCGTGAGCACCGGCAGCGGCCCGAGCGGGGACGAGGTGGGCACCAGGCCCCAGGTCTGTGGTCCGTCGGAGGCCAGCCACTCGGCCGTGGTGGCCCGCGCGGCGGCCAGCGCCTCGAGGACCGCATCGTCCGGCAGGTCGGCGGTCTGCAGCCGGATCCGCTCCTCGATCGCGTCGTTGTCGTAGAAGGCGGCCTCGCCGTCGTGGGCGTCCCGCAGCATGTCAGCCAGCCGGCGGCCGAACTCCCACTCGCCGACCTTGGCGACCAGCTCCCGGGCCGTCCAGCCCTGCTTGCGCGAGGGCGCCGCGAGGTCCACCTCGGCCACCACGCCCTCGAACAGCTCCCAGGCCCGGTTGATGGACCTGGCGAGGGCTGCCGCGTCCCCGGTGGCCAGGCCGTGCTCGTGGGGGTTCGGCTCGAGCTGGTCGGGCAACCGGTGGGAGTCCATCCGGCAATCCTGCCCAACGCTGGGCAGGATTGGGTCGTCACCCCCCAGATCGCCGAGGAGTCCCATGTCCGTCGAGGTCGGCCAGCCAGCGCCGGAGTTCACGCTGCCCAACCAGCGCGGCGAGCAGGTGTCGCTGGCGGAGCTGCGCGGCCGCAAGGTCGTGCTCGTCTTCTACCCCTTCGCCTTCTCGTCGATCTGCACCAGCGAGCTGTGCGACCTGCGCGACCGGCGTGGGGACTTCGACGACGACACGGTGCTGCTCGGCGTCTCGGTCGACACCAAGCACGCCCTGCGGGTCTTCGGCGAGCAGGAGGGCCTCGGGTTCGACCTGCTCAGCGACTTCTGGCCGCATGGGGCGGTGGCGCAGGCGTACGGCGTGTTCCTGCCCGAGCGCGGCATGGCCACGCGGGGCACCTTCGTCATCGATCGCGAAGGCATCGTGCGATGGGCGCTGGTGAACCACCCCGGCCAGGCGCGCGATCCCGAGGACTACCGCACGGCGCTGGCCGCCCTCGAGTGACCTCGTGGCGCTCGTGGTCCCGGTGGGGCGCGGCCGGGGCTTTGGCAACCCACCGCCCGATGCGTACCCTTCGCCCCGGGCCCGTGGCGCAGTTGGGAGCGCAACCCGCTTACACCGGGTAGGTCGTCGGTTCGAGCCCGGCCGGGCCCACGTGTGTCACGGGGAGGTGCGGAGGCCATGAGCGAGGAGCGGGCCCGGCACATCCTGCTGCAGGCCATCCACCTGGTGGCGCCGGAGGTGGACGTCGGTCACCTCGACCCCACGGTCCCGCTCCGCGCACAGGCCGACCTCGACGCCCTCGACATGGGCGAGCTGGCTGCGCTGCTCAGCGACGCGATCCACGCGAACATCCCGGCCGCCGACCTCCACCACCTGGCCACGATCGACGGCGCCGCGGTGTACCTGGCGTCGCGGCTGCCCGAGCCGCGGTAGGCGGACGCCTGCAGGGGGATGCCGAGGGGGCCCTGGGCGCTGAGCGGCCGGGGCCCTGCGCGGACGTGTGACTGCCCGGCGGGCAACCTCCCTGCGGTCGTCCGCCGAGCGCGCCCCGTCCCCCCGGCCGACCGCTGCGTTTGCTCCGCCGAGGTACGTCCGCTCCGCGGCGCCGGTCAGCGGACCTACGCCGGCGGAGCAAACGCGCACATCGCTCGGGTCGGTCGGGGCGGACCGCCCGACCGACCAGTCGGTCCGCCTGGACCCGGGACGATGGGCGGGGACGCGCCGACCCGTGGGGCGCATCCCGCCACAAGCGCGCGGGACCTCGGTCCCTACCGGCGGGTAGGCCCGACTGGTAGAGCAGGTGCATGGAGGACCGTGCGGACCGCGGCGGGGTGATCCACAAGGGGAGGGCCGATCTGGCCGTCCCACCGAACCTGGACGACTACGGGGCCGTCCGTGCGCGCTTCACGTGGGAGTCCGCCCGCGACTGGCTCGACGGCCTGCCCGCCGGCGGGGTCAACATCGCGCACGAGGCGGTGGACCGCCATGTCCGGCACGGTCGCGGTGATCACGTGGCGCTGCGCTGCCGGACCAAGGCCGGGACCAACGACGACATCACCTACGCCGACCTGGCCGGCCGGACCTCGGCCTTCGCCCACGGGCTGCGGTCGCTCGGCATCGGGCCCGGCGAGCGGGTCTTCAGCCTGGTCGGTCGGGTGCCGGGGCTCTACGTGGCGATGGTCGGCACGTTCAAGGCGCGCAGCGTCTTCGCACCGCTGTTCAGCGCGTTCGGCCCCGAGCCCGTCCGCCAGCGGATCGCGCTGGGCGACGGCCGTGCGCTGGTGACCTCGGCCGAGCTGTACCGCAGGAAGGTGGCCCCGGTGCGGGCCGAGCTGCCCGGGCTGCGGCACGTGCTGCTCGTGGACGAACCGGGCACCGTCGACCCCGACAGCATCCCCGGGGCCGTCCACCTGGCCGAGCTGCTGGCCGGCCAGCCCACCGAGTTCCCGATCGAGCCGACCGGGCCCGAGGACCTCGCCCTGCTGCACTTCACCAGCGGGACGACCGGCACCCCGAAGGGCGCGATGCACGTCCACGGCGCCGTCGTGGCCCACCACGCCACGGGGCGCTTCGCGCTCGACCTGCATCCCGACGACCTCTACTGGTGCACCGCCGATCCCGGCTGGGTCACCGGGACCTCGTACGGCGTCATCGCCCCCCTCACCGTGGGTCTCACGGCACTGGTCGACGAGGGCGAGTTCGACGCCCGCCGGTGGTACGCCACGCTCGCCGAGCAGCGGGTCACCGTCTGGTACACGGCGCCGACGGCCATCCGCATGCTCATGCGGGCGGGCGCCGAGCTGCCCCGGGAGTACGACCTGTCGGCGCTGCGGTTCGTGGCCAGCGTCGGCGAGCCGCTGAACCCCGAGGCCGTGCTGTGGGGCCGGGAGGCGCTGGAGCGCACCATCCACGACAACTGGTGGCAGACCGAGACCGGCGGGATCATGATCGCCAACTACGCGGCCTGCGACGTTCGCCCGGGCTCGATGGGCCGGCCCATGCCGGGCATCACGGCGACGGTGCTGCAGCGCGGTGACGAGGGCCGGGCGGCCGTGGCTCCCGACGGATCGGTGCAGGAGGCCGGCGTCGAGGAGGTCGGCGAGCTCGCGCTGCGGCCGGGATGGCCCTCGATGTTCCGCGGCTACCTCAACGACCCGGATCGGTACGCGAAGTGCTTCGCGGGCGGCTGGTACCTCTCCGGCGACCTCGCCCGGCGGGACGCGGACGGCTGGTTCTGGTTCGTGGGCCGTGCCGACGACGTCATCAAGTCCGCGGGCCACCTCATCGGGCCCTTCGAGGTCGAGAGCTGCCTGATGGAGCACCCGGCGGTCGCCGAGGCCGGCGTGATCGGCGTGCCCGACGAGGTGATGGGGGAGCGGATCAAGGCGTTCGTCACGCTCGCGCCGGGGACACCGCGGGCGCCCGAGGACCTCGTCGCGCTGCGCCGCGACATCACCGCGCACGCCCGGCGCCGGCTGGGCCCGGCCGTGGCGCCGCGCGAGATCGCGTTCGACGACAACCTGCCCAAGACCCGGTCGGGCAAGATCATGCGACGGCTGCTGCGGGCCCGTGAGCTCGGCCTGGCCGAGGGGGACCTGAGCACGCTCGAGACGCCCGCCCCGGCCAGCGCCGAGACGCCCGCCCCGGCCAGCGCCGAGACGCCCGCCCCGGCCAGCGCCGAGACGCCCGCGCCGGCTGGGGCCGGGACGCCCACGCCAGCCGCCGCCGCCCCGACCGCCGACCCCCGACAGGGAGGCACCCCATGACAGCCGACACCCCCACGCAGGCACCTGCCAGCACACCGGGCTTCCGCGACGGCGATCCGCCGGAGGTGCGCCTGCTGGCCCAGATGCTGCTGGTGCGACGGTTCGAGGAGCGCTGCGTCGAGCTCTACAGCGCGGGCAGCATCCGCGGGTTCCTGCACGTCTACGTCGGCGAGGAGGCGGTTGCCACCGGCGTCATGTCGGCGCTGGAGCCCGACGACGCCGTCGTCGCGACGTACCGCGAGCACGGCCACGCGCTGCTCAAGGGGATGTCGGCGCGCGCCGTGATGGCCGAGATGTACGGGAAGGTGACCGGGTGTGCCCGTGGCCGGGGCGGGTCCATGCACCTGTTCGAGGCGGCGACCCGCTTCTACGGCGGCAACGCGATCGTCGGCGGCGGGCTGCCGCTGGCGATCGGGCTGGCCCTGGCCGACCGCCTGGCCGGGCGGGACCGGGTCACCGCGTGCTTCTTCGGCGAGGGTGCGATGGCCGAGGGCGAGTTCCACGAGTCGGTCAACCTGGCGGCGCTGTGGCGGCTGCCGGTGCTGTTCGTGTGCGAGAACAACCTGTACGCGATGGGCACGGCGCTGGCCCGCTCGGAGTCCGAGACGAACCTCGCCGTGAAGGCGGCGGCCTACGAGCTGCCCGCCTGGTCGGTCGACGGCATGGACGTCCTGGCCGTCGCCGAAGCGGCCGATCGGGCGGTGCAGGCGATCCGAGCCGGCGGGGGCCCGCACTTCCTCGAGGCGCGGACCTTCCGGTTCCGGGCGCACTCGATGTTCGACCCGGAGCGGTACCGCGAGAAGGCCGAGGTCGAGCAGTGGAAGCAGCGCGACCCGATCGAGCTGCTCCGCGGCCGGCTCGTCGGCCAAGGGACGCTCGCGGAGGCCGACCTCGCCGTGATGGAGGCCGAGGTCGCCGCGGTGGTGGACGATGCCGCGGCGTTCGCCGAGGAGTCGCCGCTCGAGGACCTCGCCGACCTCGAGCTGTACGTGCACGATCCCGCGAGCTCGGTGCTGCGCCGTGCCCCCCTGCTCGCCGCGGCCCGCGAGGGGGTGGCCCCATGAGTGCGCGCAGGTCCCCGACCGCCCGCTCCGGGGCGCGGGCGACGGCGGTGGCGCCACCACCGCCTCCGGATGACGCCGCCCCGACCAGCCCCGAGCCCGAGGCCGGTCCACGCACCCTGACCTACCGGGAGGCCTGCCGCGAGGGCATCCGCGCGGCCATGCTGGCCGATGAGCGCGTGTTCCTCATGGGCGAGGACGTCGGCATGTACGGCGGCTGCTTCGGCGTGAGCATGGGCCTGCTCGAGCAGTTCGGACCCGAGCGCATCCGCGACACGCCCCTGTCGGAGTCGGCCTTCGTGGGCGCCGGCATCGGGGCGGCGCTCGGCGGGATGCGCCCGATCGTGGAGATCATGACGGTGAACTTCTCGCTGCTGGCCCTGGACCAGATCATGAACACCGCCGCGGCGCTGCAGCACATGTCCGGCGGGCAGTTCCACGTGCCGCTCGTGATCCGGATGACCACGGGCGCCGGCCGGCAGCTCGCCGCGCAGCACTCGCACAGCCTCGAGGGCTGGTACGGCCACATCCCCGGCATCCGCATCGTGGCCCCGGCGACCATCCCGGACGCCTACGGCATGCTCGCCACCGCCCTGGCCGACCCCGACCCCGTGCTCGTCTTCGAGCACGGCGGCCTCTACAACGCTTCCGGCGAGCTGCCCGCCGGTGCCGGGGCGGTCGACCTCGACACCGCGGCGGTCCGCCGGCCCGGCACCGACCTCACGCTCATCACCTACGGGGGCACGCTGCCGATGGTGCTCGAGGCCGCCGAGCGGCTGGCCGCGGCGGGGGTCGACGCCGAGGTGCTCGACCTGCGCACGCTGCGACCGTTGGACGACGTGGCGATCCTCGGCTCGGTCCGCCGCACGCACCGCGCGGTGGTGGTCGACGAGGGCTGGCGAACGGGGAGCCTGTCGGCGGAGGTGGCCGCCCGGATCACCGAGCACGCCTTCTACGACCTCGACGCCCCGGTGGCTCGGGTGTGCAGCGCGGAGGTGCCGATGCCCTACGCGCGGCACCTGGAGCTGGCGGCGCTGCCGACGCTCGAGGGCGTCGTGGCGGCGGCCGAGCGGGTCCTGCGCGGGGGGGCCTGAGCCATGGCCGAGTTCCGCATGCCCTCGCTCGGGGCGGACATGGACGTCGGGACGATCATCGAGTGGCTGGTGCAGCCCGGGGATCCGGTGAGGCGGGGCCAGATCGTCGCGGTCGTCGACACCGCCAAGGCGGCGATCGAGATCGAGAGCTTCGAGGACGGGGTCCTCGAGGAGCTCCTGGTGGGTCCGGGGACGCAGGTGCCGGTGGGAACACCGATCGCGCGGATCGGGCCGCCCGTGGCCGGGGCCGTCCCGGCTGCGGCGGCCGCGGTCACGACCGCGGCACGGTCCGCGGGTGGGACCGTGGCCCCGGTGACCCTGCGGGTGGCACCGAGCGCGCCCGACTCGGGTCCTGCCCCGGCACCGGCTGCTCCCGCCGTGGCTGCGCAGGCGAACGAGGCTCCAGCCGTGGCTGCTCCTGCGCCGGCTGCTCCGGCCGGCAGGGACCGGTTCCCGGCCACCCCGCCGGTGCGCCACCTGGCCCACCAGCTCGGTGTGGACCTCGACGCGGTCGTGGGCAGCGGACCGGACGGCCACATCACCCACGACGACGTGAGGGCGGCTGCCGCGGCCGCAGCCGCCCCAGCCCGGGTCCGTGCCACGCCGCGCGCGCGCCGGCTCGCCGCCGAGCACGACCTTGACCTCCGCTCGATCAGCGGTTCGGGCGCGCACGGGGCGGTGCTCGCCGCGGACGTGCTCGCCGTGACCGCGGCCGCGCCGGCCGCCGGTGCGACGGCCACCCCGCCCACGGCCACCCCGACCACGGCCGCCCCAACCACGGCCGCCCCGACCACGGTCGCCGGGCCGCCGCCGGGACCACGGGCGGCGAGTCCGGACCGCAAGGCCGCCATGCGTGCCGCCATCGCGTCGCTGATGTCCCGCTCGAACGCCGAGATCCCGCACTACTACGTGCGCCAGACCATCGACATGGGGCCGTCCCTGGCCTGGCTGGCGGCTCGCAACCAGGAGCTGCCCGTGGCCCGGAGGCTGCTGCCGGCCGTGCTGTTCCTGCGCGCGACGGTCCTCGCGGCCCAGGCGGTCCCCGACCTGAACGGCCACTGGATCGGCGGCGCCCTGAGCCGGGCCGGACGCGTTGACCTGGGCGTGGCCGTGGCCACGCGCGGCGGCGGGCTGGTCACCCCGGCCATCCCCGATGCAGGCTCCCTGCCGGTCGACGCGCTCATGGCGCGGCTGGCCGACCTCGTCGGCCGAGCCCGGCGCGGCGCGCTGAAGCAGGCCGAGATGGCGGGGGCGAGCATCACGGTCAGCAGCCTCGGGGAGGCGGGTCCGGACGAGTTGTACGGCGTCATCTTCCCGCCGCAGGTGGCGCTGGTCGGCGTGGGTGGCATCGTCGAGCGGCCCTGGGCGGTGGACGGGATGCTCACCGTCCGGCCGATCGCCACCGTCGTGCTCGCCGCCGACCACCGCGCCAGCGACGGCCGCACGGCCTCGGCCTTCCTGGCCACCTTCCGCCACGCCCTGGCCCACCCGGAGGAACTGTGAGCACCGACCGCGCACGCGGCGTCCTGCTGGACGCCCTGACCTTCGTGGCCCCCGACGTCGACGTCGAGGGCCTGGACCCCGCCGAGCCGCTGCGCGAGCAGGCCGACCTGGACTCCATGGACTTCATGGAGCTCGTCGCCCAGCTCGCCGAGGCGGTGCAGGGCGACATCCCGGTCGACGACTACCCCCGCCTCGAGACGATCGACGCCGCCGTGGCCTACCTGGCCGCCCGGCTCGGCTGAACCGCCCACGGACCGACCGGCGACCGGGCGCCCGGGACTCAGAGCAGGTCGCGCGCGGCCAGGGAACGGAACGCCAGCCCGCCGACCGGGATGGGGATCCAGAAGGTCACGAGGCGGTAGAGGAACACGGCGGCGAGCGCCGGCGCGGCGGCCATGCCCACCCCGGTGAGCGCTGCGAGCAGGACGGCCTCGACAGCGCCGATGCCACCCGGGGTGGGTGCGACCGACGCCACCGATCCGACCGTCAGGTAGATCAGCCCGATCGTCACGAAGCCCACCTCGCCGCCCAGCGCCCGGGTCGCGAAGTACAGGGCCGCGACGTAGGCCACCTGGAGCACGAGCGCGCCCACGAACAGCAGCAGCATCTTCACGGGGCTCGAGGCCAGCTCGCGCAGGCTGGCCATCGACTCGCGGACGGCCGGCAGGATCGTGTCGCGGACCAGCCCCCGCACGCGCGGCGTCGCGGCGGCAGCCACGACCAGGGCGATGAGGACGGCGACGACGATGCCGACGGTGCGCAGTGACGGCAGCTTGTCCAGCTCCTGCTGCAGGGCGCCCGTGCTGCCGGCGGCGATCGCCATGAGGATCAGCAGCAGCACGTGCACGACTGCGACGGCGACCTCCTTCGCGGCGGTGGCCGAGATCGCCACCGTGGAGGACATCCCCTGCTTGGCGTAGAAGCGGGCGTTGAGGCCCACCTGGGCGACGCCAGGCGGCGCGATGGCGCCGACGAACGTGGCGGCGACCGAGGCCAGCGTCGCCTGGATGGTGCTGATCGACAGGGGTGCGGCGTTCGCCAGCGCGACACCCGAGCCGACGTAGGTGACCACCGAGGCGAGCAGGGCGGCGGCGGCGAACCCCCGGTCGGCCTCGCGGATCGCCTCGAGCATGCGCGGCAGGTCAGCCAGCTGCGGCAGCAGGACGTAGACCGCCAGGGCCAGCAGGCCGGCCATGACCAGGGTGCGCGGCCTGACCCGCTCGATCGGCGCGAACTCCGGCTCCTGCACCCCACAGGCGGCCGCCGTCGCCTCGACCAGGGGCGCCAGTCCGTCCGGCTGGCCCTTCACGGCGGCGCGCGTGGCGCGGGTCAGCGCCATCGGGACCAGGTGGCTCAGACCGGCCGCCAGGCTCGGGCCCCCCAGCACCCGCCCCGCGGCCGCGACCGCGCGCTCGGCGCCCACCACGGCGTAGGTGGCGGACAGGAGCTCGGCGATGTCGGCGCTCAGCGCCCCGTCGGTCGCCGCAGGCTCGCCGAAGGAGTAGTCGATGAGCCACAGCCGGTCGTCGGGGCCGAGCAGCCACGACGACAGCTGCAGGTCACGGTGGGCGAGGCCGGCGGCGCGCAGGCCCGCGACCGCCTGCCACGCCTGGTCCAGCACGCCGTCGGTGATGCGCTCGGCCGGGACGCGGTCGAGGCGCTCGCCGGGCACCTCCTCGAAGACGATCACCATCGCGTCGCGGACCGGCAGTGGCGCGACGCCGAGGACCTCCGGCGTGCGTGCGCCGGCCGCCGCCGCGCTCATCGCGAGCATCGCCTCCACGGCGGCGGCGCGCCGGACGGTCGAGAAGGGGACCTCCTCACCGAGGTCACGGACACGCACCCGTCGGTAGCCGCGCAGGAGGCGGTCGGCGGCGTGCTCGGTGCTCGACACCACCTTGCAGTGCACCCCGCGGCCGTCGGCGAGCTGGGCGTGGAACGGCGTGGAGGCCGTGGCCTCGGCGCCGGTCCGCTCGACGGCGACGGCGTGCAGCCCGATCCGGTCCAGGGCGGCCATGACCGCGCTGGCCGTCGGCACCTCGATGCGCCGGCCGAACACCAGCAGCAGGGCGGTCCCGACCACGCCGCCGATGCCCACGGCCAGGACGAGGTCGAGCACCACCTGGTCGGCCGTCACGACGCGCAGCAGGGCCAGCACGGTCACGAACGCCCAGCCGAAGCGGCGCCACGGTCGGGCCAGGTGGGGGGAGAGCAGGACGACTGCGCACACCGCGGTGGCCACCGACTGGGACGGTGGCCACGCCTCGAGCGCGCGCTCGGTCGCATCCTGGCCGCTGCTGGCCGCGCCACCGTCGAGCTCCAGGGCCGTGGAGGCGACCGACAGCAGGGCCGACGAGGCGACCACGCCGAGCAGGTAGATGGCCAGGCGCCGGAACCGACGCGTGACCAGCAGGAACAGCGGGATGCCCAGGAACAGCAGCAGGTGGAGCACCTGCACGCCGATGACCGTGAACGCGAGGACGACCGCGGGCAACCGGCCCACCAGCTCGACCAGGTCACCCTCGGCACCGGCCGTCGTCTGGTCGGCCCCCCGGCCGGCCAGCACGCCGAGCGCCACCACGAGCAGGTACCAGAGCAGGCGGCTGACGTCGCGCGGGTCGCGCGCCACCCCCACCTGCGAGGGGGCGAAGCGGCTGGGTGCGTCCGCGACGGTCATCGCGGGGGAGCGTAGCGGCCCCGGGGGAGCCCTCGGGCATCGCTGGGCACGCATCGCGACCCGGATGGGGCCCGGCTCAGCGCCTCGCGTCGCATCGACGGGGCGGGCAGGGCTCGTGCACCGCGTCGGAACGCGGGGGCGCGGCTCGTGGACCGCGCAGGAACGAGGGGGCGCGGCCCGGCGCGGCCAGGCTTCGGCCGCCACGTCCGCTGGGAGCCGACACTAGGCTCGCGGCTGTGCCCGACGCTGCCCGTACCCCCACGCTCGCCGACGTCGTCGCCCTGCTGCACCACCGCTACGACCCGCGGACGGCGGACACGTGGGACCGGGTTGGCCTGGTCTGCGGAGACCCGGCCGAGCCCGTCGAGCAGGTGATGTTCGCCGTCGACCCGGTCGCCGTCGTGGTCGACGAGGCCGTGGCCGATGGCGCGGCACTGCTGGTGACGCACCACCCGCTGTTCCTCTCCGGCGTCCACGGCGTCGCCGCGGACAGCGGGAAGGGGCGCGTCGTGCATCGGCTGGTCCGGGCCGGCATCGGCCTGCTGGCCGCGCACACCAACGCCGACAACGCCCGGCCCGGCGTCTCGGACGCGATCGCGGGGGCGCTCGGCGTCGTCGGCACCGTCCCGCTCGAGGGCCTCGACTGCGAACCGGCGGCCATGGACAAGTACGTGGTCTTCGTCCCCGAGGCCGACACCGAGGCGCTCATCGACGCCCTCGCCGCCGCCGGCGCCGGGCAGATCGGCGACTACGACCGTGCTGCCTTCGCAGCCCCCGGCACGGGCACCTTCCGACCGCTCGCGGGGGCGAACCCGCACATCGGTGCGGTCGGCCGCATCGAGCACGTGGCCGAGTCGATGCTGCAGATGGTGGCACCGCGCTCGCGGCGTGCCTCCGTCGTCACCGCCCTGCGCGCGGCGCACCCCTACGAGGAGCCGGCGTTCGACGTGATCGAGCTCGCCCCCGTGCCGGACGGGCGTGGTGGCGGGCGGATCGGCGAGCTGGCCGACCCGCTGCCACTGCGCGCCTTCGCCGACCTCGTGGCCCGCACGCTGCCGGCCACCGCCCAGGGCGTCCGGGTCGCCGGCGACCCCGATCGCGAGGTCCGTCGGGTGGCGGTCTGCGGCGGCTCGGGCGACTCGATGCTGGGCGCGGCGACCGCGGCGGGAGCCGACGTCTACCTCACCTCCGACCTGCGCCACCACCGGGCGAGCGAGCACCTCGAGGAGGGTGGCTGCGCCCTGGTCGACGTGGCGCACTGGGCGGCCGAGTGGATGTGGCTGCCGCAGGCCGCCCGGCTGCTCGAGCAGGACGCCGCGGCTGCCGGCTTCGCGCTGAGCACTACCGTGTCCACCACCGTCACCGATCCGTGGACGTTCCACGTGGGGAGGCCCTGACCATGCGCGCTGATCCGGCCGCGCAGCTGCGGCTGCTCGACCTGCAGGAGCTCGACACGAGGCTCGCGCAGCTCCGGCACCGGCGTCGCAGCGTCCCGCAGATCGCCGAGCTGGCCACCCTCGAGCAGCGCGCCGCCGCGCTGCGGGACCAGGAGGTCGCCGTGCGGACCGCGGTCTCCGACCTCGAGCGCGCCCAGGCCAAGGCCGACGCCGACGTCGAGGCGGTGCGCGACCGGATCGCCCGGGACCAGCGCATGCTCGAGGCAGGGTCGGTCGCCTCGGCCCGCCAGCTCGAGGACCTGCAGCACGAGATCGCCAGCCTCACCACCCGCATCGCGGTCCTCGAGGACGCCGAGCTCGAGGTGATGGAGCAGCTCGAGGACGCCCAGCGCCGGGCGAGCGCGGTCGCCGCGGACGTCACGGCCCTCGCCGAGCAGCGGGCCGCCGCCGAGGCTGCTCGCGACGCCGCCTTCCGGGACATCGACGCCGAGGGCACGCGCGTGGCCGCCGAGCGCGCCCGGGTGGCCCCGGAGCTCCCGGCCGACCTGCTCGGCCTCTACGACAAGGTCCGCACGGACGCCGGGGGCGTGGGGGCGGCTGCCCTGCACCGGGGCCGTTGCCAGGGGTGCCAGCTCACGCTCACCCCGGCCGACCTCGGACGCATCCGGGGACTGGCCGCCGACGAGGTGGTGCGCTGCGAGGAGTGCCGGCGGATCCTCGTGCGCACGCCCGAGTCCGGGCTGTGAGCGACCGGCGACGGCGCCTCGTCGTCGAGGCGGACGGCGGCTCGCGCGGCAACCCGGGCCCGGCGGCCTACGGCGCGGTCGTGCGCGACGGCGACACCGGCGAGGTGCTCGTCGAGCTGGCCGACTTCCTCGGCACGCAGACGAACAACGTGGCCGAGTACGAGGGCGTGATCGCCGGACTGGCGGCCGCCCGCGAGATCGACGCGCACGCCCGGGTCGAGGCCCGCCTCGACTCCCGCCTGGTCGTCGAGCAGCTCTCGGGCGGCTGGTCGATCAAGAACGCCACCCTGCGCCAGCTGGCCCTGCGGGCCCGGGCGATCCTGCCGGCCGAGCAGGTCCGCTACACCTGGGTGCCGCGCGCGCAGAACGCCCGCGCCGACGCGCTGGCGAACCGGGCGATGGACGCCGCTGCGGCCGGCCGGCCCGCGCGGATCGTGACGTGGCTGCGCGGCGCGGGGGATCCGGACCCGTACGTCGACGCCGCCGAGCACGTGGCCGCCGACGCCGACGAGGAGGCGGTGCGGGCCGCGCTGGCTGCCGGGGAGGCGCCCTCGACGGGCGCCGGGGTGGCCGCCATGGAGGCGGCCCAAGCTGGCGCGCAGGCCGTTCGTGAGGCGCTGCGGGCGAGCCGGGCCGAGGAGCTGCCCGGGCCGTCCGGGAACGGGGGGCGTGCGACCGCGCCGGCGGCCGAGCCGCGGATCGTGGGCTGGTCGCACGCCGACCTCGGCGTCCCCACGACCTTCGTCCTGCTGCGCCACGGCGTGACCCAGCACAGCGTGGAGCACCGGTTCTCCGGGCTGCACGGACAGGACCCCGGGCTGATCGACCTGGGCCGCCAGCAGGCCGAGGCGGCAGCCGAGGAGCTGGCCCGGCGCGGCGGCGCCGACGTGCTGGTCACCTCGCCCATGCGGCGGACCCGCGAGACGGCGGCGATCGTGGCCGACCGCCTGGGCATGCCCGAGCCGGTGGTCGTCGACGGCCTGGCCGAGGCGGACTTCGGCGCGTGGGACGCGCTGACCTTCGCCGAGGTGAAGCAGCGCTGGCCCGACGAGCTCGCGGCCTGGCTGGCCTCCTTCGAGGTGCCGCCCCCCGGCGGGGAGTCGTTCGCCGACGTGCGCCGACGTGTCGACGCGGCCCGTCTCGAGCTGCTCGAGCGCTTCCCGCGCCAGCGTGTGCTCGTCGTCAGCCACGTCACGCCGATCAAGGTGCTCGTGCAGCACGTGCTGGACGCGCCCGCTGCCAGCGCCTACCGCTTCGAGCTCGCGCCCTGCTCGATCACCACGCTGGCGATGTGGGCCGACGGCGTGAGCAGCGTCTTCGGCATGGGGGAGCGGGGCCACCTGCACGGTGTGCTCCACGAGACGGCCTGAGCGCGAGCACACGATCGGCGTGTCCCACGGGCGCGCGGCGGGCGCTGTGGCACGCTGCAGGTGCTGGAACGGGTTGGGGCTCCTCGATGGTTGAGATCGAGGAGCCCCACGTTCCGTTCTCCGCTGATGGCGGCTCGTCCTGACGCTTGCGCGCCATCCGTGTCCTTCGTGCCCTGCCGGTCGACCTCGCCTTGCGGCGCGACCTCGGGCACCTCGCCGTGCGTGGCCCGGGTCGATGTGACTCGACACTCGATGCCTCGCGCGACCCGACTTGCGTCGTGGTTCCCGCGTCGTTCGGTCGCCAGGGGCTCGTCCTCCACGTGGTGGTCGAGCTGCCGTGCTTCCTTCGGAACGTTGCCCACCGTAGGGCGCGGCGAGGCAGGGATGCAAGACGAAGCGGAGACGAATTCCGGGCAACTGCGGGCTGGCCGGTGCCCGTCCAGCGGGGCAGGCCCCCGGCGCCACCGGGCACGCCGGCTCCGAGGGCCCTAGGGTCGGCGCGCATGGCAGTCAACGTGTTCTCCGTGGCCGTGCCGATGGATCGCGCACGGGCTGGGTTGGATGCCGTGCGTGCCGAGCACGGTGTCTCGGCACGCTTCGACCCGGCGGTCCTGGCCGCAGCCGACGAGGCGATCTCGGCCTACCGGCTGCCCGAGCTCGACCTCACCGACCTCGCGTTGGTCACCCTCGACCCGGCCAGCTCCACGGACCTCGACCAGGCGTTCTGCATCGAGCCCGACGGCACCGGGTACCGGGTGCACTACGCGATCGCCGACGTGCCCGCCTTCGTCCCCCTCGGCGGCGTGCTCGACACCGAGACCCGTCGACGCGGGGAGACCGTGTACTGCCCGGATCTCAAGGCTTCGCTGCATCCCCCCGCCCTCGCCGACGACGCGGCGAGCCTGCTCCCGGGCCAGGTGCGCGGGGCCTACGTGTGGACGCTGCTCGTGGACGACGCCGGGGACGTCCGGCTGGAGTCGCTGCGCCGGGCGGCCGTGCGCAGCCGCGCCAAGCTCGACTACGCGTCCGAGCAGGAACGGCTCGAGGCCGGGCAGCCGCACCCGCAGGTGGCGCTGCTGCGCGAGGTCGGGACGCGCCGGGTGGCGCAGGAGGTGGCGCGCGGCGCGGTGAGCCTGCCCAGCGCCTCGCAGGAGGTCGGCGAGGACGAGGGCGGTCTGCAGCTGGGGTACCGCCTGCCCGTCCCGGTCGAGGAGTGGAACGCCCAGCTGTCCCTGATGACCGGCATGGCTGCTGCCCGGGTCATGCTCGATGGCGGCCTGGGCGTCCTGCGCACGATGCCCCCACCGGCACAGGAGGACCTGCGCAAGGTGCGACGCAGCGCCCGCGCGCTGGACATCGCCTGGCCGACCGACCTCCCCTACCCGGACCTCATCCGCACCCTGGACCCGCGCAACCCGCAGCACGCGGCGTTCTTCGACAACGTCACGCTGCTGATGCGGGGCGCCGGCTACACGGCGTTCGACGGCGCCCCGCCGGAGCTCACCACGCACGCAGCGATCGCCGGGCCCTACGCGCACTGCACCGCCCCGCTCCGCCGGCTGGTCGACCGGTTCGTGCTGCCGACCTGCCTGGCGCTGGTCGAGGGTCGCGACGTCGACGCGGCGATCCGGGCGGCCCTGCCCGAGCTGCCCGAGCTGATGGTCCAGGCCGGCCGGCGCTCCCGCGCGGTCGAGCGCGCGTCGACGGACTACCTGGAGGCCGAGCTGCTCGCCGGTCGCGAGGGGGTGGCGTTCCGCGGGGTGGTGATCGAGCAGCGCCGGGACGACGGGGTGGTGCAGCTGGCCGACCCGGCGATCATCGCGCGGTGCCGGGGGAGGAACCTGCCAGTCGGGGAGTGGGTCAGCGCCTGGCTCGTGCAGGCCGACCCCGTCACGCGCCGGGTGGTGTTCGACGTGAGCCCGCGCGGGTCGGCCTGAGCCGCCGTTGCCGCGCAGAATGCTGCGGTGGACGCACACCGGTACCTCGCGGCCTACGACGCCCAGTTGCGCACCGACGCCGAGACGCCGAGCGCGTCGGAGGTGGTGGCCCGTGGCCCGCTCCGGCTCGCCACGTACGAGGGCGGTCGGGGCTTCGTCACCTACCGCGACCTCGGCGGCGCCGATGCCGCGGCCATCGAGCGACTGGTCGCCGAGGTGGTCGCCCACTACGTCGCACGCCCGGACATCACCCGCGTGGAGTGGAAGACCCGCGGCCACGACCACGCGCCGGGCCTCCACGAGGCGCTGACCGCGCACGGGTTCGTGCCCGACGAGCCGGAGTCGATCATGATCGGCGCGGCACGGCTGCTCGCGGTCGACGTGCCGGTGCCCGACGGGGTCGGGCTGCGGACCGTCACGGCCGAGGCCGACGTGCGCGCCATGACCGCGATGCAGGACCGGGTCTTCGGCGACCCGGTGTCCGAGGTCGACGCCGATGCCCTGCTGCGCCGGCTGGCCCTGCGGGACGGGATGGAGCTCTGGGTGGCGGAGGCGGGCGGCCAGGTGATCTGCGCTGGGCGGTTGGAGCCCGTGCCGGGCACCGAGTTCGCGGGGATCTGGGGCGGGGCGACGCTCCCGGAGTGGCGCGGCCGCGGCATCTACCGCGCGCTCACCGCCGCCCGGGCCCGGTCGGCGCTGCGCCTGGGCAGGACGCTCATCCACAGCGACTCGACCGAGGCCTCGCGGCCGATCCTCGAGCGGTCGGGCATGGTGAAGGTGTCCACCACCACGCCCTACCGCTGGGAGCGCTGAGCCGCCAGCACGGATCCGAGGGTGGCGGCAGCCCGACGAGCGGCGTCGGCGTCGTCGGGCCGGCACTGCTGGCGCAGCCGGGCGACGTGCGCGAGCAGTCCGGCGTGCTCCTGGGCCACGATGGCGAGCGCCTCGTCCTGCGTGAGGTGCCGGCGGGGGACCTCATTGGCCGCGAGCCCGGCGGCGCTCCCGGCGACGTGCGGCGAGCTCACCGCTCCGGTCGGCGGGAGGTCCACGGGCACCGGCACCGCCTCGGCGTTCGCGATGGCGGCCAGCGCGGTGCGGATCGCCGCGGCGACCGGTCGGTCGCGCTGCCGCAGCGCGTCGGTGAGCGCCTGCTGCAGGGCCTCGCGGATGAGCACCCGGCGAGGCTACCCTTGGCGTGCGGATGAGTCGGCCGGGCGGCCGCGGCGTCGCGCCTGCGAGGGTGGCGGCGTCGAGGAAAGTCCGGGCTCCGCAGGGCAGGGTGGTGGGTAACACCCACCCGGGGTGACCCGCGGGAACAGTGCAACAGAGAGCAGACCGCCACGGCGCCGCGAGGCGCTGGGGCAAGGGTGAAACGGTGGTGCAAGAGACCACCAGCGCCGTCGGTGACGGCGGCGGCTGGGCAAACCCCACCCGGAGCAAGGCCAAGAGGGTCCGGCGTCCGCGTCGGACCTGCGTGAGCGCTCGAGGGTGGCCCGCCCGAGCTCACGGGTAGGCCGCACGAGGCTGTCGGCGACGGCAGCCCCAGATGGATGGCCGCGCATGGGAGTCCGGCGACGGACCCCTGGACAGAACCCGGCTTACAGGCCGACTCATCCGCACTCCGGCTTGTGGCTTGCGCGGACTCCTCCGGGATGGTTCGCCGCGGCCCGGGAGGGGACTCGCCCTCCCAGCCGCCAGGGCCCCTCCTGGGTGAGGGGTGACCGTTCAGTCCGAGCAGTCGACGGCGATGGCGAGGGCAGCGCAGATCTGGCGCATCCGATCGTCGGCCAACCGGCCCAGGCGTTCGACGAGGATCGCGACCGAGACGCTCTCGATCGAGTCCAGGTTGACTGCGCAGGGTTGCGGTACCGGGTCCTCACCGGGTTCGAGGAGCACCTCACTTGGCAGGCGTCGAACCGTGGTCGTGCACGGTGCGATCAGCGCGCGACGATGGCGCGGGATGACGGCGTCACGCGAGAGCACCACCACCGGTCTGCGCCCGATCTGGGCCATCTCGCACCACCACACCTCCCCGCGCGCTGGTCGGTCCGTCACGAGCCAGCAACCGCCCGCCGGAACGAGGCCAGGTCACCCCACGCGTCTGGTTCGTCGAGCGGGTGCGCGTCGTAGGCGGCGTAGCTCGCGTCCACCTCGGCGGCCCGGTGCCGAGCCAGCAGGGCGGCGAGGGCCTCGTCGATCAGCACGGAGTCCGGCTTCCCCGACGCCTTCCGAGCACTCGCCAACAGGTCGGCGTCCACCGTCGTGCTCAACCGTGTGCGACTCATGCCACGATCATGCCACGGCCGGAGCGGGCCGGGGCGGGGGCGGGGGCGACTCGCGCGGCGACACGGTCCCTCAGGCGCACGCAGACCCTGCCGCGACGTGGACGGCCCACCGGCAGGCGGAGCGCCGCGTCGCTGCGTCCATCGAGCAGGGGCGTCTGGCCCTTCCGCACGGCCTGGAGCAGGCGCATGATGGAACTGTCGGCGCTGGACGGGCAGCCCCGACAAGGGAGATGGGTCCATGTCTGGCTCACGACGCGCCGTCGCGTCACTGGCCGTCCTCGTCGCAGCTCTGATGATGGGCGTGGTCCTGCCCGGGGTCGCGAGGGCTGATCCCGCGACGCCGGTCCGCTATCCCGCGGCGTCGTCGGCGACGCGGGTCGAGGGCCGCTTCTTCGACACCTGCACCGCGCCCTCGCTCGACGCGCTCGCGGCGTGGCGCGGGACCTCCCCCTACACCGGGGTCAACATCTACTTCGGTGGCCGCAATCGCGGGTGCGCGCAGCCGAACCTCACGGCGGCGTGGGTGCACGGTGCCGTGGCCGCAGGCTGGTCGCTGATCCCGACCTACTTCGGCGACCAGCCGTTCTGCGCCTTCGGCAGCAAGCCCTACCGGTACACGTCCAGTGGGGCGGCGGCGCAGGGGCGTGCCGACGGGATGGACGCGGTGGCCCAGGCGCGGGGCCTCGGGCTGCTTCCCGGCAGCGCCCTGTACGCCGACGTCGAGCACTACGACCGCACGCAGGCGTCCTGCACCTCGGCGGTACGGACCTACGTCTCCGAGTGGACCAGGGCCCTGCACCGCGAGGGGTACCTCGCGGGGGTCTACGTCCATCAGGACTCGGGTCTGCGCGACCTTGCCGGCAGCTACCTCTCGACCTCGCTGGCACGGCCGGACGCGGTGTGGATGGCCCGATGGGACGGCAACCCGGCGCTGCGCGGCTGGCCCACCGCCTCGGACGCCAAGTGGGCTGAATGGCAGCGGGCCAAGCAGTACCGTGGCGGGCACGTGGAGACCTGGGGCGGGGTCACCCTGAACATCGACAGCGACGCCATCAAGGGACCCGTCGCCACTGTCGCCCGGACCTACCGGGTCACCAGTTCGACGACCCTGCGCGTGCGCCGCGAACCGACCACGACCGCCTCGGTCATCGGCGCGCTCCCGGCCGGCAGCGACGTCGAGGTCATCTGCCAGGCCCGTGGCCAGAAGATCGGGACCACGCGGGTGTGGGACCGCATCAGCACCGGGGGCTACGTGTCGGACCGCTACGTCTCCACGCGATCCACGACGGGCTTCACCGCCGGGATCCCGCGATGCTCCTACCCCGGGCAGAGCACCCGCTCCACCGAACTCGTGACGCGCTCCGGGCCGGGCACCACGTACAGCCGCAAGCAGCCCCTCCAGGGCGGCGCGCTGGCCTACGTGGCCTGCCAGACGTCCGGCTCGCTGGTCAGGAGGACCCGGGTCTGGAACCAGCTGGTGGACGGTCGCTGGGTGAGCGACTCGTACATCTCCAACCGGTCCAACACCACGTACAGCGCGCCGGTGCCACGCTGTCGCTGAGGCGCGACCGCGGGCGGGACGTCACGTGCCCCTCCCGCGGTCGCTGATGCGCGCCGCGTCAGGCCTCGGCGCGGGCAGCGGTGCGGGCCGGGGCCAGCATCAGCGCCACCGCGACGATGCTCGTCAGCACGCTCACGGCGGCGATGACGACGAGGCCCGCTGGGACATCGGGCGCGAAGAACGCCGGCAGCGCGGTCACCGCCGAGACGATGATGGCCGCCGATGCCACGCGGATGGCCGCGCGGGTGCCCCGTGCCCAGCCCAGCACGACGGCTGCGATCGTGACCACGCCCAGCACGGCGCCCAGGGCGAGGACGAGCATCGGGGGCCCAACCTCGCCATCAGGGGTGGGGAACAGGGGGCCGAACAGGTTGGGGACGGCCAACAGGATCGCCAGGACGAAGCCGACCTTGTTCCTGGTGCTGAACGGCACGGTGGCCTCGCTCTGGGTCGCCTGCGACGAGGATGTGCTTCCGATGGACGACATGGTGCCCTCCTTGGGGTCTCGAACGGAGCCCCCACGCTGCTGGTCGCCGATGCCCGCCGGACAGGTCACGCGTTCCCGACCTGTTCCCGGCTGGTTCCCGTCGCGGGGGAAGTTGTTCCCGGGTCGGGGCGGGGGTCGCTGCGGCAGGATGGCGCCGTGACGGACGCGGCGGACCCAGCGCCCATCCGGGTGGTCATCGTCGACGACCACCCGGTCGTGCGCCGTGGCCTGCGCTCCCTGCTCGAGACACTGCCGGGCATCGAGGTCGTGGGGGAGGCATCCGATGGCGCGGCAGCCGTGCGCGAGGTCCAGCTCAGCCGGCCCGACGCCGTGCTCATGGACGTGCAGATGCCGGCGATGGACGGGATCCAGGCCACGCGCCAGATCGGGGCGTGCTGCCCTGGCGTGGCGGTGCTGATCCTGACGATGTTCGACGACGACGCCACCGTGTTCACCGCGATGCAGGCCGGTGCTCGCGGCTACCTGCTCAAGGGGGCCGACCAGGACGAGATCGCCCGAGCGCTGCGAGCCGTGGTGGCGGGGGAGGTGATCTTCGGGCCGCAGGTGGCCGCCCGGGTCCTCAGCTTCTTCGCCGCCTCCGCGACCACGGCCGGCAGCGCGTCCGACCCCTCCTTCCCGGAGCTGTCCGAACGGGAGTGCCAGATCCTGGACCTGCTCGCGTCCGGCCAGCGGACGGCGGCGATCGCCGAGCGGCTGTACCTCTCGCCGAAGACGGTGAGCAACAACCTGACCGCGATCTTCGCCAAGCTCCAGGTCGCCAGCCGCGCCGAGGCGATCGTGCTCGCGCGGGAGCGTGGCCTCGGTGGTGGCCGGTGACGGCCTGGCCGCTGGCGTCGGTCGCCCTGATCGCCGGGGCGAGCCTGGCCGCCGGCCTGCTGATGCTGCAGGAGCGGGTCGACCGGATGGCTGGCGCGCTGCTCGCCTGCGCCGGCGTCGTCGGGCTGCTCTCGGCATGGCTGCTGGTCGGCGAGGCGTCGCGGGCGAGCGGGGTGCCCGCCCTGCTGCTCGCGGCACTCGTCCTCTTCCCGGCGGCGCTGTGGGCCTACCCGCGCCCGCGGTGGCGCCACCCGCTCGACTTCGTGCTGGGGGTGCTGCTGGTATCGCCCGGGGTGGTCGCGGTCCTGACGTCCGATGACCTGGGCGTCGTCGCGTCGATGGCGGTCCTGGCCGGTGTGGTGCTGGTCGCCCAGACCTGGTGGCGACTGGAACGTGCCACCGGGGCGGAGCGGCGGGCCCTGCTGTGGTCCAGCCTCGCGCTCGGCTCCGCCGTCCTGTGCTGCCTGGTCCTGACCTTCCTGGTCCGCGACCCGGACGGGTTGGTGCTGGCGGTGGCGGTGGCCCCCCTGGCCGCGGTGCCGGCGGCGATGGCCATCGGCGTGCTGCGTCCCGAGATCGTGGAGGTGCGCGGCCTCGTCGTGAACGTCGGCGTGTTCGTCGTGCTGGGGGTGGGGTACATCGCGGCGTTCGTCGGCCTCGTGTCGCTGGTCGAGCTGCTGCGTGGCGACGCCCCGACCCAGGCTGCCCTCGCCGTGATCGGGCTGCTCGGCGCGATCGCCTACCACCCGGCGGAGACGCGGCTGCGCAGCGTGATCGACCAGCTCCTGTTCGGCGACCGACCTGATCCGCTGGACGCGGCGACGAAGGTGGTGGGGCGGATGAGCGACGACCCGACCACGGCACTGCAGCTGATCCGGGAGCACCTCGCGCTGCCCCACGTGGCCCTGGTGCGCGACGGCGAGGTGGTGGCGGCCTCCGGCGCCGAGGTGCCACACACGCGCCGCCTGCCAGTGGCGACGTCGGACGGCCACGCGGTCGAGCTCGTGGTCGGGCTGCGACCGGGCGACCTGCGCCTGCCCGACGGGGATGCCCACGTCCTGCGGCTGGTCGCCCCGCTCCTGGTGCAGATCCTGCGCGCCGAGCAGCTCGCGGCCGACGTCCAGGCCTCGAGGAGCCAGGCGATCGCGGTCATCGCCGAGGAGCGCCGTCGGCTGCGCAGGGACCTGCATGACGGCCTCGGTCCCGCCCTGACGGGCATCGCGTTCTCCATCGATGCCGCCCGCAACACCCTGCCCGGGGACCCGGCCGGGGCCCGGGGACTCCTCGCCGACGTCCGTCAGGACACCGCCGAAGCCATCGCGCAGATCCGCGGCCTCGTCTACGGCATGCGTCCTCCGGCCCTGGACGAGCTCGGCCTGGGACCGGCGCTGCGCCAGCAGGCAGCTGGCCTGCGCCGCAACGATGGGGAGCTCCTGCCGGTCGGGTTCCGCATCGACGACGACCTCCCGGGCCTCCCCGCCGCCGTCGAGGTGGCGGCCTACCGCATCGTCATGGAGGCGCTGACCAACGTCGCCCGGCACACCTGCGCGGCGCACGCCACCGTCCGTCTCGCCGCGCCTGACGGCCAGGGCCTCGAGGTCGAGGTCTGCGACGACGGCGCACCGCGCGCCGCCTGGACTGCGGGCGTCGGGATCACGTCGATGCACGAGCGCGCGGCCGAGGTGGGGGGCAGCCTCACCGCGGGGCCCACCCCGACTGGCGGGTGCGTCCTCGCCCGCCTGCCGATCACCGGGGAGTCGGGGCTGGCGGGACCCTCGTCGTCGCCGTGACGCGGGCTGGCACCACCAGCCACGGCTGTCAGCCGCCGTCGTGCCAGCGCAGCACCCGCAGGGCGCGCAGCGTGTTCCAGCGACTGGGCCGGCCGTCGCCGTCCTCCATCGTGAGGGGGGTCGCGCCCGGGTGCGTGTTCTCCAGCAGCCAGGTCCCATCGGGCTGCCGCTTGGCCCGCAGGACCTGAACGGCCTCGCCCAGTCGCGGGTCGGGCGTGCCACCCACCTGCCGGAAGTGCTCGAGCCCGCGCAGCGTGTCGTAGTGCCAGTACGTCGGGAACGAGTACTGCAGCCACCTGGGCTTCACGACCTGGCCGGTCGACGCGCGCCGGAACAGCGAGCGGTGCAGCAGGTACTCCTCGCCGCGCTCGCGGGCCTCCCGGCTGGCCCCGGTGCCCCCCGTCCCCCGTTCGTGGGCCAGCAGGCCCTCGAGGACGCAGATGGTCGAGTGGAAGGAGGAACGGGTTGCTCCGTACTGCGACCAGCAGTTCCAGCCGCCATCCTCGAGCTGCTCGCCGACGAGCCGGTCGACGATGCCGTCGACGGGCTGGCCGAAGAACGCGCCCACGCGCACGGTGCTGCCGTTGATGCAGGCCTCGACCTCACCGTCGAAGAAGGGCTGGCCGCCCTCCTCCCAGCGCGAGCCCTCCCGCACCCCGGTGATGGCACGGCGCACCGCGGGGTCGGTCGGGTCCGGGCCGAGGGCGTGCAGGAGCTGCAGGGCCGGCAGCGTCGCCGTCCACGGCTGGTCGGCGTCGTCGTCGGCCCCGGGCGACTCGGTCCACACCTGCTCCTCGCCGGGCGCCCCGGCCTCGTCCGGGCCCTGGCTGACGTGCCCGGCCGGGACGTACGCCCCACCCGCCCATTGGCCGTCGTCGCCCTGCAGCGCCAGCAGCCGCCCGCCCCACCCCTCGTGCGCCACCCGGCCACGCTCGACGGCGACCACATCGGGGGGCGCGTCGGCCAGGTCGCGCAGCACCTGCCAGCGGATCGCCGGGTCCGAGTCGAGCAGCCACTCGAGGACGTTCACCTCGGCGAGCGTAGCCACGGGCCACGCACGCGCAAGGCCGTCAGCCGCGGCCAGCGTCGCCCGGCTGATCTGGGCGAGCGTCAGGCGCCCACGTTCCGATCGAGGAAGGCCAGGACGTCCGCGGTCACCTCGTCGCGATTGGTCTCGTTCAGCACCTCGTGGCGGGCGCCGGGGTAGAGCCGGACGGCAACGTCGCGCACGCCGGCATCCCGGTAGCGCTGGGCGACGAGCTCGACCGCGGCCCCGCCGCCGGCGATCGGGTCGTCGGTGCCGGACACCAGCAGGATCGGCAGGTCGCCACGGATGCCGGCCAGTCGGTCGGGGTCCGTCGCCTGCACGAGGGTGGCGATGTTCGCCAGTCGCGGTGCGCTCCAGCCGCACGCCTCGTCGGCGACGTACCGGTCGACCTCGTCGGCGTCGCGCGAGAGCCACTCGAACCCCGTCCGGTGCTCGAAGGGGGCGTTGAAGCCGCTGAGGTCGGCCGGCTCGTCGGTGTCGAGCAGCGCGACGAGCCCACCGACCTCGGTGGTGCCCGACAGCACGAGCGCGTCGATGTCCCCGCTGTGGTCGAGCACGTACTGCTGGCTGGCGAAGGAGCCCATGCTGTGGCCGAAGAGGGCGAGGGGCAGCCCGCGCGCGTCCTCGCGGATCCGCGCGTTGAGGCGGGCGATGTCCTCGACCCAGCCGGGCCACCCGTCGCGGCCCCAGTCGCCGTAGCGCCCGCCGGCCGTGCGCCCCGAACCGCGGGCATCGGGTGCGTACACGAGGTAGCCCGCCGCCGTGAGCGCCGCGCCGAAGCGGCGGTACCGGGCGGCGTGCTCGGCGAGGCCGTGCTGCACCTGCACGACGGCGCGCGGCGCACCCTCGGGTGCCCACCGGAAGGTCTGCAGCGTGAGGCCGTCAGCGGTCGGCACGGTGATCGTCGTCTCGTCCATGGCCCGACTCTCCCAGTGCGACCGGCGCGATGCCAGACCGGCGGGATGGTCGCGGTTGCCCGGTGCGTCGGCCCGCGCAGCTCCACGACGTCCGCCTGGCTCAGGGCGTGGCCCTGGTTGCCCCGACGCGCCGACCGTGCCCGATCGCACAGTCAGGGCTGCGCCGCGGTGGCATCGTGGAGAGGGACTCCCGGGGGTGGGTCGGGTTGTGTGCGGGCATGGCCCCAGCGGCGCCGTGGGGTTCGCCGGTCGTGGCGGTGCCCGGCTGCAGCGCGGCCCGGAGGGAGGCGTCCTCATGCACACGTCTTGGATGGTCCTGGTGGCAGCGGCTGCGCTGCTGACGGCCTGCGGCACGGCACCCGAGCCGGCTGGCACCAGCAGTGCGGCTCCCACTCCGAGCGGACCGAGTCCGAGCGCTCCGGTCGCGGGATGTCCGCCCGGCTCGACGCCGGACCAGCCCGGCGACGCGGACCAGCCGCGACCTGCGCTGCGCGACTGGTACCTGCTGGCCGCCCCCGACCCGAGCGGTCCCCGGATCATCGCGGGCGAGACGGGCTTCGTGCCGGAGGGCTCGGGGACGGCGACGCTGCTGTCGATGTGGGCGTTCGACCTGTGCCGGAACGCGTGGACCGAGCTCGATGACGTCGCGCTGCCACCGACCGGGAGCAGCGCGCCCATCGGCCAGCTCGTGACCGATCAGGGGGCCGGGCGCGTGCTCGGTCTGGTCGGCGGGCTCGCCCCCGTCTGGAGCTACGACCCGGGGGCGGCGACGTGGAGCGCCGTGGAGGTCTCGGGCGGGGGGTCGGACGAGGCCTGGCCCATGGCCGCGTACGACCCGGACGGGGACCGGCTCCTGGCCTTCGACGGCAACCTGATCGTCGCAGGTGCGGCCACCGGGACCAGCGCGAGCGGCGTCCTGTCCCTCGACCTGGCCGATGGGGCATGGACAGGACTGGAGCTCGTGGATCCGGAGGCACCGGTGCCGAGGACCTCCATGGCGCAGTACGCCGTGGCCTACGACAGCGCGGCCCGGCGGCTGGTGCTGGTGGTGGTGGGGGGCGATGCCCCGGCGGCGGTCGCCCGCACCTGGACGTTCGACCCCCGCGCGCGCACGTGGTCCCGGGGCGCCGACGTGCCCAGGACCCTGCCGGGGGGCTACCCGGACAACGGCTTCGCGCTGGCCTTCGACCCCACCACCGCGCGCACGTGGGCGTTCGGCGACACCGCGATGCTGGGCTACGACGCAACGGCCGACGACTGGGTGGTGGCCGAGCGCGACGGCGGCTGGCCCGGGACCACGATGCTCGGGGACGCCGCGGTGGATCCGGTGGCCCGCAGCGTCAGCACGATGGTCGTCGACCAGGCCAACGGGCGGCTCATCGTGATCAGCGGTCGGGTCCGTGAGGCGGGCGGGACCGCCGGCGGCTTCGTGGCGGAGTCCGCCTGGCTGCCCACCGACGACGTGTGGGCCTACCACCCGGCGACGAACACGTGGACGCTGCTGCTCGGACCGTCAGCCGCCCCCGCCTCGTACGGACCCGGCTGAGTTGGACGCTGCGCGCTCGCCGGTCAACTCCCCGCGCGCGCCCGCGCCGTCGCACGGTCGTTCGCACGGCGGATCGCCTCGACGAGCTCGGCCTTGGTCATGCGCGAGCGGCCGGACACCTCCAGCCGTCGGGCCAGGTCGAGCAGGTGCGCCTTGCTGGCGTTCGCGTCGACGCCACCGGCCGTGGCAGCGTCCGTGCCCACGCCGCCCTCGGCCTGCGCGTCCGAGGGCCCGGCTCGCGCCTTGCGCTCCCAGTGGTCGCCGACCTTCTCGTAGGTGTGCTTGAGCGCCGCGTACGCGACCCGGTGCGCCCGCTCGCCCTCGCCGTACTCCGCGGCGGCTGCGTCGTGCGCCTTGGCGAACGTGCGTCGGGCCTTGGCATCGGAGCGGGCCACCGGCGACGGCAGCTCGTCGCGCCTGGGCCGGCCACGGTCGTCCAGCATCGGCATGGTGCACCACCTCCCGACGGAGGAGTACCCGCCCGACGGTCGGGCAGACCGCGCCGTTCGCTGCGGGCTGCCCCGTCGACTGGGAGCGACGCGGGTGCCCGGATCGACGACGCAGGCGCCCGGGTGCCGGGGGGAGCGGGGCGGGCGACACCCAGGCCGGTCAGGGCGCGGAAGCGGTCACGGTCCGGCCGCGCGCACCAGCACCGGGGTCGCTTGCCCCGGGCTCCCCACGCAGGCCAGGGCCCACCCCGGCTCGCGGGGCAGCGCCAGGTCGAGCTGCCAACCCTCGCCGGGGACCGGCTCGCTCCACCCGGTCGGGTCCGAGCAGGTGAGCGAGCCCACCGACCCCTGGACGGAGGACACCGCGTCCGGCGCGGGGCGGGCGGGATCGAGCCGGACCTCCACGGTGCTGCCGGGCGGCGCGC
>JALOLH010000076.1 GCA_025456065.1 Candidatus Nanopelagicales bacterium | reverse complement strand
GCGTCGAACGCCTTCTCGGCCTGCTCGATGAGGGTGAGCACGTCGCCCATGTCGAGGATGCGCGAGGCCATCCGGTCGGGATGGAACAGCTCGAAGTCGGTCTGCTTCTCGCCGGTCGAGGCGAACAGGATCGGCACGCCGGTGACGGTGACGATGGACAGCGCCGCACCGCCGCGGGCGTCGCCGTCGAGCTTGGTGAGGACCACGCCGTCGAACCCGACGCCCTCGTGGAACGCCAGCGCGGTGTTCACCGCATCCTGGCCGATCATCGCGTCGACGACGAGCAGGGTCTCGTCGGGCCGGACCGCGTCGCGGACCTGGCGCAGCTGCTCCATGAGCGCCGCGTCGATCGCCAGGCGTCCGGCGGTGTCGACGATCACGACGTCGTGCTGGGCGACCCTCGCCAGCTCCACGCCCTCGCGGGCGACCTCGACCGGATCGCCCCAGAGCTCCCGGGGGTTGGCCCCGGTGTTGCCGGTGGCCGGCGCGAAGACGGGGACGTCGGCCCGTTCGCCGACGACCATGAGCTGGTCCACCGCGTTCGGGCGCTGCAGGTCGGCGGCCACGAGCATGGGGGTGTGCCCCTGGCCCTTGAGGTGCACCGCCAGCTTGCCCGCGAGCGTGGTCTTGCCGGCGCCCTGCAGGCCGGCCAGCAGGATCACCGTCGGCGGGGTCTTGGCCATGCGCAGCCGACGGGTCTCGCCGCCGAGCAGGTCGATGAGCTCCTCGTGGACGATCTTCACGACCTGCTGGGCCGGGTTCAGCGCCCCGGAGACCTCGGCACCGACGGCACGCTCCCGCACCCGGTCGGTGAAGTGCTTGACCGCGGGAAGGGCCACGTCGGCCTCGAGCAGGGCGACCCGGATCTCCCGGATCGTCGCCGAGATGTCGGCCTCGGACAGGCGGCCCTTGCCGCGCAGGCCCTTGAAGGTCGCGGTGAGCCGATCGGACAGGGATGCGAACACGAGTGGCGAGTCTACCGGCGCCGCCCGGTTCGCCCCGTGCGCGCGATCCGGCGGGTGCGGGCGCTGACGGCGGTTCGGGCCCGGTTCACGCCCGCGACGCCCCCGTGCCGGCGCGCGCCGCACGACCGACCTCGACGCGCCACCAGACGAAGGTGAGGACGCCGAGGCTCACCTGCGGCACGAAGGAGGCCGCCCGCCAGACCAGCGTGGCCGCTATCGCCGTCGCCTCGGGCAGGCCGAAGCCCACGAGCAGCGCGATCAGGGCCGCGTCGACGGTGCCCAGGCCGCCGGGCGTGATCGGGATCATGCTGGCCATCCGGGAGATGGCGAACGCCGCGAACCCCTCGGCCAGCGTCAACCCGTCCGCCCCGCTGCCCCCCACCCCGCGGATCGCGAACCAGAGCACGCCGAACTGCGCGAGCACGACCAGGTAGTTCGAGACGGTCACCCACGCCCAGTGCCGTGACAGGACGGCCACCGTGGTCGTGCGCAGGTCGAGCACCATGCCGGTGGCCCGCAGCGGGTTCGCCCGCCGCCGGTTCACCGGCTCGAGCAGCCGGTCCCCCCACGCACCGAGCCGCCGCGCCGAGGCCTCGCTGCGCAGGATGAGCCAGAGGGCCACCACGGTGAGGACCGTGGCGACCGCGCCGATCAGCGCCACCCACACCCAGCGCTCCTGGATCGTCCCTGCGGCCAGGGCGGCGAGGATCCCGAAGACCGGCAGCGTGAGGGTCATGAGCATGCTCCACAGGCTCGTGACCGCGATCCCGGCCGTCGCCGCCGCGACCGGCACCGCGTAGGAGGCGAGCATCGCGTACTGCAGGGCGACCCCGACCGCCCCGCCGGCGGGGACGCCGTTGCTGATCGCGAAGGACGTCTGGCGGATGATGAACGCGGGGCGGAACCGCAGGCCGGGGATGGCGGCCTGGTAGGGCAGCACGTACACCAGGACCATCACCAGCACGGACAGCCCGAGGGCGACCAGCGCGCTGCCGGACATCTGCTGGACCTCGGCCCAGGCGTGTGACCTCGGTGGTGTCCACGGCGCCCGGATGCTCCCTCGACGGGACCTCGGTAGGGCCGGCCGGGTCCTGATGCTCCGTCGACGGGACCTCGGTAGGGCCGGCCGGGTCCTGATGCTCCGTCGCGGGGAACCCGCCGCGGTCCGGATCCACCGTCGCGGGGACCCCGGTGGTGTCGACGCCGCTCGGATGGGCCCACGACGGGCCCCCAGCGGGCGCGACCACGCCGAGGGGCTCGGCCGCGTCGAGGTCGTCCGGCTCCGCGCCGGAGGGGCCGGGCTGCTCCACCGTCGCGTCCACCCCTCAGGGGGTGTAGGAGGTCCGGTCGTAGTCGGCCCCGGCGATGGCGGCCACCGTCTGCTCGACCGTGAAGCGTGCCGAGCCCGGGATGGTCGGGATGAACCCGACCAGCATCCCGTTGGCCATCACCTGGGCCTCCAGGCCCATCGCGCCGTCGGTGTCCCAGAGGGCCTCGGAGCCGTTCGGGCGCACCGCCCTGACGCACACCCGGTTGATCCCGGGGCGGTGGACGTGGGCGACGATGCCCCGCTCACGCAGCCCCGCGACGACCTGCTCGACCTCGCCCGGCTCCATGGCGCCCCATCCTGACACGGGCCGCAGGGCTTCGCCGACCGCCCCGCGACGGCTCGATGGGGCGCAGCACCCGCTCGACGGTGGCCGGGGGGTGCCGGCGTGATAGACGTTGCTGGTGGCCGTCATCCGCACGGAAGGCCTGACCAAGCACTACGGCCGTTCCCCGGCGCTCGAGGACCTCGACCTCGAGGTGGCGCAGGGCGAGGTGTTCGGCTACCTCGGCCCGAACGGCTCGGGCAAGACCACGACGATCCGCCTCCTGCTGGGCCTCATCCGGCCCACGGCCGGCCGGGCCCAGGTGCTCGGGGGCGACGCGCAGCGCGACGTCGTGGCGATCCACCGCCGGCTCGCCTACGTCCCGGGGGACACCGCGCTGTGGCCGCAGCTGACCGGCGCGGAGACGCTGCACCTGCTCGGCGCGGTGCACGGCTCCGTGGACGCGAACTACCGGGCTGCCCTCGTCGAGCGGTTCGAGCTCGACCCGAGCAAGCGCGTGCGTGCCTACTCCAAGGGCAACCGGCAGAAGCTGGCGCTCATCGCCGCCCTCATGACCAGGGCCGAGGTCCTGGTCCTCGACGAGCCCACGGCGGGCCTGGACCCGCTCATGGAGCAGCAGTTCCGGGCATGCGTGCGGGAGGCGCAGGACCGGGGCCAGACCGTCTTCCTGTCCTCGCACGTGCTGGCCGAGGTGGAGGCGCTCTGCGGCCGGGTCGCGATCCTGCGCGCCGGTCGCCTCGTGGAGGTCGGCTCGCTGGACCACATGCGGCTCCGGGCCGCCCTCGCGGTGGAGGCGTCCTTCGACGGCCCCCTGCCGGACCTGGCCGGGGTGCCCGGCGTGACCGCGGTGGAGCGGGCGGGGCAGACCGTGCGCTGCCAGGTCACCGGCTCGATCGGCCCGCTGCTCGGCCGCCTGGCCGAGGCCGGGGCGACCCGGGTGGTGAGCCGTGAGCCCTCCCTGGAGGAGCTGTTCCTGACCCACTACGGGTCCGGCCCGCACGCCGCGGCGCCACCGGCGGGCGACGGGCGATGAGCCGGACGGCGGCGGGGGTCACGGCGCGCCTGGCGTGGCGCCGGACCTGGCGGGGCGCGGCCGCCGTCGGCCTGTCGATCGTGCTGGTGACCGTGACCGCGGTCCTCGGGTACGAGGCGGCGTACCCGGATCCGGCGGACCGGGTCACGCTGGCGCGCAGCATCGGCTCGAACCCCGGGCTCAGCGCCCTGTTCGGCGAGCCCCGCGACCTCGAGACCATGGCCGGGTTCACCGAGTGGCGCGTGGTCCTCATCCTGGCCGTGGTCGGTGCGGTGTGGGCCCTGCTGGCGACCACCCGGGTCCTGCGCGGGGAGGAGGACGAGGGGCGCACCGAGCTGCTGCTCGCCGGTCCGATGACGCGCACGACCGCCGCCCGCGCCACCCTGGGCGGTCTCGGGGGGACCGTGCTGCTGCTGCTCGCCATCACGCTGGTCGGGCTCGTCGCGGGGTCCGGGCGCGACCTCGGGGCCGGACCCGCCGCGCTGCTGGCCCTCACCGTGGTCGGCATGCCGGTCGTGATGGTGGGCGTGGGTGCGCTCGCCTCGCAGGTGGCCGACACCCGGCGCCGCGCGACGGGGCTGGGCGCGGCCGTGCTCGGGGTCGCCTACCTCGTCCGCGTCCTGGCCGACTCCTCGGCGGACCTGCGCTGGTTGCGGTGGGCGACGCCGCTGGGCTGGATCGAGCTCGCGCACCCGCTCACGGAGCCGGACCCGGTGCCGGTCGTGCTGCTCTACGTGCTCGGTGGCGTCCTCGCGCTGGTGGCGCTGGCACTGGTCGGCGTCCGGGACACCGGGGCCGGGCTGCGGTCTGCCCGCGGGGCGACCCGGCAACGGGTGCGCGGCCTGACCAGCCCGGTCGGGCTCGCGGCGCGCCTGGCCGCGGGCTCGGCGTGGGCCTGGGCGATCGGGCTGCTGCTGGCGGGCGGCCTGATCGGGCTGGTCGCCAGGACGGCCGCGGAGGCCCTGGCGCAGTCCGCCGGGCAGGACATGCTGGGCGGGCTCGGGATCGAGGACTCGGGCACGCGGGCCTACGTCGGCATCTTCTACCTGTTCATCACCATCGCGCTGGCGCTGGCCGCCGCCGGGCAGGTGGCGGCCACACGGGAGGAGGAGGCGACCGGCCGGGTGGACGCCCTGCTGGTCCGGCCGGTGACCCGTGGCAGGTGGCTGGCCGGCCGCGTCGTCGTGGCCGTCGGCCTGCTCGCGCTCGGGGCGGGCGCAGCCGTGCTGGGGACCTGGGCCGCGGGGCGCGCGGCCGGCCTGGGCGTGGGTGCCGCGGACCTCGGGACGGCGGGGGTGAACACGCTCCCGGCGGCGCTGTTCGTCCTGGGCGCCGGCACCGCGCTGCACGGGGTGCTGCCCCGGCTCGCCGTGCCGCTCACCTACGCCCTGGTCACCGCGTCGTTCCTGCTCGAGGTCGTCGGCGCCTCGGTGGGCCTGCCCACGTGGCTGCTCAACCTGTCGGTGCTGCACCACGTCGCCCCGGCCCCGGCCGTGGATCCGGACTGGCTGGCGGGTGCGGTCCTGGTGCTGCTCGGCCTCGGCCTCGCGGTGGTCGGCGCGGTCGCGCTGCGCGCGCGCGACCTGGTGTCGGCGTGACCGGCGCGAGGGGTCCCGCCGGGCCGGCGTGCCGCGCCCCGGCTGCCCTACGCTGACGAGCACCGGCCGGCGGGAGGCGGACGTGGACATCACGATGGTCCTGGCGGTGGCCGTGGCCAGCTACCTGTTCGGCTCGATCTCGCTGTCCCGGCTCGTGGGTCGCCTCGTCGCCCCCGACGTCGACCTCGGGGACGTGCGCATCGCCGAGGCCGACGGCACCGAGCGCGAGCCGCTGCGCACCATCGGGGCCACCACGGCCTCGATCGAGCTGGGGCCGCGCGTCGGCTGCTCGATCGCCCTGCTGGACATCTTCAAGGGCGCCCTGCCCATCGTGGTCGTGCGCTGGCTCGAACCCGACCAGTACCTGTTCCTCGTCGCCGGCGTGTTCGTGGTCGTGGGCCACAACTGGCCGGTGTTCCACCACTTCCGCGGAGGCGGGGGCATGAGTCCCACGTACGGCGGGTTCCTGGCGATCTCCCCGCTCGGCGCGCTGGGCTCGGCGGTGCTGGGCCTGCTGTTCGGGGTCTTCGTGGTCCGCGACATCCTCGTCGCCTACACCTCGGGCCTGTGGTTCTTCCTGCTCTGGCTGATCGCCACCCGCGAGTGGCCCTACGTGGTCTACGGCCTGGTGATGAACGTGCTCTTCATCGTCGCGCTCATCCCGGACACCCGTGACTACCTGCAGAAGAAGCGGTCCGGCCAGCGCGACCTCGGCGACAGCATGGACCAGATCCCGATGACCCGCGGGCTGCGCCGGATGATGGCGTTCTTCCACGTCGAGCCCCGCTCCTGACCGGCCGCGGCTCCGGGGATCAGGCCGAGGCGTCCCCCGACAGCAGGAGCACCTCCCCGGCCGCCCCGTCGACGCAGAGCATCGTCCCCTCCGGGATGTCCGTGGCACCGTGCACGGACGCCACGCACGGCAGGCCGAACTCCCGGGCGACGATCGAGGCGTGGGAGAGCATCCCACCGGTCTCGGTGACGACCGCACCGGCCCGCAGCAGCAGCGGGGTCCAGGTCACGTCGGACGCGGCGAGGACCAGCACGTCCTGCGGGCCGACCTCCCCGGCGCCGGCCAGCGAGGTGACGACGCGGGCCGGGCCGGTGTGCCGGCCCCGGGAGGTGGGCACGCCGGTCAGCAGGGTCGCTCCGGCGCGGCCCCGGACCGGCACCGGATCGTCGCCCACGATCGTCTCCGGCCAGTGCAGGTCCGCCGCCTCGGCCATCTCCCGGCGCCGTGCCTGCGCGACGGCGGCGGCGTCCGGCAGCTCCCCGTGCAGCGCCGCGGCGAGCTCGGACAGCGTGAGCAGGAAGACGTCCGACGCCTCGGTGAGCGCGCCGCGCGCGACGAGCCTGCCGCCCGCCTCGAGGAACGCGGGGCGGAACAGGGCGTACGTCCGCGCGTACGTGTAGCCGACCTCCTCGCGCCCCTGTCGGGCACGGGCAGCGCGGTCCCACCGACGGGCCATCCGGGCCCGCCCGAGGGCCGGCGTGGCCGCGAGCAGCGCCGCACGGGGCGCGGCCGGCGGCTCCGGGGCCCGGCTGGGGGCCGGTCCGGCCGCGTCGCCCAGCAGCTGCCGTCGCATCGCCTCGGGCTGCTCGGCCCAGGTCGGCACCGAGCAGTCGTTGGGGCTGTCCGACAGGTGCCCGAACCGGTCCAGGAACCCCTGCCAGGCCACGTCGTCGCAGGGGTCGATCAAGGCCAGCGCATGGGCCGGGTCCAGCGCCCGCACGGCCGGGAGGTCCTGCCCGGGGTCGAGCGCCCCGGGATCCAGGCCCCGAGCCTGCCCCGCGCGGCGCACCGAGCCCGCCCAGGCATCGGCGAGCAACGGGGTCACCACGTTCAGCCGTGCAGCACGGCCCAGGAGCGCGCGCAGGAGGGCCACGTGCGCGAGCAGCGCGTCGTCGTCGAGCCCGGCCAGCTCGACCTTCGCCGCGCCGTCCCGGGCACGGTCGAGGGCCGCCCGCTCGGGGTCGGCCCGCCGGGGCCACGTGGCCAGGGCCAGGGCGAACCGGGCCAGCCGCGGGGTCCGCCGCACGAGCATGGACATCGGTGGCCGCACGGCGTCCCCGGTCCCGTCGCGCATGCGCTCCAGCGCGTCCGGTGGCATCCCCAAGGACGTGAACACGCGACCGAGCGCCGTGGCGTTGAAGTAGGCGCGGTAGCCGAACGGGCGCACGAGCTCGTCGGCCTCGAGCCCGACGTCGCCCAGCGCCCCGACCACCAGGTCGACCCACACCCTGCTCAGGACGGGCACGTTGACCGACCAGACGAGCGGTGGGATGAGCCCGGGCAGCATGTCGCGGGCCATCCGGGACGACCAGACCCGGGGGGCCCCGACCAGCGCGGTGATGGGCCGCCACTGGACCAGGTGCAGGCCCGCGCCGTCCCACACCCACTCGACGTCGACGGGTTCCCCAGCGCTGCGCTCGATCGCGCGCGCAGCGGCGACGAGCTCGGCCACGACCGGCGCGGGCAGCAGCGGGTCGGCCGGGGCCACCCCCGTGCTCCCGGCGCTGTCGACCCAGCGCTGCGGGTCGACCCCACGCCCGACCAGGGCCTCCCCTCCCCCGGCGACGGCCTCGACGACGACCGAGGCAGCCCCGGTGATCGGGTCACGGCTGAACGCCACCCCGCTGGCCACGGCCGGGACCAGCTCCTGCACGATCGCCGCCACCCGCACCTGCTCGGGGTCCACCCCGACGTGCCGGGCGTAGGCCCGGACCTGGTCGCTGCGGCCGGAGCAGGCCACACGGTGGATGGCGGCCAGCACGTCCTCGGTCCCCGAGACGTCGCTCACGGTCTCGAACTGGCCGGCGAAGGAGCGCTGGCCGGCATCCTCGACGTTGGCCGAGGACCGCACGATGTAGGAGCGGCCGGCGCTGACGCGCGACTGCAGCTCGGCGCGCAGCTCGGGGGCGGCGTCGGGACCGAGCGCCACGATGCGGTCGGTGGCCTCGAAGGGCGCGACCGCACCGGGGGGCACCGGCCAGCCGCGGCCCATGAGCCACCCCAGCCGCGAGGCCTTCGCCCCGACGAGCGGCGCCGGCGGCTGCGCGGACAGGTCGATCAGCATCGGTCACCCCATCAGCACTGTAGGTGCCCGCACGGCTGGCGGTCGCGGCCACGGGAGCACCGGTCGGGTGAACCTGCGCCGCGTGCTCCGGGCGGCTCGGGGCGGGGGTCGGCGCGGGGCTGGACGTGGCGTCGGCTCGCGGCGTGGCGCGGGGCGTCGGCTCGCGGCGTGGCGCGGGGCTCGGCGCGAGGCGTTACGCGAGGCTCGGCGCGGAGCCGGCGCGGGGCGTTACGCGGGGCGCGGCAGGGGGTACCGCCGGCGGGCCGGCGCGAGCAGAATGGGCTCGCGGACGCTCCCACGAGTCCGGTCCCGGGCTCCCGCCCGCATCGAGGGGAGTCCCCATGCCGTCCCCCATCCGATCCCTGACGGCCCTGGCCGCCACCGCCACCCTCCTGCTCGGCCTGGGCGCCACCGCCGCGCCGGGCGCCCCCCCGACGTCGGTCCCGACGGGCAGCGCCGGACCGGCCACGGTCGTCGCCGTGCGCGCGGCCCACCACCCGGGCTTCGACCGCCTGGTCCTCGAGGTGGACGGGCCCCGGGCGCCCGCCGCCACCGTCCGCTACGTCAAGCGGCTCATCCACGATGCCTCCGGCCGGGTCGTGCCGGTCCCCGGGGACCGGACCCTGCGCATCGTGCTCCAGAATGCCCAGGCGCACGACGAGGCCGGCCGGACCACCGTGCGGCTCAACCGCACCTTCGGGCTGCCCGTCGTGCTGGCCACCCGTGCCGCCGGTGACTTCGAGGGCGTGGTCACCGTCGGCGTGGGGCTGAGTCGCAAGGCGGCGTTCCAGGTCCGGCGCTACAGCAACCCGGGGCGTCTGGTGATCGACGTGTCCACCCGCGCCGTACCGGCGTCGCGATGCGTCTACCTGGTGCGGGGCCTGCAGTACCACGGCCCGATCTACACCGGCGCGTTCATCGTGGCCCGCGTCCGCGACGGGCGGGTGAGCGGGACGACCGGGGCGTTCTACTCCGAGTTCGTCGCCCTGCGCGGGCGGGTCTCGGCGACGCGGACCAGCCTGCAGGTCCGCGACGACTCGGGGACCTGGCGCCCGTGGTCGCAGCGCTGGCGGCCCGACCGTCGGACGTTCGTCGGCTGGATGCCGGTGACCAAGGCCCAGATGCGCCTCTACTCCGGGGGCGGCGTCCCGGTGGCTGGCCAGCCCTGTGCCTGACCGGCGCGAGGGGCACGGTCGGACCGGCCGGGATCACACCGGGAAGACCGTGCCCCAGTGCTGCTGGCCGCCGTCCACGCAGAACGTCTCGCCGGTCACGTAGCGCCCGCCCGGGCCCGCCAGGTAGGCGACCGCCCACGCGACGTCGTCCATGGTGCCCAGCCGGCGCAGCGGGATGTGCTTGGGCACCTCCGTCTCCAGCATCGCCCGCACCGGCTCGGGATAGGTGTCCAGGCCGCTGCTGCGGATCACGCCGGGGGCGATCGCGTTCACGAGGATCCCCTTCGTCGCCCACTCGAGGGCGAGGCTGCGGGTGAGGTTCACCACGCCCGCCCGCGCGGCCCCGGTGTGCGCCATGCCCGGGAACCCCCGCCACATGTTCGCGACGATGTTGATGATCCGGCCCTCCCGGCCGTCGGCGAGCACCTGCCGGGCGAAGGCGCGGCTCATGAACCAGGTGCCGTTGAGGTTCGTGTCGATCACCGCCCGCCAGCCCTTCGGGTCGATGTCGAGCGCGGCCGAGGGGAACTGCCCGCCGGCGTTGTTCACCAGCACGTCGAGCTGCCCGAAGCGGGCGTGCGCCGTGCCGACCCAGTCGGCGCAGGCCTGCGGATCGCGGATGTCGACCGGGGCGGCCAGCACGTCCGCCCCACCGGCCCGCAGGTCGGCCGCGGCCTCCTGCAGCCGCTCCTCCTTGCGTCCCCCGATCGCCACCCGGGCGCCGAGCGCGGCGCACTCCTGGGCGATGACCAGGCCGATGCCGGAGCCTCCTCCGGTCACGAGCACCACCTGCCCGTCCAGCAGGCCGGGACGGAACACCGCACTGGGACGCATCGACCCCTCCTTCCACCGGGGCCCACGCTAGGGGCACGGGTGGGCCGGCCCGACGCAGGGCCCCGACGGGCGGCGCCGCGTCCGCGTCGGTCCCCGCGGCCCCGGTGGGGCCCCGACCGCGCGGCGTCAGCCCACCAGCAGCGTCGCCCGGGCCCGTTCCTGCCAGGCCGCGTCCAGGCCGAGCGCGCCCGCGACGTACCCCTGCACCGTGCCGAACTCGGCGCGCACGAGGTCCAGGGCGGTGCGCAGGTACGACTCCTGGACGCCCAGGACGGGGCGCAGCACCTCCGGATCGCCACCGCCCTCGGCGAACCGCGCGAAGAGCGGCGCGAGGGCCGGCAGCAGCTGCGCGTTGGTCAGCAGGTACTCGGCGTAGACGGCGTCCTCGGGCACGCCGAGCACGAGCAGCAGCACCGCGGCGGCCCAACCGGTGCGGTCCTTGCCCGTGGTGCAGTGCACGAGCCCGGCGGGCCGATCGCCGTCGAGCATCCCCGTGAAGAGGCGGCGGTAGGCGGCGTGGGCGCTGGGCAGCGTCACGAAATCGCGGTAGGCCTGCTCGAGCAGGGACGCGCCCACCCCCGCGCGCAGCGCGACCGAGGCGCGCGGCGGGTCGTCGAGCAGGTCGAGCATGTGCGCGGGCACCGCGGCGAGCTGGTCGCCGAGCACGTCCACCACCACGCCGGCAGCGCCCGCCGGGAGGCGATCGGGCGACTCGGAGCGCTCCCGGACGCTGCGCAGGTCGTACACGGTGCGGATCCCCAGGTCGGCCAGGGCCGCGATGTCGGACTCCTCCGCCCAGCCCAGGCCGGCCGACCGGTAGACCAGCCCGTGGCGCACGAGCCGGCCGTCCGGGGTCGTCCAGCCGCCGAGGTCACGCAGGTTCGCGATCCCGCCCAGCGGGATCGGCGCACCGGGCAGCCGGGCATCCACGGCGCACAGGGTACGACCCGCTGCCGGAGTCGCTCCCCGTCCCTACACTCACGGACATGCGGATCCCCCCGTGCTTCGACACGCCCGTGGAGGAGTCGACGCGGATCGCGGCGAGCCCCGAGGCCGTGTACGACCTGATCGCCGACGTGGCCGCGATCGGCCGGCTGTCCCCCGAGGCCACCGGCGCGTTCGGGGCCGGCCAGCGCCTGCGGGCCGGCGACACCTTCGTGGGCACGAACCGGTCCGGGCCGTTCCGCTGGGCCACCTGGTGCCGCGTCACCGAGGCCGAACGCGGCCGGGTGTTCGCCTTCGACGTCTGGCTGGGCGCACCCGTCTCGAGCTGGCGCTACACGATCGAGCCCCTGCGCGGCGGGTGCCGGGTGACCGAGGAGTGGGTGGATCGGCGGTCGGGGCCGCGCGGGGCGCTGGTCCGGATCGTCGGCGAGGCCCTCATCCCGGAGCCGCGCGACGAGCACAACCGCGCGACGATGCGCGCGACGCTGGCCCAGCTGAAGTCCCTGGCCGAGGGGGCCGGGGAGGCCTCGCCCTGACGGGCCACGCCAGTCCGTCCGCCCGCGCATCCGTCGGCCCGCGCATCCGCCCGCGCGTCCGCCTGCCGGCGCATCCGCCCGCCCGCCGTTCGCGTGGGCCGGCGGTCCGCCGGGCGGGGCACCACCCGCGGGCGTCAGTCGGCCAGGGTGACGCCCCGCGGCAGCGCCAGCCGGTGCCGGGCCATGAGCTCGGCGTCCCCGAGCACCTCGCGGGTGCGCCCGTCGGCCACGATCTGGCCCTCCGCCATCACGAGCGCCCGCTCGCACAGCTCGAGGGCGTAGAGCAGGTCGTGGGTGACCATCAGGATCGTCACGTCCAGCGAACGCAGGATGTCGGCGAGCTCCTCGCGGCTGGCGGGGTCGAGGTTGCTCGAGGGCTCGTCGAGCACGAGGATCTCCGGCTCCATCGACAGCACCGTGGCCACGGCCACCCGGCGACGCTGGCCGAACGACAGGTGGTGCGGGGGCCGGTCGGCGTGGTCGCCCATCCCCACCAGCTCGAGGGCGTGCTCGACGCGGGCCTGCAGTGCGTCGCCCGAGAGGCCCATGTTCGCCGGCCCGAAGGCGACGTCCTCGCGCACCGAGGGCATGAACAGCTGGTCATCCGGATCCTGGAAGACGATCCCCACCCGTCGGCGGACCTCGCGGATGGCGGTCCGGTCCTCGCGGTCGACCCGGATGCCAGCCACGTCGACGGTGCCCAGCCCCCCGCCGAGGATGCCGTTGAGGTGCATCACGAGGGTGGTCTTGCCGGCCCCGTTCGGGCCGAGCAGGGCGACCCGCTCGCCGCGCTCGATGCGCAGGTCGATCCCGTAGAGCGCCTGGTGACCGTCCGGGTAGGCGTACGCCAGCCCCGCGACGGCGAGGCTCGCGGGGAGCCCGACGTCCCCGCCCCCGCTCGCGTCGACCCGTGCCGGGTCGAGCAGCTCGCTCACTGCTGCACCCCCCACGCGAGCAGGCACACCAGGAGCCCGGCGAGCGGCAGGACCAGGCCGACCAGCCACTGGGCGCGACTCGCCCGCAGGTCGTCCAGGATCGGCATCGTGCCGGTGTAGCCCCGGCTGAGCATCGCCAGGTGGACCCGCTCGCCGCGCTCGTAGGAACGGATGAACAGCGCTCCGGCGGACTGCCCGAGGACCGGCCACGAGCGCAGCCCGGTCGCCTCGAACCCGCGCGACTCGCGAGCCACCCGCATGCGGGCCATCTCGTCGCCGACGACGTGCAGGTAGCGCAGCATGAACGAGGCGATCTGCACCAGCAGCGGCGGGACGTGCAGCGCGCGCAGCCCGGCCAGCAGGTCACGCGCCGGGGTGGTGGCGGCGAGGATGATCGCGCCGAGCACGCCGATCGTGCCCTTCGCGACGATGCCCCACGCCGCCCAGAGGCCGGGGACCGAGAGGTCGATGCCGAGCACCACGGTCTGGGGGTCCGGGCCGGTGAACGGCATGAGCGCGGCGAACAGCAGGAACGGCACCTCGACCACCATGCGGGGCAGCACGACGCGGGCCGGCAGCCGGCTCAGGGCGGCCAGGGCGACCAGCATGCCCAGGTACACCCCGAAGGCCCACATCTGCTGCACCGGCGTGGCCACTGCTCGCCGACGTCGTGCCCGTGCCGGTGGCCCTGGCCGCCCGAGGCCCGCGTGATGGCGGCCATCAGGGCGAGCCGGCCCCCTCCGCAGCCACGCTGCCAGCACCTGCCCGATGCCGCCTGCCCAGCCACAGGAACAGCCCGAAGGCGATCGCGGCGGTGAGCAGCACGCCGACGACCCCGGCGATCCCGACCGACAACCGGGGGTCCTCGACCCCGACAGCGGCATAGTCCGAGAGGGGTGAGCCAGCGGTCGCCGAGTCCTGTGCCGACTCGATGAAGCCGATGTCCTCGGCGACCTTCTCCAGGCCGTCCGGGTCGCTGCTCGCGTAGAAGCTCACGATCCCCGCGAGGGCCAGCGAGACGACCAGGCCGATCCCGATGACCGCCCAGAGGCCGCGACGCGCGGTGCTCATGCCGGGCTCCCCTCGGCCGCCCGGGTCGCGGGCCGCAGCTCGGGCCGGGGCAGCAGGTCGCGCACGCCGTACACCAGGTCCGGCCGCGCCGCGAGCACCGCGCCCACGGTCAGCGCGGTGATCAGGCCCTCCCCGAGCCCGATCAGCACGTGCGTGCCGACCATGGCCGCCAGGACGGTGCCGACCGCGTAGGTGCCCGTCCCACCGATCGCGTACCAGAGGGCGAACGCCGCGGCCGAGGCCGGGACGGAGACCAGGGCCGCCACGAACGAGGCGCCGGTCCAGGCACCCCTCGATCGCGGCAGGACGCGGACCAGCAGGCGGAACACCGGCCAGGCCACCGCGACGGTCACGAAGGCCATCGTCACGATGTTGAGCCCGAGTGCGCTCAGGCCGCCGTCGGCGAACATGAGCGCCTGGACCAGCAGGACCACCGAGACCGCCAGGGCCCCGGTCCATGGACCGACCAGGATGGCCGCCAGCGCGCCGCCGAGCAGGTGCCCGCTGGTGCCGGCCGCGACCGGGAAGTTCAGCATCTGGACGGCGAAGATGTAGACCGCGACCAGGCCCGCCATGGGGGCGGTGCGGTCGTCCAGCTCGCGGCTCGAGCGCTTGAGGGCCACGGCGATCCCGCCGATGGCCAGCACGCCGGCGGCCGCGGAGACCGGGGCGTCGATGAACCCGTCTGGGATGTGCATGGTGCTCCTTCGGTCGGCCTGACCAAGCCTAGGTTGTTGCGAACGTTTTGCAACAACCCGGCTGGCGCGCTGCTCGTTGCGGCTGCCCCAGCAGCCGGCGGCGGTGCCGCCGGGCTCAGGTGAGGGCGTCGAGGGAGCGCAGCACTGCGGCCACCCGCGCGACCTCGTGCGTGCGCAGGATGTTCACGCGGCCGAGCCGGGCCAGGACCGCGAAGAACCCCTCGGCGGTGCGGAACTCCTCCTCGAACAGGTCGAACGCGTGCGGCAGCGCCTGGCACACGGGCACGCCGAGCGTGCGCAGGCGGAACGAGCTCAGCAGCACCTGGGCCTGGTGGCGCGCCCGGGTCAGCGGATCGGTCAGGTTGGCGTAGAAGAAGCCGAGGCCCGGGTCGATCGCCACCTGCGTGACGCCGTGCGCCCGCGCCTGGTCCAGCCGTTCGCCGAACCAGTCCTCGAGCAGCGGCAGCGGGTCGCGGTCGAGGGTCACCTCGGCGACCTCCCGCACGGTCGCGTTCGGCACGAAGCACAGGACCACGGCCGCGTCATGGGTGGCGGCTGCCTCGTAGATCGGCTCGAGGTTGGTGCCGGCGGTGAGGTTCACCACGTTCGCGCCGGCGGCCAGGCAGGCCGCGACCACCGACGGGGAGTAGGCCTCGACCGAGGTCGGGATCCCCTCGGCAGCGAGCGCCTCGACCACGGGGACGAGTGCGGCCACCTGCGCCCGCTCGCCGACCCGGTCGGCGCGCAGCGTCGTGGACTCCGCCCCGATGTCCACGAGGCCGGCGCCCTGCGCGTACTGGATCCGCGCCCGTCGCACCGCCGACTCGGTGGAGACCGCCACGGAGTCCCGGTAGGTGGAGTCGCGCGAGAGGTTCACCACCCCCATGAGCATCGGCTCGGCGTCGAGGTCGTGGGTCACGCCGGCGATCCGCAGTGGTGCCACCGGCTTGTCGAGCTCGGCGTGGTGGGCGTCGGCCAGGTCGGCCAGGGCGCGCAGGCTCAGCATCAGGCACCTCCGGGGCGCACGTACCGGGTGAACAGGCATCCGTCGGCCTCGAGCACGTGGGCCAGGCGCATGGCGGCCAGCCCGGCCAGCGCGGCGACGGCCGGCGCCTGGCCGCCGACGGCCGGGGCCAGGGTGAGGTCCAGCTCGTCCACCAGGTCCGCGGCGAGCATCTGGCGCAGCAGCCCGGGGCCGCCCTCGCAGGTGACCCGGCCCAGGCCGCGCTGCCGCAGCGTGGCGACGGCCCGGGCCGGATCGACCCGCTGCTCCCCGACGACCAGGACCTCGCAGCCGGCTGCGGCGGCAGCGGCACGATCCGGGCCCGCGGCAGCGCCGGTGGTGAGCACGAGCGGCGGCTCCTCGGACGCGGTGAACCGGGCCGCCGCCCAGTCGAAGCGGCACGTCGCGGTGACGACGGCCAGCACCGGCGCGGCGCGCTGCCCGGCCGCCTGCCGCTCGACGGCGTGCGACGGCCTCGCCCGCATGGCGGCGTAGTCCTCGGCGCGCACGGTCGCCGCCCCGACGAGCACGGCGTCGGCGCGTGCGCGGGTGGCGGCGAGCACGGCGCGGTCGGCGGGCGACGAGATCGAGCGCGAGCGGCCATCGGGCCCGGCGATGCCGCCGTCCAGCCCCATCACCATGCAGGCACGCACCCACTCGGGCCCGGGCCAGCCGTACCGCGCGAGCAGGTCGGGCTCGTCGAGATCACCCGGGTCGGGCAGCAGCTGGCGCACCGGGTCACGGTAACCGCAGGGCGACCGGCGCGCAGGCGCGCTCCGGTCGCGGCCGGCGCCCCCGAGAAGCGCCCTGGATCCTGCGGCCCGCGCCCCGGGTGGCCGCCGGCCGCTGGTCGTGCCACCATCGCGCCCGTGGTCGACACCCCGCGACTGAGCGACGCCGAGGCCGGCACCGCGCTGGCCGGCCTGCCCGGCTGGCAGCGCGACGGCGAGGCCATCACCACCACCTACGCCATGGACACGTTCCCGGCGGCCGTCGAGCTGGTGCGACGGGCCGCCACGTCGGCGGAGGCGGCGAACCACCATCCGGACATCGACGTGCGGCACCGTCGCGTCACCTTCCGCCTGACCACCCACGACGCGGGCGGGCTGACCCAGCGCGACGTCAACCTGGCCCGTCGGATCCAGGGCCACGCCATCGCCCTCGGGTGGGTCGTGCCGCCGCCCTGACGATCCCGCCTGCCGGGCGGACGGCTCGAGCCGACGTGGTCCCCTCCGGTGGGTCAGGCGGCCCGGGCGTGCCGGCGCTGGTGGGCCACCGTGGCGGCGACCGCCTCGGGCAGCGGCGTGACGGCGAAGTCCGGGAACCTGGCGCGGAACCGTGCGTCGTGGACCACGAACGGTTCGCCCCACTGGTAGGCGATGCCGAGCATCTCCCGCGAGATGCGATGGACCGGGGCCGCCGCCCGCAGCATCCAGGCGCCGAGCGCGCGCGTGGGCCGGGCCTCCTCGAGCGCCGCGTTCACCATCCCGAGGAACTGCGCCCCGGTCACCGCAGGAGCGTGCGGCAGGTGCCAGACCTGCCCGGCGACGTCCGGGGCCTGGGCCAGCGCCACGTAGGCGCGGGCCACGTCCGGCAGGTAGGCGCACGAGTGCGGGACGTCGAGGCGCACCAGCCACCGCAGCGGCCCCCGGCCGCTGACCGGCTCGATCGCCAGCGCGGTGATGCCCGAGTTGTCCGCGCCCGGTCCGAAGTAGTCCGACGCCCGGCCGATCACCACCTCGAGCCGGCCCGCTCGGTGCGCCCGCAGCAGCCGGTCGGTCATGGCCGCGCGCGTCCTGCCCTTGTGGTCGGTGGCCGCCTGCGGGGACGACTCGACCATCGGGCTCGCGCCCGGGCCGTAGGCGTAGAGGTTGTCGACCATCACCAGCCGGGCCCCGGCCGCCTCGGTCGCCCCGACGACGGCGTCGAGCATCGCGGGGAACTCCTGCGGCCACCGGTGGTACGGCGGCTGGGCGGCCATGAACACCACCCCGGCGCCGACGATCGCCCGGTGCAGGGAGGCCGGATCGGTGATGTCGGCGGACGCCCAGGACACGCCAGCGGGAGCGGTCGACGGCCGGGCGGCGCGGGCGACCGCCCTGGTCGGCAGTCCTTCGCCCGTGAGGGCGGCGACGATGGCGGAGCCGGCGGCTCCGGAGGCGCCGAGGACGACATGGATGCGAGGCTCATCGGTCATGCCACCATCATATGCGAACGCTGTTCGCACTGCAAGCATCGTTCGCCTCCGGGGCGGTCGCCCTCTAGGCTGGGCCCATGCCGAACCGCCGGGAGCGTGCTCGCGCCACCACTGTCGCCCAGATCAAGCGCGCTGCCCTCGAGCAGGTCGCGACCGAGGGCGCCGCCGCCCTGTCCATCCGGGGCGTGGCGCGCGCCATCGGCATGAGCCCGGCCGGGCTCTATCGGTACTACGACGGCCGCGACGCGCTGCTCACGGACCTGCTCGTGGACGCCTACCGGGACCTGGCCGCGGCGGTGGCCGCCGCAGCCGGGCTGCCGCTGGCGGAGCCGCCCGGCGGGACCGCCGCCGACGTCCTGGCAGCACCGCCGCCCCTCGACGACCCGGTCGCGGCCCTGCTCCGGGCGATCAGCGCGTACCGTGCCTGGGCGGTGGCCGAGCCGAACCGGTTCCTGCTCATCTTCGGCACCCCGGTCCCGGGGTACCAGGCACCCGCGGATGGCCCGACGGTGGCCGCGAACCGGGCCATGGGCCGGGTGTTCTTCACGCTGGCGGCCCTGGCCTGGGGCGACGGCCGGGTGGCCGCTCCCCCGCCGGAGCGCCGGCCCACGACGGCCGAGGAGACTGCCCTGCTCGACCAGCTCCACGCGCTCGCCCCCGACCTGCCCGCCGGGCTGGTGCCCCGGATGCTCGGCGGATGGGCCCTGTGGCACGGCCTGGTGACGCTCGAGGTCACCGGCCAGCTGCACTGGATCTACCCGGACACCGCCGCCTTCTACGACGATCGGGTGCGGGCCTGGGTGGCGGCGTTCTGCGCGGGCCGCGCCTGACGCCGGTCACCCCGCCAGCGCGGGGTCCTCGCCCGCCGCCAGGGACTCGGCCACCGCCTCCGCCACGGCCTCGGCGAGGTCCGGTGCGAGCGGCTGGCCACGACGGTCGACCAGGAAGAACACGTCGACCACCTCCGAGCCGAGCGTGGAGACCCGCGCCGCCGTGATGTCCGTGCCGGTGCTGGCGATCGCCGTGCCGACCCGGTGCAACAGGCCCGGCGCGTCGTGGGCGCGCACCTCGAGGACGGTCGCGCGGCTCGACGCGCCCTCGATCACCTCGACCCGGGCGGGCAGCGTCTCCGGCGCGTCCGGGCGGCGGACCGCCGCATCCCGAGCCGCCAGCCGCGCGGCGACGTCGAGCTGCCCGGCCAGGGCGCGCCGGATGTCCTCGCGCAACCGGTCCGCCGCCGGCGGCTCGCCGAACAGGGGGTTCACGCTCCACACCTCGACGGCCCGGTCGCCGACCGTCTGGGTCAGCGCGGCGCGCACCTCGAGCCGGTGCATCGAGAGCACGCCGGCCACCAGCCCGAGCAGGCCGACCCGATCGGGGGCGCCAACGGTGACGTCGTAGCCGCCGTCATGCTCCTGCAGCAGCACCCGCACCCCGTCCCCCGCGGCCATCGCCCACTGGTCCTCGCTGATCCTCGGCGCGACCGGCACCTGCTCCCCGGCGAGCACGCCGCGGGTCCGCTGGACCAGCTCGGTCACGAGCTGGCGCTTCCACGAGGTCCAGGCCAGCGGTCCGGTCGCCAGCGCATCGGCGACGGTGAGCGCCGCGAGCAGCTCGAGCACCTCCGCACTGCCGACTGCCGTGGCGACGGTGTCGATCACGTGCGGGTCGTCGAGGTCGCGCCGCGTCGCGGTCTCGGGCAGGAGCAGATGGTGCCGGCACAGGGCGACCAGCGTCTCGGTGTCCTCGGTGTCGAAGCCGAGGTGCGGCGCGATCTCGGCCACGAGCCCGACCCCGGCATCGGTGTGGTCGACGCCGGGCCGGCCCTTGCCGATGTCGTGCAGCAGGCAGCCGACGAGCAGCAGGTCGGGACGATGGACGTCGCGGGCGAAGGCACAGGCCTGCACGGCAGCCTCGAGCAGGTGCCGGTCGACCGTGAACCGGTGGACCGGGTTGTGCTGCGGCGCGGAGCGGACGACGTCCCAGTGCGGGATGAGCGTGGCGATGATGCCGGCCTGGTCCAGGGCCTCCCAGACGGGGACGGCGGCCCGGCCGGCGCCCAGCAGCGAGACGAGCGCGTCGCGGGCCGGCGCCGGCCAGGGCACCGGCATCGGGGCGGACTCGGCCGCGAGGCGGCTGACCGCGTGCCGCCCGAGCAGGACGCCCGACTGCGCCGCGGCGGCCGCGGCCCGCAGGACCAGCACGGGGTCGCGATCGGGGCGCGCCTCGGCGGCCAGGACGGCCTCGCCGTCCTGCAGCACCACCCCCTCGGCGAGGGGGCTGCGGCGCACCGGGCGCCGACCGAGCTTCTTCAGCCCGGGCTTCGGCCGCGCGCGCAGGGTGCGCAGGACGGCGTGCCAGGTGGCGTCCGAGGCCACGCCGATCGAACGACCGGCTCCCGAGACCGCACGGAGCAGGGCGTCCTGGTCGGGCAGGCCGAGCACGGCCGCGACGCCGGCCTGCTCCTGATGGGTGAGCCGGTCGGTGGGACGGGCGGCGGTGCGGTGCAGCGCGTCGCGGGTGTCGAGCAGCAGCGCCTTGGCGGGCCCGAGCTCGGCGTGCGGCGCGTCGCAGAGCCAGGACGCGGAGACCGCGCGGAGCACGGTGAGCTCGCGCAGGCCGCCGTGGGCCTCCTTCAGGTCGGGTTCGAGCAGGTGCGCGAGGTCGCCGTTCGCCGCGGCCCGCTCGCGCACCGAGGCGTGCAGGTCGGGCAGCCGGTTGGCGGCCAGGGCCCGCCAGTCGGCCAGGACCGAGGCCTTGAGCGCCTGGGTCATGGTGTCGTCGCCGGCGAGGGTCCGCGCGTCGAGCAGGCCGAGCACGACGCGCACGTCGTTGGCCGCCATCCGCCGGGCCTCGGCCACGGTGCGCACGGCGTGGTCGAGGCGCAGGCCGGAGTCCCAGACCGGGTACCAGAGCGCATCGGCGACGTCGGCGATCGGTCCCCCGGGGTGCAGCAGGAGCAGGTCGAGGTCGCTGCCGGGGCTCAGCTCGGCGCGGCCGTGCCCGCCGACCGCGACGAGGGTGGCGCCGCGCTGGGCGGCCCCGGACTGGGTGAACAGGGTCACCAGCCAGTCGTCGGTGAGGGCCGTGAGCGCCCGGCGCGCCTGCGCGGACGGGCGACCCGGCGCCTCGAGCAGCGCGGCCCGCGCGGCCAGGAAGGCCGTGGCCGGCGGGAGCTCGGAGGTCGGAGCCGTCATGGGGTCCTCTCGGGGCGGGATGCGGGGCTGCCGGGGAAGGAGCGGGGGCCCCGGGGGCTGGCGCCGGGGCGGCGCCGGGGCTTGGGGTGGCGCGGGGCGTGGCCCGGGGGTTCGGTGCCGGGCCTTGGGGTGCGCCGGGCTGGCGCCGGGGCCTGGGGGGCCGGGCCTGGGAGTGCGCCGGGGCCTGGCTTGGGGTGGCGCGGGGCGTGGCCCGGGGGTTCGGTGCCGGGCCTTGGGGGCCGGGGCCCGGGCGTCGGGGATGGGGGTTGCGGGGATCCGTGGCGGGGTTGGGAAGCCCGGCCCGCCTGGTGTGCAGCGCCAGCGGCGGGTGTACCCCGCCCGTCCCGGAACGCGGGATCGGCCGCCCGGTGGGAGGCCCGGACGGCCGATCCTGCGGCCCTGCGGTGTGGCCGTCGGGGGTGGAGCATCCACCAGGCCCCGCCCCCGACGGCCACGGCAGCGACGGCTACAGCGCGGCAGGGCCCCGCTCGCCGGTGCGGACGCGGACCACGGTCTCGACCGGGACCGTCCACACCTTGCCGTCCCCGATCCGCCCCGTCGACGCGCTCTTGACGATCACGTCGACCACCGCCGAGGCGTCGTCGTCCTCCACGAGGACCTCGACGCGCACCTTAGGCACCAGGTCCACCGTGTACTCGGCACCGCGGTACACCTCGGTGTGCCCGCGCTGGCGGCCGTAGCCGCTGGCCTCGGAGACGGTCAGGCCGTGGATCCCGTAGGCCTCCAGGGCGCTCTTGACGTCCTCCAGCTTGAACGGCTTGATGATCGCGGTCACGAGCCTCATGCCGTCACCTCCTCCTTGGAACGGGCTGCGTGCTGGCCGATGCCCGCGAAGGCACCGCCACCACCGGACTGGCCGAGCTCGTACGCGACCTCGGCGTGGACCGCCGTGTCGATGCCGGTGACCTCGTCGTCCTCGTTCACGCGGACGCCCATGGTCTTCTTCAGCACCAGGCCGATGACACCGGCCACGACCAGCGAGTACAGCATGACCGTGACCGCGGCGAACGTCTGCGACCAGAGCTGGCCGACACCGCCACCGTAGAACAGCCCGTTGACCCCGGCCGGGGCTGCCTCCGTGGCGAGGAACCCGATCAGCAGGGTGCCGACGAGGCCACCCACGAGGTGCACGCCGACCACGTCCAGCGAGTCGTCGTAGCCGAAGCGGTACTTCAGCCCGACCGCCAGCGCGCAGAGCACACCGGAGACCAGGCCCAGGATCAGGGCGCCCAACGGGCTCACGGCGGAGCCGGCCGGGGTGATCGCGACCAGGCCGGCGACGATGCCGGAGGCGGCCCCGAGGCTGGTCGCGTGACCGTCGCGGATCTTCTCAGTCACCAGCCAGCCGATGACCGCTGCGCAGGTCGCCGCGAAGGTGTTGAGGAACACCACGGCCGCGGTGTTGTTCGCCGCCAGCGCCGAGCCCGCGTTGAACCCGAACCAGCCGAACCACAGCAGGCCCGCGCCGAGCATGACCAGCGGGAGGTTGTGCGGCTTCATCGGCGTCCGCGGCCAGCCCAGGCGCTTGCCCAGGACGATCGCCAGGGCCAGGCCGGCAGCACCGGCGTTGATGTGGACGGCGGTGCCACCAGCGAAGTCGATCGCCGGGACGCCGTTGAGCGGGCCCTGCCCGTTGAAGATCCAGCCGTCCGCGCTCCACACCCAGTGCGCGACCGGGAAGTAGACCAGGGTGGCCCAGAAGGCGCCGAAGACCATCCAGGAGGAGAACTTCATGCGGTCGGCCACGGCGCCGGCGATGAGGGCAACGGTGATCGCCGCGAACATCGCCTGGAAGGCCACGAAGGCCATCGCCGGGAAGGCCGCCTCCGGGTCGTCGGTCATCAGCCCCTCGAGGCCGAAGTAGGTCAGGGGGCTGGACAGGAACGGTCCCCCCTCAGCGAAGGTCATCGAGTAGCCGTAGAGCACCCAGAGGACGCCCACCAGGGCCAGGGCGCCCATGACCATCATCAGCATGTTCAGCACGCTCTTGCTGCGTGTCATGCCGCCGTAGAAGAGGGCCAGGCCCGGCAGCATCAGCAGGACGAGAGCGGCGCTCGTGAGGATCCATGCGGTATCCCCCGAGTTGAGGGCCGTTTCGGCCATCGCC
>JALOLH010000122.1 GCA_025456065.1 Candidatus Nanopelagicales bacterium | reverse complement strand
GGCGATCCTCCTCCCGAGTCCCCCCGTGCTCGCCCGGCACGCATGGCAGAGGCCCGCGGGGACGACCGCGGGCCTTCACCATGCGTGGAGCTGAGGGGACTCGAACCCCTGACCCCCTCGATGCGAACGAGGTGCGCTACCAGCTGCGCTACAGCCCCTCTGGAGGGCCACGAGTGTACCGCAGTGCGCGGGCGGGGCACCAAATGTCGCGCGTCCTGCGCATCCGCCGCAGGGCACGCTGGAGCGACCCACCCCCGCGCATCCGCGCGGTCCGGCCACTAGCGTCGGGCTCCGGAACGCACGGCAGGAAGGGGAGGTCATGACCGACGACAGGCTCGACCGCATGGGGGCCTTCGACGCGGTGATGTGGGGCGTCGAGCAGGATCCCGTGCTCCGCTCGGTGATCGTGGCGATGACCGTCCTGGACCGCGCGCCGGACGTCGACGTGCTCCTCGAGCGGGTCACCAGGATGTCCCTCGCGGTGCCGAAGCTGCGCCAGCGCGTGATCGGCAATCCGGTCTCCCTGATCCCGCCGCGCTGGGAGTACGACCCCAACTTCGACCTGTCGTACCACGTGAAGCGCTACCACGTGCCCGGCGACGGGACGGACCGCCCGCTGATGCGCATCGCCGAGCAGCTCGGCGAGCAGGACTTCGACCGCGACCGCCCGCTCTGGGAGATGGCGCTGGTCGAGGGCTTCGACGGCGATCGAGCCGCGGTCATCATCAAGCTGCACCATGCGATCACCGACGGGGTGGGCGGCATGGCGATGGCGGCCTCCCTGTTCGACCTCACGCGAGAGCCGACCGCGGACCTCGGGCCGATGCCGGCCCCCCCGCGGCCCACCGTCCTGGACCTGCCCGGGCGCATCGTCAACGGTGCGCAGTTCCTGGGCCAGGGCGCGATGCGGCGGGGCCGGCGCCTCGTCGAGGGGGGACTCGGCCTGGCCGAGCGTGCGCTGGCGGATCCCGGTGCGACGGCGGTCGACGCGGCGGCCCTCGCGCAGTCCGCCGCCCGCCTGCTCGCCCCGGCGAACGAGCCGCTCAGCCCGCTCATGCACGGACGGTCGCTGTCGACCCACATGGCGGTCATCGCGGTGCCGTTCCGGCCGTTCCGGGCCGCAGCCAAGGAGGCGGGCGGCACGCTCAACGACGCCTTCATGGCCGCGGTCTCCGGCGGCCTGGCCACCTACCACGAGGCGAACGCCGCCCCTGCCGACTACGTCCGCATCAACATGCCCATCAACATGCGTACCTCCGACGACAGCTCGGGGGGCAACCGCTGGGTCCCTGCCCGCTTCCCGATGCCGGTCGACGGGGGCGACCCGGTGGTGCGCATCAAGCGGCTGTCGCCCATCCTCAAGCAGGCCCGCACCGAGCCGGCCCTGGTCATCTCCGACACCATCTACCGCCTGCTCACCGCACTGCCGCAGGCGGCGGCGACCTCCGTGGCGGCCGGGATGATGAAGGGGGTCGACGTCGCCTGCACGAACGTGCCGGGCCCGCCGATCCCGCTCTTCGCGGCTGGCGCGCAGGTGCAGGCGATCGTGCCGTTCGCCCCCAAGGCCGGCGCCGCCGCGAACATCGGCCTGATGACCTACGCCGGCGTCGCCTACGTGGGCGTGAACATCGACACCCGCGCGATCACCGATCCCGAGCAGTTCCTGGAGCACCTGCGGGCGGGGTTCGACGCCGTGCTGGCCATCGCCGATCCCGGGGCGCATGCCACGGTCGGCGTGCACTCCGGCCAGGTCCCCGACGCGGACGCCGGGGTCGATCGGTCCCGGCAGCCCGGGGCCACGGCAGCCGGCTCCACGGGGGCGACCGCGGCGGCGAAGCGGGCGGCCCCGGCCAAGCGGGCGCCGACGAAGCGGGCGGCCGCCAAGCGCGCCGCCCCGGCCAAGCGGGCGCCGACGAAGCGGGCCGCCCCCGCGAAGGGGGCGGAGCCGGCGGCCGAGCAGATGGCGGAGCCGGCGGCCGAGTCGGCGGCCAGCGAGGGGTGAGCGACCTAGCATGACGCCGTGAGCGCACCGCCGGCCGTCCGGACCGAGGATCCGGCTCCCGACGTGCCCACCGGCCATCCCGCGTCACTGGCGCACGACGGGCGGCTGCTGCACCGTCGGCTGCCCTCGCACGGCTGGGCCGGCTGGATCGGTCCGCTGCTGGTCACCGTGCTGGCCGGCCTGTTCCGGCTGCCCCACCTCGGCCGACCGGACGCGATCGTCTTCGACGAGACCTACTACGTGAAGGACGCCCTGGCGCTGCTGCGCTTCGGGGCCGAGCGTGAGGCGGTGGAGGGGGCCGACGAACGGATCCTGGCCAGCGACGCCCCCTGGGACGCCCTGGACATCTTCACCGACGCCCCCGCCTTCGTCGTCCACCCGCCCATCGGCAAGTGGGTGATCGCGACAGGGGAGTGGGCGTTCGGGGTGACCCCGTTCGGCTGGCGCTTCGGGGTGGCGGTCGTGGGGACCCTCACGGTGCTGATGACCGCGCGGATCGTCCGGCGGCTCACCCGCTCCGACGTCGTCGGCACGGTCGCCGGCCTGCTCGTCGCGCTCGACGGCCTGCACATCGTGATGAGCCGCACCGCACTGCTCGACATCACGCTGATGGCCCTCGTGCTCGCTGCGTTCGGCCTGCTGCTGCTCGATCGGGACACGGTGCGGCGTCGCCTCGACGAGCGCCGTGACGAACCTCCCGGGCTGCCCGTCGCGGGCGCGGGGCCGCGCCTCGGGTGGCGGCCGTGGCGGCTCGCCGCGGGGGTCGCCCTCGGACTGGCCTGCGGGGTCAAGTGGAGCGGACTCTGGTACGTCGCCGCGTTCGGGCTGCTCACCGTCGCCTGGGACGTCCAGCTGCGCCGTGCGCTCGGCGTGGCCCGGCCGTTGCGCGCCGTGGCGCGCCGTGACGTCCTTCCGGCCTTCCTGTCCATCGTCCCGGTCGCGCTCGCGGTGTACGTGGCGACGTGGGCGGGCTGGCTGCTCACCGACGGGGGCTACGACCGCGACTGGGCGGCCAGCAACCCCGGAGGCTGGCCACTGCTCCCGGACGCCCTGCGCTCGCTGGCCGCCTACCACCAGGCCGCCTGGCGGTTCCATGTCGGACTGGAGTCGGCGCACTCCTACCAGTCGAGCGCGTGGTCGTGGCCCTTCATGTCGCGGCCGACGTCGTTCGCCTTCGAGCGAGAGGGCCTGAGCTGCGGGCCCGACTGCCGCTCGGCAGTCCTCGCCGTCGGGAACCCCGTCATCTGGTGGGCGGGCCTGCTGGCGCTGGTGCACAACGCGTGGCGCGCCGTCGCTGCCCGGGACTGGCGCAGCGGTGCCCTGCTGGTCGGCTACCTCGCCGGCTGGGTGCCGTGGCTGGTGTTCCACGAGCGCACGATCTTCACCTTCTACGCGATCGCGCTCGTCCCCTTCCTCGCAGGCATGCTCGCCATCTCGCTGGCCCGGCTGCCCGGGGGCGCCGACGCGAGCCCGACCCGGCGGCGGTTCGGCCTGATCGCCGCCGCACTCGTGCTGCTGGCTGTCGTCGGGGTCGCCTGGTTCCTCATGCCGATCTGGACTGGTGCCGAGCTGCTGCAGGAGCAGTGGCGGCTGCGCATGTGGCTGCCCACCTGGGTCTGACGCCGCCGCGCCCCGCGCCGTGCGGTTTCATCCAACTTCGAGGCCGTTCGGCGGGCCAGGAGTTGGATGAACCCGCACTCCGCGCGCGCGAAGTTGGATGGACTCGCGCTCGGCGGTCGCGATGTTGGATGGACTCGCGCGCGGCGGGCGTGAAGCCGGATGCACTCGCGCACGGCCCGCGTGGAGTCGGATGCACTCGCGCGCGGCGGTCGCGAAGTTGGATGGACTCGCGCGCGGCCGGCGTGAACGCGGAGCACGTGCGGGCGCTACCCCGACCGCTCCTTGGCGGCCACGACGGCGTCGAAGACGGACCGCTTCGGCGTGCCCGTCGCGCGAGC
>JALOLH010000121.1 GCA_025456065.1 Candidatus Nanopelagicales bacterium | reverse complement strand
CCGCGCGGTCCAACGGGTCCCACAGCAGCACGCGTCCGGCTGCGTCACCGGTCGCGATGAGCCCGTCGGCGCGCACCGCCACGGCCGCCAGAGGGCTGTCGGTGGCCATCGTCCCGGCGGGCTCACCCGTGCGGGCGTCCCAGAGCCGCAGCGTGCGGTCCCATCCCGTGCTCACCAGCAGGCGACCGTCGGGGGAGTAGGCGAGGTCGGTCAGGTCGTCGGCATGCCCGAGCATCGGTGGCCCCAGCTGCGAACCCGCGTCAGGATCCCAGCGCCGGAGGGTCCCGTTCGCCCCGCCCGAGGCGAGCTGTTCGCCATCGGGGTGCCAGGCGACGGCGGTCATGCCCTCATCAGGTACGCGCAACGTGTGCCTCACCCGCTCGGGAGACGCGGCGTCCGAGAGCCTGATGTGCCCCATGCCACCGGGACTGGCGATGGCGGCGGCGAGGGTGCTGCCATCCGGGTCGTACGCCAGGCCGAGCACGTCGCCCTCGCCCAGCTGCACAGCCTGTGTCGACGTCCCCTCGGGCATGCGCCAGACCCGCAGCTCGGCGGTGGCTTCCGGGCCGTTGGCGGCCGTCGCAAGCAGGCGGCCGTCGGCTGAGAACGCCAGCCGTGTGGCGCGGTCGAGGTGGCCGAGCAGGGGCGCTCCGGGCGAGAGGCCGGGGAACGTCCAGCGCCCGACCGCCCCCCAAGCGTCCACGTCTGCGGCGGCGGCGACGAGCGTGCCGCCGGTCGGGCTGACCAGCACGTCGGAGGTGGGAGCGATCGCCAGCGCGGCACCCCGTTGGACCCCGGACCCCGCGTCCCACACGACGGCGGTGCCCGTCGCGTGATCAGCGTCTGCGCCGCTCGAGACGAGCAACCGGCCGTCGCCGGACCAGGCCAGCCCGAAGGCGCCTCCGTCATGGCCCGGCAGCGGCTCCTCCATGGAGGTGCCGGGCAGCGGCCGGCCGAGCGGGTCCGCCTCCCCCGGCGCCCAGCGCTGCACCACTCCGGTCGTGCTGAGGGTCGCGAGCTCGTCGCCGTCCGGGGCGAAGTCCAGCGCCACCGCCGGCTCCGCGCCGACGACCATGGGCTGTCCGATCGGCTCGGCGTCCGCGCCCTGCCAGAACCGCAGGGTCCCGTCCGCTCCTGTCGAGGCCAGCATCGAGCCGTCCGGGCTGTGCCTGAGGGCGGTCACGCGGTCGCGGTGCCCCGGCTGCGGCGAGCCGAGCGGCTCGCCCGAGGCGGAGTCCCAGAGCCGCAGGGTGCCGTCGTCGCCGGCGGAGGCGATCCGCCCGCCGTCCGGGCTGAACGTCAGGGCGCCGATGGCGCCGAAGTGACCGACCAGGGGAGCACCGAGGGGCTGGCCAGTCGGCACGTCCCAGCGCTGCACCCCGGCGTCCGAGCCGCCGGCGGTCACGCGGTCGAAGGCGAGCATGCGGCCGTCGGGCGCGAAGGCGACCGCCCGGATGGCGGTCTGGCTCGTCGCGGCAGCCCCCTCCGGCTCCCGGGTGAGCAGGTCGTACACCTGGACACGACCGACGCCGCCCGGCGTCGTGGCGGCGGTGGCGAGCAGGCGCCCGTCGGGTGAGATCGCCAGGGCCACCACCTCGCCGGCGAGCACCTCGAGGGGGCGGCTGCGCTGCCTGCCCGTCTCGGGGTCGAGCAGTCGGACGGTGCCATCGGTGCCGGCCGCAGCCAGCAGCGACCCATCTGGGGTGTGCACGACGGCGGTCACCCTGTCGAGCTGTCCGATGCGGACCCGGACGGACCGCCAGGTGGCCGTGTCGAAGATCCGCACGACGCCCTGGCCCTGAGCGGTGCTGCCCCCGACCACCATGCGGGTGCCATCCGGGCTGGCGCTCACGGACGTGCCCATCCCGTACGTGGCGGTCGCCTCGCCCACGGGCTGCCACGATGGGGCGGCGACGGCCCGTCGCGCGTCCACGAGCGCCGCGAGCGCGATCGCGAGTGGCTCGGGGGTGGCCACGACGGCCTCGAGGGCCAGGGCCAGGGCCAGCGGCGGATCCTCGTCCCGCACGGCGCTGGACCGCGCGGCCAGCGTGGCGGCCTGTGCCCGGGCCGCGGCGTCGTCGGCCTGCTGCCCGGCATCGCGTGCCCGTAGGACCATGAGGCCGGCAACGACGAGGGAGCCGGCCACCAGCAGGACGAGCAGCAGCTGCCGCCAGCGTCCGCGTCCTGCGTCGCTGGGCGTCCCGGCCGTCGTGCTCGGCGCCGTCAGGCGGTCGGGGGTCGCGGCGCTCGCGGCTCCCCCGGACGATCGGTCGTCGGGGCCACCGACCGCGCCGGCGCCGCGTGGGCAGGATGCGCGCCGCTCGCCATCGCACCCCCTGGTGGCCCCCCCAATACAGGCAGGACCGGCTCGGATCGCCCCACGGTACGCCAGGCCGGCCTGCCCGCGCACCGCCCAACCGGTGCCCGAATCCCGGTGCTCGCCCGGCACCGGGGGCGGGGCGGGAGGTGGCCGGTGGCCGCGCGATACTGCCGGACGTGACTGACGCCACCGAAGGCCGCGCGCCCGTTCGCATCGGCAACTGCTCCGGCTTCCTGGGTGACCGCCTCTCGGCAGCGCGCGAGCTGGTCGAGTCCGGGGAGATCGACGTCCTGACCGGCGACTGGCTCGCCGAGCTCACCATGCTCATCCTGGCCCGGCAGCGCATGAAGCACGGACCGGGATCGGGGTACGCGCGGACGTTCCTGGCGCAGATGGAGCAGGTGCTCGGCACCTGCCTGGAGCGGGGCATCCGGGTGGTCAGCAACGCCGGCGGCCTGGACCCGGCAGGCTGCGCCGAGGCCCTCGGGGCCCTCGCCGGCGACCTGGGCCTGGCGCCGCGCATCGGCGTGGTGACCGGCGACGACGTGCTCGGCACGGTCCGTGCCGACCCTGCCGCCTTCCCCAACCTCGACACCGGCGAGGCCCTGGGCGGGCGCATGGTCATGACGGCCAACGCCTACCTCGGGGGGGAACCGGTCACCGAGGCGCTCGCCGCGGGCGCCGACGTGGTCGTCACCGGGCGGATCACGGACGCGGCCCTGGTCATCGGCCCAGCCGCCTGGTGGCACGGCTGGTCGTACCAGGCTGCGCGGTCGGGGGACCGGCTGGCGCTGGACCGGCTCGCCGGCGCAGTCGCCGCGGGCCACGTCATCGAGTGCGGCGCGCAGGCCACCGGTGGCAACTACGCGTTCTTCGCCGAAGTGCCGTCCTGGCCCGCCGGGTTCCCGATCGCCGAGGTCGCCGCCGACGGCTCCAGCGTGATCACCAAGCCCAGCGGCTCAGGAGGGCTCGTCTCGGTGGGGACGGTCACCGCCCAGCTGGTCTACGAGATCGGGGGGCCGGAGTACCCGAACCCCGACGTGACCGCACTGTTCGACACGGTGCAGCTCGCGCAGGTCGGGGCCGACCGGGTCGCGATCACCGGCACTCGGGGGGCGCGCCCACCCGAGCGGCTCAAGGTGGCGGTGAACTGCTTCGCCGGCTATCGCAACTCGATGTCGTTGGTGCTGACCGGCGGCGAGGCCCGCGCCAAGGCCGACCTCGCCCTGCGCATGGTCGCCGGCGTCAGCCTCGACGAGGCCCTCGGTGACCCGGCGGCGGGGCGAACGGCGCCGAGCCCGGAGGCGCTCGCCGGCGCGAGCACGCTGGACGTCGCAGCGCTGCACGTCGCCCTCGACGACGTGGCCGCGGACGATCCCACGACGACCGCGGCGGCCCAGGGCCACCTGCGGATCACGGTGAAGGACCTCGACCAGAAGAAGGTGGGCAAGCCGTTCACGTCGGCGGTCGTGGAGTCGGCGCTCGCGGCCTACCCGGGGATGTTCCCGACTGCCCCACCGGCGGAGGGCACCGCCTTCGGGATCTACTGGCCGACGCTGATCGACCGGTCGGCGGTCCCGGTCGCCGTCGCGGTCGACGGCGAGGCGGTGCCGGTGCCCGTGCCGGAGGTTCGACCCGAGCCGGAGT
>JALOLH010000012.1 GCA_025456065.1 Candidatus Nanopelagicales bacterium | reverse complement strand
TTCGCCATCACCACCGTCTACCACTTCTTCTTCGTGCCGATCACCCTCGGCCTGAGCTGGCTGGTCGCCGGCATGCAGACCGCGTGGGTGCGCACGGGCGACGAGAAGTGGCTGCGCGCGACGAAGTTCTTCGGGAAGATCTTCCTGATCAACTTCGCGATGGGCGTGGTCACCGGCATCGTGCAGGAGTTCCAGTTCGGGATGAACTGGAGCGACTACTCCCGCTTCGTCGGCGACATCTTCGGCGCCCCGCTGGCGATCGAGGGCCTGCTCGCGTTCTTCCTCGAGTCGACCTTCCTCGGCCTGTGGATCTTCGGCTGGGACCGGTTGCCGAAGAAGCTGCACCTGGCCACGATCTGGCTGGCCTCGCTGGGCACCATGCTCTCGGCGTACTTCATCCTCGCCGCCAACTCCTGGATGCAGCACCCGGTCGGCTACGAGATCAACGAGCAGACCGGCCGTGCCGAGCTCAACGACTTCGCCCAGGTGCTCACCCAGAACACCGCCGTGATCGCGTTCTTCCACACCCTGTCGGCCTCCTTCATGGTGGCCGGCGCCCTCGTCGCGGGCATCTCGGTGTACCTGCTGCTCAAGGACAAGGCCGCCGACGTGGCCAAGTCCACGCTCAAGCTCGGCGCGATCACGACGCTGGTCGCCGCGGTCCTCGTGACCGTCTCCGGCGACATGGACGCCAAGATCATGACCGAGCAGCAGCCGATGAAGATGGCGGCCGCCGAGGCCCTGTACGAGACCTCCGCCCCGGCCGACTTCTCCCTCTTCACGGTCGGCACGCTCGACGGCTCGGAGGAAGTCTTCGCGATCACCATCCCGAACCTGCTGTCCTTCCTGTCCACGGGCACGTGGGACGGCGAGGTCCAGGGGATCAACAACCTCAACGAGGAGTACGCCACCACCTACGCGTGGACCGGCCTGGACGACTTCGCCCCCAACATCCCGGTGGCCTACTGGACGTTCCGCCTGATGATCGGCGTGGGCATGCTCGCCGCGCTGTGGGCGCTGTGGGCGCTGTGGGCGTACCGCAAGGACCGTCGCCCGACGAGCCCCTGGGCGCTGCGGGTCGCCATCCTGGTGCCGCTGCTGCCGCTGTTCGCCGCCAGCTTCGGCTGGATCTTCACCGAGATGGCCCGCCAGCCGTGGATCGTGTTCGGCCTGATGCCGACCGCGGCCGGGGTCTCGCCGGTCGTGACTGCCGGCGAGGTGTGGGCGACCATGATCGGCTTCACGCTGATCTACGCGGTCCTGGCCGTCATCGAGGTGGGCCTGATCGTGCGCACGGTCCGTCAGGGTCCCCCCGAGGCGGTGGTCGATCCCTTCGTCGAGCGCGAGGCCGACGCCCCGCTGACCATCTCCTACTGACGGTTGAGAGGAACTGATCATGGAACTGACGACCGTCTGGTTCATCCTGATCGCGGTCCTGTGGATCGGGTACTTCGTGCTCGAGGGGTTCGACTTCGGCGTGGGCATGCTGCTGCCGGTCGTCGGCAAGAACGAGGCTGAGCGGCGCGCCGTCGTCACGACGCTGGGCCCGGTCTGGGACGGCAACGAGGTGTGGGTGCTCGTCGCCGGTGGCGCCACGTTCGCGGCGTTCCCGGAGTGGTACGCGACCCTGTTCAGCGGCTTCTACCTGCCCCTGTTCCTCATCCTCGTCGCGCTCATCGTGCGCGGCGTGGCCTTCGAGTACCGGTCGAAGCGCTCGGACGGCTCCTGGCGGGCCCGCTGGGACGCCGCCATCGTGTTCGGCTCCGCGCTGCCCGCCCTGCTGTGGGGCGTGGCCTTCAGCAACATCGTCCGCGGGGTGCCGCTCGAGGAGTTCGAGGGCAGCATCGAGTACGCCGGCGGGTTCTTTAACCTGCTGAACCCGTTCGCGCTGCTCGGCGGCCTGACCTTCGTGGCCATCTTCCTGACGCACGGCGCGATCTTCCTGTCGCTGAAGACGACCGGCGAGATCCGTGAGCGGGCGTACGCCGTGGGCCTTCGGACCGGCGCGGCGGCGACCGTGCTCGCAGTCGCGTTCCTGCTGTGGGCGCAGCTGGCCTTCTCCGACAAGGCCTGGACGTGGGTCCCGGTCCTGCTGGCGGCGGTCGCGTGGCTGGTGGCGCTGGCCATGCACCGGGCGCGCAAGGAGGGCCTGGCGTTCACCGCCAGCGCGGTGACGATCGGCCTGGCCGTGGTGGCGCTGTTCGGCATGCTGTTCCCGAACGTGATGCCGAACATCGACGCGGCCGGTCCGAGCCTGACCACGGACAACGCCTCGAGCACCGACTACACGCTGACGATCATGACCTGGGTCGCCGTCGTGTTCACCCCGATCGTCCTGGCCTACCAGTCGTGGACCTACTGGGTGTTCCGCAAGCGCGTGGGCGCCGAGCACATCGCCGACGCCGAGGTCGGCTCGCTCGACGAGGTCCCGGTCTAGCACCGCAGGTGGGACGGCCCCGCCCCCGACGAGGGGGACGGGGCCGTCGCTGCGTCCTGCCGTCGTGGCACCGACCGGGCGTGGTCGCCGCCATCCCAGGCGACGACCGGCAACGGGTCAGGCCAGGACGAGGTGCAGGCCTCCGCGGGGCTTGGGGATCGGCACGGCGGCCATCTCCATGCGCTGGCCCGGCCGGGCCCGCACCCGGTGCTCGGCGAGCACGGCGGCCATCACCGCCTTGGTCATCAGCTCCGCCAGGTGGTTGCCCAGGCAGATGTGCGCCCCGCCCCCGAACGGCACGTAGAGGTGGGAGTGGGCGCGATCCTCGGCCCGCTCCGGGGCGAACCGGAGGGGGTCGAACGCGTCCGGGTCGGTCCACCAGTCGGGGTGCCGGTGCAGGGCCAGCGAGGCGAGCGTGACCATCTGCCCGGCCCGCAGGGGCACCCCGGCCACCTCGCAGTCGCGCAGCACCCCGCGTGGCGAGAACGGCACCGGCGGGCTCAGGCGCAGCGCCTCCTTCATGACCAGCTCGCCGGCCACGAGGTCCTTGTAGGAGTCGATCGTCACGTCGGCACCGTGCAGCCCGGCCACCTCCTCGGCCATGCGGTCCTGCCACGCCGGGTGCTGGGACAGGTGCCAGAGCATCACGGTGAGCGTCGCCGTCGTGGTGTCGTGCGCTGCCAGCAGCAGGAAGATCATGTGGTCGACGACCTCGTCGACGGTGAGTGGTCGGCCCTCCTCGGTGGTCGCGTGGGCGAGCCGCGAGAGCAGGTCGTCGGCCTCAGCGGCTGCGCGACGCTCCTCGACGAGTCCGGTGAGGAAGCCCTGCAGCCGGCGGCGGGCGGCCATCCCGTGCGCGAACGGCGTCCCCGGGATCTCGCGGCGCACCGGGGAGACGCTGGCCCGCATCATCGCGACGAACGCGTCGTTGACCAGGTCGGACTGGGGGCCGAGGTCCACCCCGACGAACACCTGGGTCGCGATGTCGAGGGTCAGCCGCTTGGTCATCCGGTAGACCTCGACGCCGTCCGCCCCGGCTTCGGCGACCGCCCTGGCGACGTGGTCGCGCGCCAGCGCGTTCACCCGGGTCATGTACCCGGCCAGCGCCTGGCGCCGGAACGCGTGCTGCATCACCCGGCGGTGCAGGTGGTGGTCGTCGAAGTCGCGCAGCATGAGGCCGCGGGAGAACAGCGGCCCGATGGTGAACGACCAGCCGCGCTCGCTGGAGAAGTTGGCCGTGCGGTCGACGTAGACCTCCTTGGTGGCCTGGGGGCTCATGAGCACCGTGACCGGCTGGCCGAGCACCCGGACTCCGAACGCGTCGCCGTGCTGGGCCTGCGCGCGCAGGACCAGGCCCCGGGCGTCACGCAGGAACGCCGGGGTGTTGCCCAGCAGCGGCAGGCCTGCGACCCGCGGTACGTCGGGGGCTCGGGTGGCGTGGAGGGTGGGGGCCATGGCCCCATCGTGGCCCGTCGGGCCGGCCCACGGAAGCACGGGCAGCGGCACGGAGCGGTCGGCCATGGATCCCGGGGCATGCGTCACTACGCTTGGCGCTCATGGCGAAGCGGGACAAGGGTGGCGAGCGGGTGGCGGGGTTGACCAACGGCGCGCTCGAGTCCGAGCTCAGGCACGGGGCGCACCCGGTGCCGGTCGACGTCGAGGACGCCAGCGCCCGGCGCAAGGTCAAGCGGATGAACAAGTCCCTCTACGAGCTCGAGCTGTTCCGCCTGCAGGCCGAGCTGGTGGAGATGCAGGAGTGGGTCCGGACGACCGGCGCCCGGCTCGTGGTGATCTTCGAGGGCCGCGATGCTGCCGGCAAGGGCGGCACCATCCAGCGGGTCGCCCAGTACCTGAACCCCCGCGTCGCCCGGATCGTGGCCCTGCCGGCCCCCACCGAGCGCGAGCAGACGCAGTGGTACTTCCAGCGCTACGTGCCGCACCTGCCCGCCGCCGGGGAGATCGCCCTGTTCGACCGCTCCTGGTACAACCGAGCCGGCGTCGAGCGGGTGATGGGCTTCTGCACCGCGGAGGAGTACCGACGGTTCCTGCACCAGGCGCCGATCTTCGAGTCGATGCTGGTCGAGGACGGGATCCTGCTGCGCAAGTACTGGTTCAGCGTCTCCGACGAGGAGCAGGAGGCCCGCTTCCGCTCGCGCCTGGACGACCCGATGCGCCGCTGGAAGCTCTCCCCGATGGACCTGGAGTCGATCACCCGCTGGGAGGACTACTCGCGCGCCAAGGACGACATGCTCGTCCACACCGACACCACGACGGCTCCATGGTTCGTCGTGGAGTCCGACGACAAGCGCCGCGCCCGCATCAACGCGATCCACCACCTGCTCAGCACGATCCCCTACACCCACGTGGACAAGCCGCGGCTGGAGCTCCCGCAGCGCCCGCCGACCACCGGTTACGTCCGTCCCCCCCGGGACACGCAACGCTTCGTGCCCGACCACGCCCGCAACCTCGAGCTGGCAGCGAGCGAGGGTGGCAAGGCCCGCCAGCGGGAGGGCGAGCACTAGGGGGCGTTCGCCGGCTCGACCGCATCGGCACGACGAAGGGACCCGCGCGGAAGCCCATTACCCGCACGGGTCCCTCGTCCTGGGGGCCCCAGCCCCCCGGGTATCAACTGGTCAGCGCGCCGACATCCACACCCTCCGGCACCAGGACGGCGTCGATGACGTGGATCACGCCGTTGGAGGCGTCGACGTCGGTCGCGGTGACGTTGGCATCGTTGACCTTCACACCGCCCTCGGTCGTGATGGTGATGGTCGAGCCCTCCAGCGTCTCCACGTCACCGGCGGTCACGTCGGCGGCCATGACCTCGTCACCCAGCACGTGGTAGGTGAGGATGCTGGTCAGCGCGTCCTTGTTCTCCGGCAGGAGCAGGGCCTCCAGGACTCCCTCGGGCAGCGCGTCGAAGGCCTCGTTCGTGGGCGCGAAGACCGTGAACGGGCCCTCGCCGGACAGCGTCTCGGCCAGGCCCGCGGCCTCGACCGCGGCGACCAGCGTGGTGAAGTCGGGGTTGCCGGCGGCCACCTCGACGATGGTGCCGGCTTCGGCCATGGTGGCCTCCGGGCTGGCCTCGGTCATGGTCGGGGCGGGGCTGGCGGCCGGCGTGGTCGGCGAGGTGGTCGCCTCGTCGTCACCAGCACCACAGCCAGCGAGGAACAGGACGGCGGCCAGGCTGCCGGCCGCTGCGAGCTTGAGGTTCATGGGGACTCTCCTGGGGTTCGGGAGACCGCCGCACGGTGCGGCGCTCATGGACGTATTCGGACGGACCGGGCAGTTTGGATGCACAAGTTGTGAACAATTGCTGCGGCCCGGGAGTGCACCGCCGACACGGCACCCGCGAACGGTTCGGCGCGGCCGTCGTGACCGCGCCGAGCCGGTCGCCGCAGGCTTGCTTGCTACCGTGTGCCCGGCGGCACATCGCCACCGTACGTGGGTTCGGGCTGAGACGGGCAGGGGGCGAGGATGGGCGTGCGGCGGGCATCGGCGGTTGGCCTCCTGACCACGCTGCTGCTGGCCGGGCTGCTGGGTCCCGCCCACGCCGCGCGCAACCCGATCGGACCGACGTTCTTCGGCGTCCAGGACGACTCGGCCACCAACGACGACCCGACCTGGGGGTCGGCCCGGCTCTGGGCCGCCTGGTGCACGGTGCAGCCCGATCCGGCCGAGGACCCGGTCGAGGCCGCCGAGCGCGCGCTCGGTGCAGCCTTCGCCACCTACGTCCGGGCCGGCACGAGCCGGCTCACCGTGTCCCTCGGGCACCCGCCGCCGTGGGTCTTCGGCGATCACCCGGCCGCGGTCAGCCGCGCTGGCTCGGTCGCCTGGTTCTGCGGGGGGCATCGCGCGGTCACCACGCTGCCGACGCGGACCAGCCTGCGCCGGTCGGCGCTGCGCGCCAGGTACACGGCCTACGTGCGCGGGGTCGTCGTGGCAGCGAAGCCCTACCTGCTCGCCGACCCGGCGAACCGGCTGGTCCTGCAGGCCTGGAACGAGCCGAACCTGCGCAACGGGGTCACGCTGACCCGCGACATCCCGGGTGGGGTGGGCACCTGGGCCGCCAGCGCGCGCTCGCTGCAGGAGCAGGAGCGGATCATCCGCCGGGTCGCCCGCGAGCTCATCCCGGGCCGGTTCGAGGTGACCACCCCGTCCCTGTACGGGCGGCCCACGGCCCTGGGGTCGGCCTACTTCCGGGCCCAGGCCCGCTCCCGCACGGTCGACAGCATCTCGTTGAACTTCTACACCCTCCGGCAGCGCACGCCCGAGGCCTCGCTGCGGCAGTGGCGTGAGAAGGCCGCGCGGGCCAAGCGGATCGTCGTGCGGCATCGCCCCCTGCGGCGGCTGCCGATCTGGATCACCGAGACCAACCACAACCTCGTCAACGGCATCCCCGACCAGAGCAACGTCACGGGGGTCTGGGCCGGGCCGGAGGTCCAGCGCCGGCTGCTCGAGGTGACCACGATGGAGGCACTGCGGGCCGGCTTCGCGGGCATCCAGTGGTACCAGGGCTCGCTGGCCCAGACGGCGGTGAACACCCGGCCGGGGACGGTCGCGGCCGAGGCCGGCCGGGCCCTGCGCACCGAGCTCGAGGGCCGATCGCTGGTGGCACCGTGCCGGAGTGCCCGCCGGGTCACCACCTGCCGCCTCTCCGCGCGACCCGGGAGCGGGCCGATCACCGTCCGGTGGTCGGAGCGGGGATCGTCCGGTCTGACCATCACCCCCCGGCGCTAGGACCTCGAACGGGGAGCAGCCGCTCGGTGCGGGCTGACGCTCGGCTCGTCGACCAGCCAGAACCGCCAGGGGGTGGCGGCGCCGTCGCCGGCCACGCCGGTGCGCGGCCCCGCCGCGTGCGGCCCCCGATCCACGGGGCCCGGCAGCGTGAGCGAGAGCGGGGAGCCCGGGTCGAGCAGGTCGATCCCGTCGTCGGCCCCGGTCACGCCCAGGGTCGCGGCCAGGCGGGCCGGGCCACGGGCCAACTCGCGGTCGCTGCGGGCGGTGGTCCGACGGGCCAGCGCCACCGCCCGGCCCTCCTCGACCGCACCCGCCCTGATGAGCACCCCCCCGGCGACGCCGGGCTCGTGCGCCACGACGTTGAGGCACCAGTGCATGCCGTAGGTGAAGTAGACGTAGGCATGGCCGACCTCGCCGAACATCACGGCGTTCCTCGGGGTGCGGCGCCGGTGGGCGTGCGACCCGGGGTCCTCGCCGACGCCGCCGTAGGCCTCGACCTCGGTGATCCGGACCACGACCGGCTCGGTCGCACCGAGCGTGCTGCGCAGCCGGGCGCCGAGCAGCTCCGGGGCGACCAGGACCGGGTGGCGGGCCAGGCGGTCGCGCGGGGACGCGCCGGGCATCGTCAGCGCCGGTGGTGCGGTTCGGTGCGGAACGCGGTGTCCGCGGCACGCAGGGTGGTGCGGACCCGCTGCTCGGCGGGGCCCTCGCCGGTGCCGAAGTCCTGCACCAGCTCGTAGCGACGGCCGTAGACGCTGATGACGGCCTGGATGGTGGCGACGACGGGGATCGCCAGCAGGGCGCCCATGGCCCCGAACAGGGTGCCGCCGACGATCACCGAGCCGAACGCCACGGCCGGGTGGATCTCCAGGGTGCTGCGGGTCACCCGCGGCGCGATGAAGTAGTTCTCCACCTGCTGGTAGACGATGACGGCGACCAGGATCACCAGCGCCTTGACCCAGTCCCCCTCGACCAGCGCGATCGCGATCGGCAGGGCCCCGGCCAGGTAGGTGCCGATCGTCGGCACGAACTGCGAGACCAGGCCGACCCACATGGCCAGGGGCAGCCAGTACGGCAGGTCGAGGACGAGGAAGACGACGGCGTGGTAGGCGGCGCTGACGATGGCGAGGATGCCGCGGGAGAGGACGTAGCCACCGGCCTTCTGGGTGGCGATGTCCCACACGGTGAGGACCGTGCGCTGGTGTGCCGGCGGCAGCCACGAGGCCACCACGGCCCGGAACCGGGGGCCGTCGGCGGCGAAGTAGAAGGCGAACAGGGCCACGGTGAACAGGTTGAACACCAGCCCCACGGCGGCCGCGACGATGCTGAGCAGCCCGACGCCGAGGTCAGCAGCGGCCTTGGCGATCTCGGTGGTCCCGATGCCCAGGCTCGCCAGGATCGAGTCGGTGCTCAGGTCGGTGCCGAGGCGCGCGTTGGTCCGCTCGACCGCGGTGGAGAGCAGGTCGGGGATGCTGCTGATGAGCTGCGCCAGCTGCTGCACGAGCAGGTTGCCGAACACCGCGAAGAACGCCGCCGTGGCCAGGCCGAGCCCCAGCATGACCAGGATCGTGCCCAGGCCCCTGCGCAGGCCGAGGGCGGCCATCCGGTTGACGGGGGGCTCGAGGGTCAGGCCGATGAAGAAGGCCAGGAACAGGATGTACCAGAGCGACTCGAGCTGGTCGAAGCCCCAGACCACCACGCGGGCGGCCGCCGCCAGGACCAGGACCAGGACGACCGCGCGGCGGAACCACGGCGGCAGCGTGCGGTCGTCCTGCGGGTCGGTGAGGTCCCAGGGCAGGGTCGACAGGGCCGGCCGATCGGCTGCCGCCGTTCCGGCGGCGCCCGGCGGCGCCCCGGCTGTCGGTCCCACCGGGGCGTGCGACGAGCCGGTGGGCTGCGGACCCGCGATCCCGCCGCTCGCACCCCCCGGCAGCGGCCCAGGTGGACCTGACGGCCCGTCCGGCTCGACCATGGCGCCTCCCTCAGTCCGCGGCGGGTGGGTGCTCGGTGCGCGCCGGCGGTCGATCCTGCACCTCGGCGCGCAGCAGGGCCAGGTCCTCGGCCAGGCGGCGCGTGCGCATCTCGAGCTTGGAGACCTCGAAGCTCAGCTGCACGGCGACGAGCAGCAGGAAGAGCAGCGAGGCGAAGAAGAGCAGGTTCGCCGGCAGTTCGAAGCCGAGCGCGTCGGCGGCCCACCGCAGCAGGCCCGGGAAGGCGGCGACGCCCACGAGCAGGGTGCTGACGAGCACCCAGAGGGCCGCGAAGCGCTCCCGGAGGATCCCGCGCCGCAGCAGCTCGGCGACGAAGAGCACCAGGCCGAGCGAGGCGGCCAGCCCGACCCAGTTGACGCCGCTCACCGGCCCTCCGGTGGTGGGGCGCCGGCCGGCAGGGCGGCCTGGGGGAGGGGGACCGGCCGGCGGGCCAGGGCGACGTACAGGGCGAGGACGGCCCGGCCGAGCGACATGCCGGCGCGGAACGGCGACTGGCTGGCGGCGCCTCCCTGCCGCTCGCGCATCTGCACGCCGACCTCGCGCACCGTGAGTCCCGCGCGGGCTGCGAGGACGAGCGACTCGACGGTGTCGCCGAGATACTCGGCCGGGTAGTGGCGGGCGAACAGCCCGATCGCGTGGCGGTCGGCCGCGCGGAAACCCGAGGTGGTGTCGGTCAAGGGGGTGCGGCACACCCGGGTCAGGGTCGAGGCGAGCAGGCGCATCGCCCACCGGCGGGGTCCGCGCACGCCGTACGTGCCGCCGCCGGCGAACCGTGAGCCGACCACGACCGAGGCTCCGTCGAGGGCGGCGACGAGGTCGGGGATGCACGCGGCGACGTGCTGGCCGTCGGCGTCGACCTGGACCACCACGTCGTGGCCGTGGGCCTGGGCGTACAGGAAGGCGGTCCGCATCGCCCCACCGACGCCGACGTTGAACGGCAGGGTGATGACCAGGGCCCCGGCGTCGCGCGCGGCCCGCCCCGTGCCGTCGGTGGAGCCGTCGTCCACCACCAGGACCTCGGCCGCGGGGATGGCCCGGCGGACCTCGGCGATCACCCCGGCGATCGTGTCGGCCTCGTTCAGCGCCGGGATCGCCACGAGCGTGCGAGGCATGCCGGCATGGTCCCACAGCACCGCCGGCTGCAGCTGCGTGCGCACGACCACCCCCCTGCGTTGCCCGCACATCGGGAGAGGCGCGGAGCATCCGATCGCCCATTCTCACGGCGCCACCGAGGTTGCCAGCGCTGGACACGCCCCCTCACTAGGATGGATCGATGCTCTCGCCGACCGAGCCGACCGGGGCTGTGCGCGCCGAGCAGCCGGTCGTCGCGGCGATGTACGACCGGCTCGACGAGCTCACCGAGCGGGCCACCCGCGACCTGGCCCGTGCCCGCCGGGCCCCGACCGCCGGCACCCCCGCGGCCCAGGTCGAGCGCGAGGCGATGGTCCGGGCCTACACCGAACGACTCGGGGCGCTGGCCTCCGCCGAGCGGCGTCTGTGCTTCGGCCGCCTCGACTTCACGTCGGGGGGCACCCCCGTCTACGTCGGACGGCTGAGCCTGGCCGACGAGCACCAGGTCCTGCTGCTCACCGACTGGCGGGCCCCCGCCGCGGAGCCGTTCTACCGGGCCACGTCCGCCGAGCCGATGGGGGTCGCGCGGCGCCGCCACATCCTGCTCGAGGGCCGCCGGGTGAGCGCGGTCGAGGACGACGTGCTCGACCTCGACGCGGTCGACGCCGCCCGCTTCGAGGGCAACGGGGCGCTCATGGCCGCCCTGGCCGCCCGGCGCACCGGCCGCATGGGCGACATCGTGGCCACCATCCAGGCCGAGCAGGACCGGATCATCCGCGCCCCGCTGCCCGGGATCCTCGTCGTGGAGGGCGGCCCGGGCTGCGGCAAGACCGTGGTCGGGCTGCACCGGGCCGCGTACCTGCTCTACACGCACCGCGACCAGATCGCGCGCAGCGGTGTCCTGGTCGTCGGTCCGAACACGCTGTTCCTGCGCTACATCAGCCAGGTCCTGCCCGGCCTGGGCGAGTCCAGCGCGGTGCTGGCGACCCCCGCGCAGCTCTACCCGGGCGTCGAGGGCGTGCCGGAGGCCGACGACCGGGTGGCCGCGATCAAGGGCGACCTGCGCATGGCCGAGGTGGTCACCGCCGCCGTGCGCAACCGGCAGCGCGTGCCCGATGGATCCCGGCAGCTGCTGGTGGCGGGCACGCGGATCGTGCTCACACCAGCGATGGTCTCCGCTGCGCGGGACCGCGCCCGGGCCTCCCGCAAGCCGCACAACCGGGCCCGGCGGACCTTCGTGCTCGCGCTGCTCGACCGGCTCGCCCAGGCCCTGGCGACCGCCCGCAACGTCGACGCCGAGACCAACCGCGACGTCCTGCTGGGTGACCTGCGCGACAGCCCCGACGTCCGTCGCGAGGTGAACCTCTGCTGGATGCCCCTGACCCCCGAGCAGGTGGTCGCCGACCTCTTCGCCGATCCCGACGTGCTGGCCGCCGCCGCGCCGCGGCTCTCCGCGCGCGAGCGCGCCCTGCTGGCCCGGCCCAGCGGCTCGGCCTGGACCAGTGCCGACGTCCCGCTGCTCGACGAGGCCGCCGAGCTGCTCGGGGAGGACGACGAGCCGGCCCGTCGCGCGGCTGCCATCGCGGCCTCCGAGCGCGCGGCCGAGGAGGAGTACGCGCGCGGGGTGCTCCAGATGACCGGGGTCTCCGGCCTGACCGCCGGGGCCCTCATCGACCGCTACGCCGATGCCGGGACCGCGCGCCGGTCGGTCGTGGACGCCGCCCTGGCCGACCGCGCCTGGACCTACGGGCACATCGTGGTCGACGAGGCCCAGGAGCTGTCCCAGATGCAGTGGCGGCTGCTGCTGCGGCGGTGCCCGAGCCGGTCCATGACCGTGGTGGGCGACCTCGCGCAGGCCTCCTCGGCGGCCGGCCCGCGCAGCTGGGCCGAGGTGTTCGACCGGCAGGTCCCGGGCCGGTGGTCGGTGCAGGCGCTGTCGGTGAACTACCGCACGCCGGCCCCGATCATGGCGCTCGCCGGGGCGGTCCTGCGTGCCACCGATGCCGGGGCGGCCGTCCCCAGCTCGGTGCGCGACGGGGAGCCGCCGCGGGTGCGTGCCGTCCCCGATCCGGCGGCCCTCGGCCCGACCATCGCCGAGGAGCTCGCCGGCTGGCTGACCGAGGAGGGCCGGGCCGCGGTGATCGTCCCTGCGCAGCTGCGCGCCCCCCTGGCGCGCGCGCTCACCGGTGCGCTGCCGCGCGGCGTGCTGGGGATCGGTGGGGGCGCCCTGGACACGCGCGTGAGCCTGCTGACCGTGCCCGAGGCCAAGGGCCTGGAGTTCGATCAGGTGATCGTCGTGGAGCCCGGCGCGATCGTCGCCACGGGCAGCCGCGGTGGCCACGACCTCTACGTCGCGCTGACCCGGGCCACCAGCGCGCTCGTGGTGCTGCACGTCGACGCCCTGCCCCCGGGGTTCCCGGTGACCGCCGACCTCGCCGGCTCCGTCGCCTGAGCCCTACTCCGGGGGGAGCGACGGATCGGTGCCCGGTCCGACGTGGTCGGCCAGCCACTCGACCAGCGGGGTCAGCTGGCGCCACTCCCTGCGCACCGTCGTGAGCGCCCGCCGGGTGCCGAGCCAGGGCTCGACCGCATGGTGCCGACTCGCGGTCAGCGAGCGGAACCGCAGCAGGTCGAGGTCGGGGTGGTCCGGGTCGACCCCGCGCGGCCGGGTCTTGAGCGGCCGACCGTCCAGCTCCCAGTGCTGTCGCTGCAGGGTGCGCAGCATCGCCCGGAGCTCAGCGGCGTGCCCGGCCTCGATGGCGGCTCGGTAGCGCGCCAGCTGCTGGCCCTGGGGGGCGTACCATCCGCCGGCCACCATCACGCCGTTCGCCGACACCTGCACGTAGTACCCGACGGCGTCCTCCAGGCCCACCAGGCCGCCCTGGTGGTCCTTGATCGGCGACGGGTCCCGGCTGAACCTGGCGTCGCGATAGGGCCGGTACAGGTGGCCCACGCCGAACTCGTCGGCGAGCTCCTCGAGCAGCGCGGCCATCGGGCCCCGCACGTGCTCCTCGTACGCACCGCGGTGCTCCTGCCACCAGGACCGCGTGTTGTCCGCCGCGAGGGCCTCGTAGAAGTCGAACGCCTCGGCCGGGATGCCGGTGAAGCCACGTGTCGTCATGGCCGAACGGTAGGCCCGACGGCGCCCCGCCGGCCTGCTCCCGGCGCGATCTGTGGACAGCCGTGCGGCCGGCGGACCGCCACCGCCTACAGCAGGTCGATCTGGCGGCCCGCGGCCATCGCCGCGTCGGGCGGGATGTCCTGGCCCAGCGCGCGGTTGCCGATGCGGGCCGTGGCCTGCTCGGGCGGCTCTGCGGGCGAGGCGATGAAGCCCTGGTAGCAGTCGCAGCCGGCGCCGGTGAGGATCCGCAGCTGCCCGGGGGTCTCCACCCCCTCGGCGAGCACCCGCATGCCCAGGGCGTGGCCGATGCGCACGATGCCCTCGGCCAGGGCCCGGGTCCGGGGGTCGCGCTCGATGTCGCGGACGAACACCCGGTCCACCTTGAGCTCGTCGACCGGGAACTTGGCCAGGTACGCCAGGGACGAGTAGCCCGTGCCGAAGTCGTCCAGCGAGATGCGCACCCCGAGGGCGCGCAGGCGGGCGAGCGCCTCGGTCGCCGCCTCGGGGTCGTCGATGAGGGCGCCCTCGGTCACCTCGAGGGTGAGGGCGGTCGCCGGCAGGCGGGAGCGCAGCAGCGCGCTGCGGACGATGTCCAGCAGGCCCGGGTCGATGAGCTGGTGGGGCGAGAGGTTGACCGCCACCGCGAAGTCGCGCCCCGCGACCGGCAGCCATGCCGCCGCCCGGGCGCACGCCTCGGAGAGCACCCACGCCCCGATGGGGATGATCGCGCCGGAGTCCTCGGCGATCGCCACGAACTCCGCCGGCGAGATCTGCCCGGCCTCGGGCTGGTTCCAGCGCATGAGGGCCTCGACGCCGACCTGGCGGCCGTCGAGGCAGCGGAACTGCGGCTGGTAGGCGACGCTGATCTCGTGGCGCTCGAGCGCCCGGTTCAGCCACGTGGAGACCTGCACGCGGCGGTCGACGTCGGCGCGCAGGCCCTCGTCGTAGGGGACGATGCTGTTGCGGCCGCGCGCCTTCGCCCGGTACATGGCGGTGTCGGCGGCGCGCAGGAGGTTGGCGGCCGCGTCCGACCCGCCCTCGGTGTCGGAGGACAGCGCCGTGCCGATGTTGACCCCGAAGAACAGCTCACGGTCGCCGAGGGGCAGCGGGGCGGTGATGAGCCTGGCGACGTCCCCGGCCAGGCGGGCCAGCTCGGCCCGGTCGCGCACCTCCGGCAGCACGAGGGCGAACTCGTCACCGGCCAGCCGACCGATGGCGCCGGCCGCGTCGAACGCGGCGAGCCGTGCCGCCATCGCCATCAACACCTGGTCGCCGGCCTCATGGCCGAGGGTGTCGTTGACGTCCTTGAACCGGTCGAGGTCGGCGATGATCGCCCCCACCGCGCGGCCGTGCGCCGCGGCCCGGTGCAGCGCCGGCTCGAGCTCCTGCTCGAGGCCGCGCCGCGTGGCCAGCCCGGTCATCGGGTCGTGGGTGGCCTGGTGGGCCAGCTGGCGCTCCATCTGCTTGCGCGCCGTGATGTCGGTGTGCGTCGCGAAGCCGCCGCCCTGGGCGCCGGGCATGGGCGCCACCGAGACCATGTAGGCCCGCTCACCGCCCTCCGGCAGCGTCACGTCGTAGTCCCACTCGAAGCCGTCGCTGCACCCGGTGCGGACTGCCTCGATGCCGGCCAGCACCGCGTCGACGTCGTCGAGGCCCTCGGCCACGCGCCGGATGGCCGCGACGTAGTCCGCGCCGATGGTGACCTCGTCGGCGGGCACCCCGGCCGCCGCCATCCCCCGCGTCCACTCGGCGTTCACCGCCACGAGGCGGCCCTCGCGGTCGAAGACGGCCGTCATCGCGCGGGACGCCTCCAGCAGCGCCTGCATCCGCCGCTGGTCCTCGGATCGCTGCAGGTCCGCCTCGACGATCGCGGTCACGTCGCGGTTGATGGACACCGCGCCCCGCAACGTGCCGTCGGCCACGACCGAGGCGATCGACACGTCGGCATGGAGCACCTGGCCGTCGCGGGTGCGCTGCTTGACCCGGCCCGTCCACGAGCCCTTGTTGATCAGGCTGATCGCGGGGCTGCCCTGTGCGTCGCCAGCGGTGCCGTAGTCCGTGCTGACCAGGTCGTCGAGGCGCTGGCCCAGCGCCTCGGACTCGCTGATGCCGTACATCTGCTCGGCGCCGTGGTTCCACAGGATGACCTCGCGGTCCCGGGAGAACCCCACGATCGCGTCGGGCATCGCGTCGAGCACGAGCCCGGACTGGCGCATCTGTGCCAGGGCGCCGGCGTTGTCCAGCGCGTTCGCGAGCACGCCGGCGATCTGCGCCTGCTCGCCGAGCTCGTGGCTGCTCAGCGTCGACTGCTCGCCGAGGCGGGCCGTGACCAGCACCCCCAGCCGGCGCTCGCGGGCGACCAGCGGCGTGACGCCCAGGGCGCCGATCCCCTGGTGGTCGAGCTCGGCCGCCCAGGCCGGCCGTGGTCCGCTGAAGGCGAGCTGCGCGATGCCGAGCAGGGCGTGCTGCCCGGTGGCCAGGGCCCCCGCGAACGGTCCCTCGGGCCCGTCGAGCTCGATGGCCGTGAGCGCGTCCGCGACCTGCGCCCCACGGGTCGGGTCCTGGTCGTGGTGGCCGCGCAGCTGCAGCGCCCCGGACTCCAGCAGCAGCACCCCGGCCCAGCTGCGGGTGCGCTCGGCGGCGGCGCGGGCACCCTCGATCGAGAGCCGTTCGAGGTCGTGGCCGCAGCGGGAGAGGATGGCGCGCAGGTCTGGCTGCAGGTGCACCCGAGCGCCCCTCCCGTCCGCCGGGGGCGCGTCCGCCCCGGCCGTTCGAGCCGCAGCCGCGCACGCGGCTGCGGTACCGGCCCCCGCCGCTGTCAGGCTAGCCTCAGTGGTGCTCCCCCGGCACGAACCGTGCCTGCGAGTCGCGGATCTCCGCCTCGGCGCCGGCCCGGCCCTCCCAGGTGGCGCCCTCCACCGACTTGCCGGGCTCGAGGTCCTTGTAGACCTCGAAGAAGTGCTGGATCTCCAGCCGGTCGAACTCCGGCAGGTGGTGGATGTCGCGGATGTGGTCCATGCGGGGGTCGCCGGCCACCACGCAGACGACCTTGTCGTCGCCGCCGGCCTCGTCGGTCATCCGGAACATGCCGATGGCCCGGCACTCGATGATGCAGCCGGGGAAGGTGGGCTCGTCGAGCAGGACGAGGGCGTCGAGGGGATCGCCGTCGAGGCCGAGGGTGTCGTCGATGAACCCGTAGTCGTGCGGGTACCGCGTGGCCGTGAAGAGGCGTCGATCCAGGCGGATCTTCCCCGTGTGGTGGTCCACCTCGTACTTGTTCCGGCTGCCGGCGGGGATCTCGATCACCACGTCGAACGTCAGCGGGTCCACGTCACCTCCCAGGATGCACGTCGCGTGCCCTCGGCCGCGGGATGACACTAGCGGACCTGCGCGGCCATGCCGCGTGGGCGGCGGTCCCGCGGCGACCCGCGCGGGGCCAGCGGGGCAGGGCTTGCGCAGCGCTGCACCGCTACGGTCCTGGCATGCGCATCCTCGGTCGCATCGTGGTCTGGTCCCTCGTGCTGGTGCTGGTGCTCGCCGTCGCCTTCTCCGCGTGGTTCGTGTGGATCAGCCGTCGGTCGTTCCCCCAGGTCGCCGGCACCGTCGAGGTGCCCGGCCTGTCCGCCCCGGTGACGATCATCCGCGACGCCAACGGCATCCCGAACCTCTATGCCGAGACCCCCGAGGACCTGTTCTTCGCACAGGGGTACGTCCACGCGCAGGACCGCTTCTGGCAGATGGACTTCAACCGCCACGTGACGGCGGGCCGGATCTCCGAGCTGGTCGGGGAGTCGCAGCTCGAGACCGACCGCTACCTGCGCACGATGGGGTGGCGGCGGGTCGCCGAGCAGGAGTGGGCGCAGCAGACGGGCCAGGCCCGCACCGCCCTGCAGTCCTACGCAGACGGCGTGAACGCCTACATCGCCGACCGCTCGCCCACCGAGCTGGGCCTGGAGTACCTGATGCTGCGCCTCACCGGGGGCGACCGGACGGTCGAGCCGTGGACCCCGGTCGACTCCCTGGCGTGGGGCAAGGCGGTGGCCTGGGACCTGCGCGGCAACGCCGCCGACGAGCTGAACCGCGTGCGGTACGCCGCGGCGGTCGGTGGGCAGCGGGCCGCCCAGCTGTACCCCACGTTCCCGTTCGACGAGCACCCGACGATCGTCGAGGGCGGGGCGGTCGTGGACGGCACGTTCGACGCCGACGCCCCGGCCGGGTTCGGCGAGGGCGCGGCCTGCTCGGGCGAGGGCTGCCCCGACCCGTCGGCGGCGCGCCGGATCGAGGTGGCCGAGCAGGCCCTGCTGGCCATCGGGACCGGGTCCGCGGCGCGCGTGGGGCTCTCCCCGCTCGCGCGGCAGACCGCCGATGCCCTCGACGCGGTCTCGCCGGCCCTGGCCGGCCTGGCCCGCGTGGAGGCCACCCTCGAGGCCCTCATCGGGCCGTCCGGGGAGGGCATCGGGTCGAACTCCTGGGCAGTGGCCGGCTCGCGGACCGCGAGCGGCGACCCGCTGCTGGCCAACGACCCGCACCTGGGCCCGGCGATGCCCTCGGTCTGGTACCAGATCGGGATGCACTGCACCGAGGTCGGCCCGCAGTGCCCCTACGACTTCTCCGGCATGAGCTTCCCCGGGGTGCCGGCCGTGCTCTCCGGGCACAACCAGCGGTCGGGGTGGGCCGTGACGAACCTGGGCCCGGACGTCACCGACTTCGTCCTCGAGCGCATCGACGACGAGGGCTACTGGGTGGACGGGGAGCGTCGGCCGTTCACGACCCGCGAGGAGGTGATCAAGGTCGCCGGTGGCGAGGACGTCCGGATCACCGTCCGGGAGACCGAGCACGGACCGCTCATGAGCGACGTGGGCGAGGTCGAGCAGGAGGTGGCCGCGGACGCGCCGGCCGCGCAGGAGCCCGCCCCGGCCGGGCAGTCCTACGGGGTGTCCTACCGGTGGACGGCCCTGCAGCCCGGCCGCCTGTTCGAGGCCGTGGTCGGCCTGGCGAGCATGCAGGACTGGGACGACTTCCGGGCGGCCGCCGCGGCGTGGAACGTGCCGGCGCAGAACCTCGTGTACGCCGACGTCGACGGCACGATCGGCTACCAGACCCCCGGCCAGATCCCGATCCGTTCTGGCTACTCGGGTCGCTTCCCGGTCCCCGGCTGGGACTCCCGTTACGACTGGACCGGGTTCGTCCCGTTCGACGCGCTGCCCTCGGTGCGCAACCCCGACGAGGGCTTCGTGGTCACCGCGAACAACGCCGCCATCGGCGAGGAGTACCCGTTCCACCTGACGCAGGACTGGGACTACGGCTACCGGGCCGAGCGGATCCGGACCCTGCTCGAGGAGGCCACCGCCGGGGCCGGCACGGTCGACGCCGCCGGCATGTCGGCCATCCAGCTGGACACCTACAGCGGGCTGGCCGCCTCCCTCGTGCCCCAGATCGCCACCCTCACCGGCCTGGACGAGCAGACCGCTCGCGCCGTCGCCCTCTTCGCCGGCTGGGACTTCCAGCTCGGCGCGGACTCCCCGGCCGCGGCCTACTTCGGTGCGTTCTGGCGGGCGCTGCTGGAGCCGCTCTACAACGACGAGCTGCCCCCCGACGCACGCGCGAACGGCGGCGCCCGGTGGTGGTGGGTGACCGAGCAGCTGTGGGAGACCCCCGAGGACCCGTGGTGGGACGACCGGCGCACCGAGGCCGTCGAGACCCGCGACGACACCGTCCGGGCCGCGCTGGCCGCGGCCGCCCAGGAGCTCACCGACCGGTTCGGCGCGGACACCGCCGACTGGTCGTGGGGGGACATGCACACCCTGACCGTGGTCGCGAGGCCGTTCGGCGCCTCGGGGATCCGGCCGCTGGAGTGGGTCTTCAACCGCGGGCCGGTCGAGCTGCCCGGCTCCGGACCGGTGGTGAACGCGGTGGGATGGGACGCCTCGATCACCTGCGACCCCGGGCTCGACGAGACCGACGGGGACGACGTCGACTCCGACGATCCGGCCTGCGCGAACGCACCGACCGAGCAGCCCGCCTACCGGGTGTCGTGGATCCCCAGCTTCCGGTCGGTCACCGACTTCGCCGACCTCGACTCCTCCACCTGGATCCATCTCACGGGCGCCAGCGGGCACACCTGGCACGCCCACTACGACGACCAGCTCGAGCTCTGGGCCACCGGGCGGGTGCTGCCGTGGGCCTTCACCCGGGCAGCCGTGCAGGCCGCGGCGCAGGACACGCTCACGCTGCAGCCGGCCGGGTAGCCCGGGCCTCGCGGTGTGGCCCGATGCCCTGCCGTCGCGCCGCGGCCGGAGCCTCAGGCCTGGCGCGCCGCCACGTCCGCGGTGACGTCCACCGCGGACACCACGCGGCGCCCCGGGGCGTGCCGTCCGGCCACTGCCACGGCGCGCAGGTCACGTCGAAGCAGTAGTCGGGCAGGCTGCCGTCCTCGGCGGGCAGGGCGATGCGCCACTCGGAGGCGGTGAACGGCCGGCCGGTCTCGTGCACCTGTCGCAGCAGCTCCGGGACCTGCGAGTCGCGCCGCGACCCGAACAACGGCCCGGCGATCCGCCGGCAGGACACGTTCCAGGCGGCGGTCACCAGCTGGGGTCCCTCGAGGGCCGCGAGCACGGCCGGGGCCTGCTCGAACGCCGACGCCATGTCCGCGACGGTGCCGGCGACCTCGGGGTTCACGTCCCCTCCCAGCCCAGCGGCCGGGCGTCCCGGGGCAGGGTCCCGGTCGCCTCGACCTCCGCGGCGATGACGCGCCTGACCAGCTCACCGGTCGGCAGCCGCATCGCCCCCGCGATGTCGTCGAACACGGTGGCGAGGGCGGCCGGGTCGCCACGCTCGTCGCCGTCGCATCGGTCTTGGGATCACACCAGCATCACGGGCCTTGCGGGAGCCTCGCACCGGTCCGGCTGGAGGGGTCAAGGAGCGGCGGCGGGGACTGCGCTGCAGGCATGTCCCTCGAGGCTGGGGGTACCAGCGCAACCACGAGGCGCGCTCGATGCAGGCGGCGCCGGGCCAGCGCCGAGCCGGCAGGCGGCCTCCAGTCCTCCTGGGGGATGCCTTCAGCAGCGAGGGGATCCCCCAGGGGGCGCCCCTCGCCCTGGCGCGTGCGCCTAGGGTCGGCGCATGCGGGTGCGGCGCGGAGCGGCTGGGACGGCACTGGTCGCCGCCCTCGCCCTGGTCGCCGGCCCCGCGCCGGCGTCCCGGCCCGTGACCGACGACGGGGCGCCGGTCGCCCCTGCGGTGCTCGTGCCGATCGTGAACGGGGTGGCCGGAGGGGTCGCAGCGCCCACGACCGGTCCCACGGCCCCGCCGGCCGGTCCCACCCCCACGGCCAGCGCCGGGCCGGCCGACCCACCGACCCCACCCACCGCGTCGACGTCCGGTGGGTCCGCGCCGGCGCCGGACCCCGGGCTCGGGGAGCCGCTCGACGCAGCCGCCGTCACCGCCACCCTGGGTCCGCTGCTGCGCGGCGGGGCGCTGGGCCGCGGCCGGACGCCCGCGCGGGTCGTCGACGTCGCGACCGGCGAGGTGCTGTTCGACCAGGCGGACGCCGGGACCGTCCCGGCGTCGACGGCCAAGCTCGTCACGGCGGTCTCGGTGCTCGAGGCCCTCGGCCCGGACGCCAGGCTGACCACGCGGACCGTCCTGCAGGACCGCGATGCCGCCGCGCCCCGGCTGGTCCTCGTCGGCGGCGGCGACCCCTCGTTGACCTCGACGCCCGGACCCGTCGGCCTGCCCGGCTCGCGGATCGACCCGGCCTCCCTCGCCCAGCTCGCCCGGCTCACCCGGTGGACCCTGGCGGCGCGGGGCATCGAGCGCGTCCGGGTGGGCTTCGACGACTCCCTGTTCAGTGGCCGTGCGCTGCACCCCAGCTGGGACCCAGCCTTCCCCGCGTTCGGCGTCGTGGCCCCCGTGTCGGCGCTGCAGGTCGACCAGGGTCGGGCCCGGCCCCAGGGCGTCGTCCGGGTGGCCGACCCCGCGGCGGAGGCGGCGGCCCGCTTCGCCCAGCAGCTGGCCGACCTCGGCCTCGAGGTGTCCGGGACGCCGCGCCGCGTCGTCGCCCGCCCGCGGGCCGTGGAGGTCCAGGCGGTGACGTCGCCCCCGCTGGGCACGCTCGTGGAGCGCATGCTCAGCACCTCGGACAACGACGCGGCGGAGGCCCTGGCCCGCGTGGCCGCCCTGGCGACCGGGCACCGGGGCAGCTTCGCCGGCGTGCAGGCCCGCGCCGCCGAGGTGCTCGCCGGGCTCGGGATCGACGATCCCGCGAGCCGCGTGGTGGACGGCTCGGGCCTGTCGCGCAGCAGCGCGCTGCGGCCCGCCGACCTCACGACGCTGCTCGCCGTGGCGGGGGATGGGCCCGGTGCGCTCGCCTCCGGGCTGCCGGTCGCGGCCGCGACCGGCTCGCTGCGCGGGCGCTACGAGGTGGGGGCGACCCGGCCGGGCGCCGGGCTGGTCCGGGGCAAGACGGGCACCCTCACCGGGGTCGTGGGCCTGGCCGGCTACGCAAGCCGGCCCGACGGGCGCCTGCTCGCCTTCGCCGTCCTGGACGACTCCGTGCCAGCGGGCACGCTCGGCGGGCGCCGCGCCATCGACGAGGCCCTCGCGGCGCTGGTCGCTTGTGACTGCACCGCCAGCTGACGCGCCGCGGCTGGCGCGGCCCGGCCAGCGCGGGCCGGAACCGGTCGGCCACCACGCACCTATGCTGGCCGCCATGCCTCGCCTCGTCGACTGGGACCTCGCCGAGCGGATCGGGCTGCGGTTCATGCCGAAGGGGCCCGAGGCCAGGCCCACGGATGCGCACTGGGCGGTCCAGGAGCTGCGCGAGCTCGCGCAGCTCGCCCGTGACCCGGTGCGCGAGCTGACTGGGCTGCAGGCCGACCCGGAGCACGCCCCGGCCGTCGTGGTCGACCGGGGCGAGTGGATCCGCTCGAACGTCACCGGCTTCGCCCTGGCCCTCGAGCCGTTCGCGGCCTCCCGCGCCGACCGGGAGATGAACCCGGCGGTGGAGGCGGTCGGCTCCCGGCTCACCGCCGGCCAGCTCGGGGGGGCCCTGGCCTGGCTGTCCGGCAAGGTGCTCGGGCAGTACGAGGCGTTCAGCCCGCCGGGCCAGCCGGGTCGCCTGCTGCTGGTCGCGCCGAACATCGTGCACGTCGAGCGCGAGCTCGACCTCGTCCCCCGGGACTTCCGGTACTGGGTGTGCCTGCACGAGGAGACCCACCGGGCCCAGTTCGGCGGCGTGCCGTGGATGGCCGACCACTTCCTCGCCGAGGTGCAGTCGTTCGTCGCCCTCTCCGACGTGCCCGCGATGGAGTTCCTGCGCCGGTTCGGGGCGGTGGCCCAGGCCGTCGTGACGGCAGCTCGCGGGGTGCCCGGCCCCAGCCTCATGGAGGCCGTGCAGACCCCGGAGCAGCGCGCCGTCTTCGATCGCCTGACCGGCCTGATGTCGCTGCTCGAGGGGCACGCCGACTACGTGATGGACGAGGTGGGTCCGTCGCACGTGCCGACCGTGGCCACGATCCGCGAGCGGTTCGCGGCGCGCCGGACGCAGGCCGGGACCGTCGACGGCTTCGCGCGACGGATGCTCGGCCTGGAGACGAAGCTGCGCCAGTACACCAGCGGTTCGGACTTCGTGCGCAGGGCCATCGCGCAGGCCGGTGACCAGGGGTTCGCCCAGGTGTGGGCCCAGCCCGCCAACCTGCCCACGGCCGGCGAGATCGAGGATCCGGACGCGTGGCTGCGCCGCGTGCTCGGCTGAGCGGGCGATGACCCGACCGCCGCGGGCCGCGGTCCGCGCGGCCGTCCGCGCGGCGCTGGCCGACCTCGGTCCCGGCGACCGGGTCCTCGTCGCCTGCAGCGGGGGACCGGACTCGCTGGCGCTGCTGGCCGCGGCCCTCGTGGTCGGCCGCGAGCTCGGCCTGCTCGTGGGTGCCGTGATCGTCGACCACGGGCTGCAGCCCGACTCGGGGGACGTCGCCGTGCGGGCCGCCGAGCAGGCCCGGATCCTCGGCTGCGACGACGTCGACGTCCGCGCGGTCGAGGTGACGGTCGGGCCCGGGTCGGGCGGGGTGGAGGCCGCCGCGCGTCGTGCCCGCCACGCCGCGCTGGTCGCGGCGGCGACGGGCCGTGCCCGGGAGGCTGGGGCCGGCGAACCCCTCGCGGCCGCCCGCCGCTCCGCCGTGTCATCGGAGCCGCCATCACCTGGCCGCAGCGCCGGCGCAGGGGACGCTCGTGCCGCGGCGGTGCTGCTCGGGCACACCCGCGACGACCAGGCCGAGACGGTGCTGCTCGGCCTGGCCCGCGGCTCGGGCACCCGGTCGCTGGCCGGGATGGCCTCCCGCGACGGGCTGTTCCGCCGACCGCTGCTCGACCTGCCGCGCGCCGTGGTCGCCGCGGCTGCCGCGCAGGCCGCACACGAGGATCCCCGCCTCCAGCCGTGGACCGACCCGCACAACGCCGATGCCGCGTTCACCCGGGTCCGGGTCCGGGAGCACGCCCTGCCGGCCCTCGAGGCAGCACTCGGACCGGGCGTCGTGGACGCCCTGGCCCGGACGGCCCGGCTCGCCCGTGCCGACGCCGACGCCCTGGACGCCTGGGCCGACCAGGTGTGGGCCCACGTGCGGGGAACCCCCGCCACGCCGCCCCCCCGAGCGGCATCGGGAGCCGGCGTGGGGCGAGCGCCATCAGGAGGTCCCAGGGTGCGGGCGGCGGCGGGGGCGATGACCACCACGGCCGCCGGCGCCCTGGACCACGACACGACCGGCGCACCCCTGGATCACGACGACTCGGCGGGCGCAGACGCCGGCGGGCACCGTGCCCGCCACGAGGACCCCCACGGCCGCCCGGGCCCGCTCCCGGCGGCCGTGGTGACGCGGGTGGTCCGCCGGCTCCTGGTCGAGGCCGGCTGCCCGGCGGGCGCGCTCACGGCCGACCACGTCGCCCGGGTCACCGCCCTGCTCCACGGGCCGGCCACCCGGGCCGAGGTCGCCCTGCCCGGTGGCCTGCGCGCCCGGCGGGAGGGCGCGGACCTCGTTGTGAGAGCCTGAGCGCCGTGGACGCCCAGGACATCGCCGCGGACCTCGAGAAGGTCCTCATCGACGAGGAGACCCTGCAGGCCAAGCTGCGTGAGCTGGCCGCCGAGGTCGACCGGGACTACGCCGGGAAGGACGTGCTCCTCGTGGGCGTCCTGAAGGGCGCCGTCATGGTCATGGCCGACCTCGCCCGCGCCATGTCGATCCACCTGCAGATGGACTGGATGGCCGTGTCGTCCTACGGCTCGTCGACGAAGTCCTCAGGGGTCGTGCGCATCCTCAAGGACCTGGACACCGACATCACCGGCCGGCACGTGCTGATCGTCGAGGACATCATCGACTCGGGCCTGACGCTGTCCTGGCTGATGCGCAACCTGGGGGCGCGGGGGGCCGCCTCCGTCGAGGTGCTCACCCTGTTGCGCAAGCCCGAGGCCGTGAAGGTGGACCTCGTGCCGAAGTACCTCGGCTTCGACATCCCCAACGAGTTCGTCGTCGGCTACGGCCTGGACTACGCCGAGCGCTACCGCAACCTGCGCGAGATCGGCACGCTGGCCCCGCACGTCTACAGCTGAGCGGTGCCCAGCCCGGCCCCCGGCGCGGGCTGCGCCGTCCCCGCGGCAGCCCGCCCCGCGCGACGGCCGTCCCCGATGCACTCGGGGATCCCCACCCCGTGCAGCGCCGAGCCTGCGACGTGCCAGCCGGCCAGCGCGCCGACCGCGGACTCGACTGCGGACACCCGGGCGAGGTGCCCGACGGTGTACACCGGCATGGCGCCGTGCCAGCGGGTCACCCAGGATCGCGTCGGGCCACGCACCGCCCCGAGGACGCGCCCCACGTGGTCGGCCACCGTGGGCAGCAGCACCTCGTCGGGGGCCGCCGCCAGCGGTCCCAGCCGACCCGGCACGAACGCCCGCAGCAGCACCGCGTCGTCGGGTGCCCGACCGGGCCACTTGGCCGAGCTGATGGTCACCCCGCTGATGGGCGCCGCGCCCGCCTCGAGCCAGCCCTGGCCCTGGGTCCCGGCGGGCAGCGCGGCCCGGTCGTAGGCGAGCGTGACCAGCGTCGTCGAGCCCTGGGGGATGGCGGCCAGCGCGGCGGCCGCCACCGGGGCGTGCGGGCCGAGCAGCCCGGCCATCGCCGGCGCGCCCACCGCCAGGACGACGGCGTCGGCGGTCACGTGCGACCCCTCGCCGAGGGTCGCCGTGGTCCTGCCGGCCCCGTCCCGGTGGAGGGCCGCGACCGCGGTCCCCGTGCGCACGTCGACGCCGAGGGCCGTGAGCTCCTCGCCGAGCCGGTCGACGACCGACCCCAGTCCGTGGCGCAGGCTCCGGAAGGGTGAGCCCGCGCCGCGCCCCGTGCCCGTGCGTCCCGGGCCGGCCCGTCGGGCGGCCCGCCGCGTCGCGCGTCCCTGGGTGAGGCTGGCCACGACGAGGCTGCGGTGCTCCGCCTCGGCGGTCCGCAACGTGGGCAGCACCGCGTCGAGGCTGAGCTCGTCCACGCCGGCCCCGTAGATCCCGCCGACCAGCGGCTGCGCGAACCGCTCCACGACGCCGTCGCCGAGCCGGGCCCGCAGCAGCCGCCCGACCGAGGTGTCCGTGCCGTCGAGCTGGCGGGGCAGCACCAGGTCCAGGCCGGCGCGGGCCTTGTGGCCCCAGGTCAGCAGGGGGGTCCGCACCAGCGGCCCGAGCCGGGTCGGCAGGACCATGCCCATGCCCTCGGGGAGCGGCAGCAGGCGGCCGTCGACGCGCACGTGGACCGTCCGGCCCGGGCGCACGCCGATCACCTCGTCGGCCATGCCGAGGGCGTCGATGAGCTCCAGCGCCGCGGGCTTGTAGGCGACGAAGGAGTCCGGGCCGTGCTCGACGAGGAACCCGTCGACGGCCTCGGTCCGCACCTTGCCGCCGAGCTGCGCGCTGGCCTCGACGAGGGTGACCGACGCGCCACCCCGGGCGGCCTCCCAGGCGGCGGCCAGGCCGGCGATGCCGCCGCCGACCACCAGGACGGCGCGACCGGTGGTCATCGCAGTCCCGTCGGGCCGACGCGACCGGTCGCCGGGTTCATCGGGTGCCGACGAGCGCCCCGCCGTGCGGCACGTACGGGCACAGCGGGTCCGACTCGAGCGGATCCCCCGTCCAGGCGAAGGCCCGGGCGCGCGACCCGCCGCACCACATCCGGTACTCGCAGGCACCGCACCGCCCGGCGAACCGGTCCGGGTCGCGCAGCGCCCGCATGAGCGGGGCATCGCGGTACAGGGTCACGAGGTCCGCCTCGCGGACGTTGCCGACGGACACGGGCAGGAACCCCGAGGGCGTGACGCTGCCGTCGTGGGCCAGGAAGACGATCCCGTTGCCGTCGCGGATGCCGAAGCCCCGCGCGACCGGGTGCCGCTCGATCGCGGCGTCGTCCAGGCCCGCGTGCCGCAGCGCACGGGCCGCGACCCGGCGGTACATCATCGCCTCGGTCGTCTTGACCTGGAAGGGCGAGCGCGCCGCCAGCTCCCACAGCCAGCGCATGAGCCGCTCGGCCTCGCCCGGTCCGACCTCGGTGAGCGTCGTGCCCCGGCCCACCGAGATGAGGAAGAACAGGCTCCAACGCATGACGACCTGCTCGGTGAGCAGGGCATGGATGGCGGGGAGCTCGGCCGCGGTCGTCGCGGTCACCAGGGTGTTGACCTGCACGGGCATGCCGACCTCGGCGGCCCAGCCCAGCGCCTCGAGGGTGCCCGCGAACGTCCCGGGCACCCCGCGCAGGCCGTCGTGGGACTCGGCGGTGGCGCCGTCCAGGCTCAGCGAGATCGCGGCGACGCCGTCGTCGCGCAGCTGCGCGAGCCGGTCGCGCGTGAGCAGCGGGGTGACGGCAGGTGCCAGGGAGACGCCGATGCCGCGCTCGGTGGCCGCGTGGATCAGGGTGCGCAGGTCCGGCCGCCGCAACGGATCGCCGCCGGTCATCACGACGTGCGGGGCAGGCGTGCCGAAGCGCGTGATCGAGTCGAGCACGCCGATCGCCTCGTCGGTGCTGAGCTCACCGGGCGCGGGCTCGGGCATCGCCGTGGCCCGGCAGTGGCGGCAGGCCAGGCCGCAGGCGTTCGTCAGCTCCCAGTACACGATCATCGGCGCGGACGCGTAGGCCCATCCCTCAGGTCGAACCGAGCCGATCTGCGCCGGATGCCCCCCGGGATGCCCTGCCACGACGCCCCTCCTGCCCTGGAACCCAGCCCGCACCGCGCGGCCGGTTGCCAGCGTAGGAAGCCCGCCGGCGCGGCCGACGTGGCCACAGGTCCCGGCCCGTGGGCTGGAGGTCCCGGGTCCGGGCGCGGGACCGGGGCGTCGAGCGTCCGCGCGTCGAGCGTCCGGGCGTCGACCGGCATCGCCCGCCCTCACCCCTCGAGCCCGGGCCCGATCGCCGGCGGGCTCACTCGCCGGCGACGTCCCCCGGGGCCGCCTCGGGGTCCTCCTCGGGCTCGAACGAGGTCGGCTCCTCACCCATCCCGACCCCGACCCCGGTCTCGGGGTTGGGAGCTTCGTGGCGCTGCTCGCCGGCCAGGCGGGCGTTGCCCTCCTCGTCGTGCGAGACGGGCTGGTAGCCCTCCGAACCCTGCCCCGTCCGCTCGTCCTGCGTCATTGCGACCTCCCTGCTGGCATCACCCTCGGGGACGACCAGTACCCGTCGACCCCCGGGCCATGCCCGTCCCGATGCCCGGGTCCTCGCCCTGCCGCGCGGCCGGGCGTGGTCGGTCGATGTCACCCGATCGGCGGATTGCCAATCCGCGCGCGCCGGTTTCCTCCCGGCTCGCCCGAAGGAGGCGTCACCCGATCGGCCCATCGACCGCCTGCGACCGGCGCCGTTCGGCTCACGCGATCGGGTGGTTCTGGCGGGACCACGCCGTCACGCTGCGTGCTCGCGCTGGGTCCCGCCGGGCCTACGCCCTGTGCGAACCGCGGAGCCCGCCGCCGGTGGCCGGTGTAGTTTCTCCACACGGGCGAGTGCCCGTCGGGCGGGCCTGCGCGCGCTGGGCCTGGCACAGGGGCCGGGGCCCGCCCACATGAGGCCGGGGTGACCCGGGACAGGGATGGATGTGAAGCGCTTTCTCCGTGGTCCGATCCTGTGGATCCTGGTCGCCACCGCGCTGGTGCTGATCGGCGGCAGCCTGGTCAACGACGTGACGGGCCCACGGCAGATCGACACCTCCGAGGCCGTGTCGGCGATCCGCGGCGGCCAGATCAGCGATGCGCTGCTCGTCGACGTCGAGCAGCGCATCGAGCTGGAGTTCCCGGACGGCTCGGAGAAGTTCGCCGAGTACATCGACGGGCAGGGCATCGAGCTGCAGCGCGAGCTCCAGACGGCCGTCGACGAGGGCAAGCTCGAGGCGTACAACGTCCGAGTCCCCCAGCAGAGCTTCCTCGTGACGCTGCTGGTCTCGATGCTGCCCGTGTTCCTCGTGCTCCTCCTGCTCTTCTTCTTCATGAACCAGATGGGCGGCGGCGGCCGGGTCATGAGCTTCGGCAAGTCCAAGGCGAAGGCCGTGAGCAAGGACATGCCGAAGACGACGTTCGCGGACGTGGCCGGCGCCGAGGAGGCCGTCGAGGAGCTCGGCGAGATCAAGGAGTTCCTGCAGGACCCGGCCCGCTTCCAGGCGGTGGGCGCCAAGATCCCCAAGGGCGTGCTGCTCTACGGCGCGCCCGGCACCGGCAAGACGCTGCTGGCCCGTGCCGTGGCCGGCGAGGCCGGTGTGCCGTTCTTCTCCATCTCCGGCTCGGACTTCGTGGAGATGTTCGTCGGCGTCGGCGCCTCCCGCGTGCGCGACCTGTTCGAGCAGGCCAAGGCCAACGCCCCGGCCATCATCTTCGTCGACGAGATCGACGCGGTCGGCCGGCACCGCGGCGCGGGGCTCGGCGGCGGGCACGACGAGCGCGAGCAGACACTGAACCAGATGCTCGTGGAGATGGACGGCTTCGACGTCACCGGCGGGGTCATCCTCATCGCGGCGACGAACCGGCCGGACATCCTCGACCCCGCGCTGCTGCGCCCCGGTCGCTTCGACCGGCAGATCCAGGTGTCGCCGCCGGACCTCGCCGGCCGGCTCCAGGTGCTGCAGGTGCACGCGCGCGGCAAGCCGATCGCCCCGGGCGTCGACCTCGAGGCCGTCGCCCGCCGGACCCCCGGCTTCACCGGTGCCGACCTGGCGAACGTGCTGAACGAGGCCGCCCTGCTCACCGCGCGCTCCGGCTCGGCGCTGATCGACAACCGGGCGCTCGACGAGGCGATCGACCGGGTGATCGCCGGGCCGCAGAAGCGCACCCGCGTGATGGACGACAAGGAGCAGCTCATCACCGCCTACCACGAGGGCGGCCACGCCCTGGTGGCCGCGGCGCTGCCGGGCAACGACCCCGTGCACAAGATCACGATCCTGCCCCGGGGCCGGGCGCTGGGCTACACGATGGTGCTGCCGGACCAGGACAAGTACTCGACCACGCGCAGCGAGATGCTCAACCAGCTGGCCTACATGCTGGGCGGACGCGCCGCCGAGGAGCTCGTGTTCCACGACCCGACGACGGGGGCCGCGAACGACATCGAGAAGGCCACCGCCGTGGCTCGCGCGATGGTGACCCAGTTCGGCATGACCGAGCGGCTCGGTGCGATCCGCTACGGCAAGGAGAACGGCGAGGTCTTCCTCGGCCGGGACATGGGCCACATGCGCGACTACTCCGAGGACATCGCCGCGGCGATCGACGAGGAGGTCCGCAGCCTCATCGACCAGGCGCACAACGAGGCCTTCGAGATCCTGGTCGAGAACCGGGACGTCCTCGACGCCCTGGTGGTGGAGCTGCTCGAGAAGGAGACCCTGAACAAGGAGCAGGTCGCGACGGTGTTCGAGCCGTTGCGGCGGCGGCCCAAGCGCCCCGCGTGGACCGGCTCCCAGCGTCGGGCGCCCTCCGACCTGCCCCCCGTGGAGGTGCCGGCCCGGCCGGTGGAGCCGCTGGCGGCCGGCGTGCAGCGTGGCGCCTACGGCCTGCCCGGGCCGAGCCCGGTGGCCCTGCCCGGTGCGGCCGGCCAGCCCTACCCCGGTGGCCCGCCGCCGTCCGGCGACCAGGTCCAGGGCGGCCAGCCGCCGGTGGCCCCGCACGGTGGCAGCAACGGCGGGCACCCCGGCGGCAACGGCGGCCAGCCCCTGGGCGGGTGGCAGGTGCCCCAGGCACCCGCGCACCCCGACCAGCCGCCGGTGTACCCACCCGTCCCGCCTCCCGCACCACCGGCCGGCGAGGGGGTTCCGGGTGACGGGGGGCCCGCCGAGGCGCCGCAGCAGGGCTCCGCGGGATCTGGCGAGGGCGCGTCCGGCGAGGATGCGCCGCAGGGCCCCGAGGGGCCGGACGAGGCGCCGCGATGACGGGCATCGACCCGGTGCACCTGCTCGACGACCGACCGGTCACCACGCCCTTCGACCACGAGCGGGCGGTCGCGGCCGTGCGCGAGCTGCTGCTCGCGATGGGTGAGGACCCCGACCGGGACGGGCTGCGCGACACCCCCGCCCGCGTCGCGCGCAGCTACGCCGAGATCTTCCGGGGGCTGCGCCAGGAGCCGGAGGAGGTGCTCACCACCACCTTCGACCTCGGCCACGACGAGCTCGTGCTGGTCAAGGACATCGAGGTGTACTCGACATGCGAGCACCACCTCGTGCCGTTCCACGGCGTCGCCCACGTGGGCTACATCCCGAACCGGGACGGTCGCATCACCGGGCTGAGCAAGATCGCCCGCCTCGTCGACGTCTACGCCAAGCGGCCGCAGGTGCAGGAGCGGCTCACCACCCAGGTCGCGGACGCGATGGTGCGGGTGCTGGAGCCGCGCGGGGTGATCGTGGTGGTGGAGTGCGAGCACCTGTGCATGTCGATGCGGGGCGTCCGCAAGCCGGGCGCGAGGACGGTCACCAGCGCCGTCCGCGGGGTGCTGCGCGAGGCGGCCACCCGCGCCGAGGTGATGGCGCTCATCACGGAGGCCTAGCGGGCATGGCGCACCTGATCGGCCTGCCGGCCCACCTCGCTGCGCAACCACGCACCCTGGTGATGGCGGTCCTGAACGTGACGCCCGACTCGTTCTCCGACGGGGGCCGGTTCACCGATCCCGAGGTCGCCGCGGCCCATGCCAGGGCCCAGGTGGCGGCCGGGGCCGACCTCGTCGACGTCGGCGGTGAGTCGACCCGTCCCGGGGCGCCGCGGATCCCCGTGCGCGAGGAGCTCGATCGCGTGCTGCCCGTCGTCGACCTGCTGGTGGCCGACGGGATCGTCGTGAGCGTCGACACGATGCGTGCGGAGGTGGCCGAGGCGGCCGTCACCCGCGGGGCCGCCCTGGTGAACGACGTGTCGGGCGGCCTGGCCGACCCGGCCATGCTGGAGTGGCTCGCGGGTGCCGCGGTGCCCTACGTGGCGATGCACTGGCGCGGTCCCTCGGCGGCGATGGACGACCTGGCCCGGTACGGCGACGTGGTCGCCGACGTCCGTGGCGAGCTGTGCGCGCGGCTCGAGGCCCTCGCCGCCGCCGGCGTCGATCCCGAGCGCGTGGTGCTCGACCCGGGCCTGGGCTTCGCCAAGACCGCGGCGCACAACTGGGCCCTGCTCGCCGCGCTGCCGGACCTGCGGTCGCTCGGCCGGCCGGTGCTCGTCGGAGCGAGCCGCAAGCGCTTCCTGGGCGAGCTGCTGGCCGAGGACGGCATCCCGAGGCCGGTGGGGGCGCGCGACGCGGCCACGGACGCCATCTCGGCCCTGGCCGCGGCCGGGGGCGCGTGGGGCGTCCGCGTGCACGACGTGCGGGGCTCGCGCGACGCGGTGGCGGTGGCCGCCGCCTGGCAGGCAGCCGCGGCGCGTGCCGCAGCGGCGTCGGCGCAGCTGGGGGACCCGGCCGGTGGTGCGACAGGGAGGGGCGGGGCCGATGGGTGAGGTGTTCAGCGGGGACCTGGACCGGATCATGCTGCACGGGGTGCGGGCCCGCGGCTACCACGGGCTGTTCCCGGAGGAGCGCGAGCAGGGCCAGGAGTTCGTCGTCGACGTGGTGCTCGGCGTGATGTCGATCAACCGGGCGGCCAAGCACGACGACCTCGCCGACACGGTCGACTACGGCGAGGTGGCAGCCGCCATCGTCGCGCTCGTCGAGGGCCCGGCGATGAACCTCATCGAGGCGCTGGCCGTGCGGATCGCCGAACGGTGCCTGGCGTTCGACATGGTGCGCGCCGTCACCGTGACCGTGCACAAGCCGGACGCGCCCATCCCGGTGCCGTTCACGGACGTCGCCGTGCGCATCACGAGGTCGCGGTGACGCGCGCGGTGCTGGGACTGGGCGCCAACCTGGGGGACGGCCGCGCCGCGCTGCGCGGCGCGCTCGCCGAGCTGGCCCAGGCCCCCGACGTGGTGGTCGCGGCGGTCTCCGGCCTGTGGCGCTCCACCCCGGTCGGCGGACCACCCCAGGCCGACTACTGGAACGCCGTGGTGGTGGTGGAGACCACGCTCGAGCCCGAGGCGCTGCTGGCCCTGGCCCACCGCCTGGAGGCTGCCGCCGGACGGACGCGGGCGGAGCGCTGGGGCCCGCGCACGCTCGACGTCGACGTGCTCGACGTGGCCGGCGAGCGGCGGGACGAGCCTGGGCTCTCCCTGCCGCACCCGCGTGCCCATGCGCGGCGCTTCGTCCTGGAGCCGTGGTCCCAGCTGGAGCCGGACCGCCCGCTCGAGCCGGTCGGGGGCCCGAGCCGCACCGTCGCGGCGTGGGCCGAGCGATGCGCGGCCGATCCCGAGCAGGAGGTCGAGCTGGCCGAGGACGGGACGTGGTGGCGGTGAGGCCGACGTCCATCCGCATGCTGCTGCTCGTGGCGGTCCTCGCCGCCGCGGTCGGCTGGGTGATCGCGGACTGGATCGACGGGCAGGGCCGCCTGCCCACGGTGCCGTGGCTGGCGGTGGTGGTGATCTGGGTGGTGACGGGGTTCGTCGGGGCCTGGGCGCTCGTCGCGCGGCACCGGCTGCGGCCGGACGGACCGGGACGGCGGCCGGGGACCCCTCGGATGGCTCCCCTGGTCGCGGCCCGGACCACGGCGCTCGCGCTCGCCGGCTCGCGCACCGGCGCCGTCGTGTTCGGGGTCTACGGCGGCACCGCGCTGCGGCTGCTCGAGGAGACCGCCGTGGCGGCAGGCCGGGAACGGCTGCTCGCCGCTGCGCTGGCCTCGCTGGGCGGCCTGCTGCTGGCCGTGCTCTCGCTCTGGCTGGAACGGATCTGCCGGGTGCGCGAGGACCCGGACGAGCCCAACGGGGCGCGTGGCGAGCCGCGCAGCGGGTCCGCGGGGACGGCCGGCGCGGCTCCCGGGATGCCGCGCACGGCAGCCTGAGCCATCGCAGGCCCGAGCGGCGGCGGAGCCCGGCCACCGCTGCTGCGGCGGGACTACTGTTGCGGTCATGACCGAGCAGCCCGGCTCCCCCGCGACCCCCGACGAGGCGGGTCCGCCCGCCGCCGCCTACGAGGACTGGCCGTACGAGCGACTGCGGGACGCGGCGTTCGACCGGGCCCGCGACCGGCGCGACCTGGGCTTCTTCATCGACCTCATGGCGCACACCCCGGCCCTGGCCGCGACCGCCGACGAGGGTGGATCGCTCGGGGAGATCAGCGGGTCGCTGATCGAGACCGTCGAGGCGGCCCGCCAGGCGTTCCGCAACGCGCCCGGGGAGCTCGAGCCGCTGTTCCGCGCCGTCTTCGCGACCTACCTGCGGGAGCATCCCGCGCGCGACGCTGGCGTCCTCAGCGGTCGACGTCGCCGCAGACGAGCACGAAGCTGGCGATCGCGGCCGGTAGGTCCGCCACCGACGTCCCGGGCAGGGCGGCGCCGAGCGCCTGGGCGTTGCCGAAGCCCGCGCTGCGCAGCTTGAGCCGCCACGGGGTGCGGTCGTTGCGGGAGACGAGCAGGTAGCCGTTGATGCCGCCGGGGTTCTCCGTCCACGTGTAGCGGGTGCCCTCCGGCACGCGCAGCACCTTCGGCAGCCGCACCGACACCGGCTCCCCGGCCGACGCCGCCAGCAGGTCTGCGGCCCACCGGACCAGCCCGAGGCTCACCGCGAGCTCGGCCACGAGCAGCTCGATCCGGGCGCGGGCGTCCCCGGCGGTGCGCACCGGCACCTCGAACGTGGGGTAGGGCAGCGTCGGGTCGTCCCGGCGCAGGTCCAGGTCCACCCCGCTCGCGCGCGCCACCGGTCCGGAGGCGCCCAGCGCGAGGGCATCGGGCCGGGCGAGCACGGCGACGCCGGCGTAGTCGGCCGCGAGGAGCGCGTGCAGCGCGGGGTCGTCGAGGGCCGCGAGCGCGGCCTGCCACCGGTCGGCCGCGGCGCGCACGCCCGCGACCCACTCCTCGGCGACGTCCGCCCGCACGCCGCCCACCTGGCAGAACATCGGGTGCACGCGGTGCCCGGTCGCCCCCTCGAGCAGGTCGAGCACCTCCCCGCGCCACGCCCAGGCAGCGCTGCGCCACGCGGGAGGCAGCGCCCCGGGCAGCGGGGCGAGGAAGGCCAGGTGGTGGGCGACGCGGGTCAGCTCGCAGAGCAGGATCCGCGCCTGCTGGGCGCGCGGGGGCGGCGCCAGGCCCAGGGCCCGCTCGACCCCCACGGCCACGCCGATCTCCGAGCACAGGGCGGACAGCCAGTCGTGCCGGTCGACCAGCATGAGGATCTGCCGGTAGTCCCGCGACTCGAACAGCTTCTCGGCCCCGCGGTGCACCGTCCCCGGGAGCCACTCCCCGGTCCGGACGACGCCGTCCTCGGCGGCGATCGCGACCGTCGGCAGGCCGTCCAGGGTCGGGTGGTCCGGGCCGAGCACGATCGCGTCGGGCCGGTCGGCCCCGGGCAGCACCGGGTGGATGCGCCTGGTCGCACCGACCGCCGTCACGCTGGCCAAGGCTAGGCGCCCGGGCAGGCCCGCGGCTGGCAGGCCCCAGCCCTACAGTGGCGCCCATGGTCGAGCAGCAGTCCGTCGACGACGCGTTCGCCCCGCCCGGCGAGGCGTGGCACCCGGTCTCCCCGCGACTGGCGAGCGCCCGGCGCCTGACCATGCTGCTCGTCATGGTGCCGCTCCTCCTCGTCGCCGTGGTGCCGCTGGCCATGTCCGGCCAGGCCGCCCTCGCGGTCCTCCCCGTGGTGGTGCTGCTGCTGACGGTATGGATGTGGTGGCTGATCGGTCGGCGGGTGCGTTCCTTCGGGTACGCCGAGCGCGCCGACGACCTGCTCGTGACCAGCGGGATCATGTTCCGCCGCCTCGTCGTCGTGCCCTATGGGCGCATGCAGCTGGTCGACATCACGGCCGGGCCCATCGACCGCGCGTTCGGGGTGGCGACCGTGCAGCTGCACACGGCCGCCGCCACGACGAACGCGACGATCCCGGGCCTGCCGCCGCAGGAGGCCTCGGGGCTGCGCGATCGTCTCGCCGCCAGGGGCGAGCAGCGGAGCGCAGGGCTGTGACCGAGCCCGCTGCGGCAGGCCGGCCCCACGCACCAGGGGGCGCCGGGGGCACCGGCCCGCCCCCGCCGGCCCCCGGCGGCGCACTCCCCCCGGGCGCGGTCCCCGGGGCGACCGCACCGCGACGGACCCACCCGCTCACCCCCGTCGTCGAGGCGGTCCGCACCGTCGGTGTCCTCGTCGCCGCAGTCGTCGTCTTCGGCACGGGCGCCCTGCGGGAGGCCGCGAGCGCGGCCGGCGGCCTGCTCGGCCTGCTGCTGCTCCTGCTCGCAGGTGGTGGGCTGATCGCCCTGGCGCTGGCCGGCCACTGGCTGGCGTGGAGCCGCACGCGCTTCTTCTTCGACGAGTCCGGCGACTTCCGGCTCGACTCGGGGGTGCTCCAGCGCAACGAGCGCCGCGTCACCCTGTCGCGGCTGCAGAGCGTCGACGTCGTCCGGCCGCTGCTCGGCCGGGTGGTCGGCCTGGCCCAGGTGCGCGTCGAGGTGGCGGGCAGCGGCGACTCCCGCGTGGTCCTGTCCTACCTCCCCGAGGCCGAGGCGGTCGCGCTGCGCGCCGAGATCGTCGCCCGTGCGGCGGGGGTGGACCCCCTCGTCGGCGAGGCGCCCGAGGTGGTGCTCGCCGCCGTGCCCACGAACGACCTGGTGATGAGCCTGCTGCTGCGCTCGACGACCTTCCTGCTGCTGCTCGTCTCGGTGGTCGTGGTGGTGGGGGCCGTCGCGACCGAGGGCCCCGGCGGCCTGGGCCTGCTGCTCGTGACCGGCGGCCTGCCGATCGTCAGCGTCTTCACCCAGTTCATGCGCTTCTTCGGGTTCACCGTCGCCGAGTCGCCGGACGGGCTGCGCCTGCGGCACGGCCTGGCCAGCGTGGAGAGCCAGACCGTGCCCCCGGGGCGGGTGCAGGCCGTCGAGATCGAGGAGCCGCTGCTGTGGCGCCGCCGTGGCTGGGTGCGGGTCAACCTCAACGTCGCAGGGCTGCGGTCCGGTGACGAGGAGGGCCAGGCGGAGCAGGTGCTGCTGCCGGTGGCACCGCGCGAGGTGGCCATGGGGATCATCGGCCGGGTGCTGCCCGGCGTGCAGTTCGGCGCCCTCACGCTGGTGCCGGCGCCGCCGGCCGCCCGCCGACGGGCCTGGCTGCAGTGGGCCCAGCTGGGGGTCGGCCACGACAGCGCCGTCTTCGTGACCAGCCGCGGCTTCCTGACCCGGCGGATCGCCGTGATCCCGCATGCGCGCACCCAGTCGGTCCGGGTGGAGCAGGGTCCATGGCAGCGCGCCCTGGGCCTGGCCAGCGTCGCCGTGGACAGCACTCCCGGCCCGGTGCGCGTGCTCGCCCTGCACCGCGACGTCGCCGAGGCCCGCGCGGTGGCCGAGGCGCAGCTGGTCCGGGCGTCGTCGGCCCGCGCCCTGGGCAGCGGCGGCCGGTGGATGGCACCACCCCCGACGCCCCCGTCGGCGGACTGAACCGAGGCGGGTCGACCTCGCCCGTGGGGATCGGCCACCGGTGGGATCTGGCGGCTCCCCCGGACACGCCCGGTGGGTCCGAGCCGGGGCAACGGTGCGCCAGCGGGTCGCCGATGGCAGGCTCGCCCTGTGGCCGCCGACACGAGCGCTCCCCGACTCACCGTCGGGGTGATCGGCGTGGGCCGTGCCGGAGCCCCGCTCGCGGCGGCCCTGGCCCGGGCCGGGCACCCCGTCGTCGGCGCGCACGCCGTCTCGGCCCGCTCGCAGCACCGGGTCGAGGAGCTGCTGCCGGGCACCCCGCTGCTGTCGGTGGCCGAGGTGCTGGCCGCGGCGGACCTCGTGCTGCTGACCGTGCCCGACGACGTGCTGGGTGACCTCGTGGCCGGCCTGGCCGAGACCGGGGCGATCACGCCCGGCCAGTTCCTGGTGCACGCGTCCGGCCGGTACGGGATCGGCGTGCTCGAACCGGCCACCCTGCTGGGCGCCCTGCCCCTGGCACTGCACCCCGTGATGACCTTCACCGGTGGCAGCGGCGACCGCGAGCGGCTCACCGGCTGCCCCTTCGGGGTCACCGCACCCGCCGTCCTGCGGCCCGTGGCCGAGGCCCTCGTGGTGGAGATGGGCGGCGACCCGGTGTGGGTGCCGGAGGCGGCACGGCCGCTCTACCACGCGGCCCTGGCGAACGGGGCCAACCACCTGGTGACCCTGGTCGCGCAGACGCTGGACCTGCTGGCCACGGCCGGGATCGAGTCACCCGCCACCCTGGTCCGCCCGCTGCTCAGCACGGCGCTGGACAACGTCCTGCGCATGGGGGACGAGGCGCTCACCGGCCCGGTCGCCCGCGGGGACGCCCGGACGGTCGCCGCGCACCTCGCGGCGCTGTCCGAGGCCGCGCCGGAGGCCCGCGCGGCCTACCTGGCGATGGCGCGGCTGACCGCCGACCGCGCGCTGGCCGCGGGACGGCTCGATCCGGAGGCCGCCGAGGCCCTGCTCGACGTGCTCGGCTGACCCCGGGTCGGGGCGCGCCCGTCCGGCCCGGCTGGTTAGGGTCGACCCGTCGTGCCGGACCGCATCGGCGCGTGGAGGAGGGCAGGTCCAGATGACCAGTGCCGACGGCACCGTCGACACGCCCTCCGTCATGCGGGTGGTGCGCACCAGGGGGTCGCTCGCCGGTGCCTACGCGGCGTTGCGCCAGCCCCCGGTGCGCTCCGCACGGGCCACCCGCGCCGCGGTCTTCACGATGGGGGCGCTGCACGACGGGCACCTCGCGCTGATCCGCGCCGCGCGCGCCGAGGTCGGCGCCCGGGGGCACGTGACCGTCACGATCTTCGTCAACCCGTTGCAGTTCGGCCCCGACGAGGACCTCACGCGCTATCCGCGCACGCTGCGCGCCGACCTGGAGCGCTGCGCGGCCGAGGACGTCGACCTGGTGTTCGCCCCCGCGCCCGAGGTGCTCTACCCCGACGGCGAGCCCGAGGTTCGCGTCGATCCCGGGCCACTCGGGTCGATCCTCGAGGGTGCCGTGCGACCGGGCCACTTCGCGGGGGTGTGCACGGTCGTGCTCAAGCTGCTGCACCTGACGCAGCCGCAGGCGACGTTCTTCGGCGAGAAGGACTACCAGCAGCTCACCCTCATCCGCAGGATGGTGGCCGACCTCGACCTGCCGGTGCGCGTGCACGGTGTGCCGACCGTGCGCGAGGCCGACGGCCTCGCCCTGTCCAGCCGCAACCGGTACCTCTCCGACGAGGAGCGCGCGATCGCCGGTGCCGTGCCCGAGGCCCTCGCCGCTGGGGTGACGGCGGCGGACCTGGGCCGCTCCGCCGACGCGGTGGTGGGCGCCGCCGAGCTGGAGCTCATGCGGGTCGGGCTCACGCCGGACTACGTCGCGCTCACCGGTCCGAGCATGGGCCCGGCGCCGGAGCAGGGCCCGGCGCGGCTGCTGCTGGCCACGCGGGTCGGGACGACGCGCCTGATCGACAACACACCCGTTACCTTGCGCCGATGAGCAGCGCCGGGCCCAGCCACGCCACCGCGCCGCTGGTCATCCCGACCGCCCTGGCCGCCCCTGCGCCGGGCTGGACGACGAGCGCCGACGTCGTCGTGATCGGCTCGGGCGTCGCCGGCCTGTCCCTGGCGCTGAACATCCGGCGACTCGGCCACCGCGTGCTCATCGTGACGAAGTCGTGGGTCGAGGAGGGCTCGACCCGGTGGGCCCAGGGTGGGATCGCTGCCGCCCTGGCCGCCGACGACTCCCCGGCCGAGCACGAGCGGGACACGCTCGTGGCCGGCGCGGGGCTGTGCGACCCGGCCGCGGTGCACGTCCTGTGCACCAGTGGCCCGGCCTCCGTGCGCAACCTCATCCGGGCCGGCGCCCGGTTCGACCAGGACGTCTCCGGCGGCATCGCGCTGACCAGGGAGGGCGGCCACCTGCGCGACCGGATCGCGCACGCGGGTGGCGATGCGACGGGTGCGGAGATCTTCCGCGCGCTGGTCGCCGCGATCGCCGGCGACCCGGGCATCGAGCTCGTCCAGCACGCCCTGGCCCTCGACCTGCTCCTCGACGACCGTGGCGCCGTGCAGGGCCTCACGCTGCACGTCATCGGGGAGGGCCAGCACGACGGGGTGGGTGCGGTGCTGGCCCCCGCGGTGGTCCTGGCCACCGGCGGCCTGGGCCAGGTCTTCGCGCAGACCACCAACCCGGCGGTGGCCACCGGGGACGGCGTGGCCATGGCGCTGCGGGCCGGTGCCGACGTGGCCGACCTGGAGTTCGTGCAGTTCCACCCGACCGTGATGTACCTGGGCGCGGACTCGATGGGCCAGCAGCCGCTGGTGAGCGAGGCGGTGCGCGGGGAGGGGGCGTTCCTCGTCGACGACGACGGCGTGCGGTTCATGCAGGGCCAGCACCCGCTGGCCGACCTGGCGCCGCGGGACGTGGTCGCCAAGGCGATCATGCGCAGGATGCGCGAGCAGGGCCGCCCGCACATGTGGCTCGACGCGCGCGCCCTCGGCCAGCGCTGGCAGACCCGCTTCCCGACGATCCTGGAGTCGTGCCGCCGGCACGGCATCGACCCCGCGCACGACCTGATCCCGGTGGCCCCGGCGCAGCACTACGCCTCCGGCGGCGTGCGCACCGACCTCGACGGGCGGGCGAGCATCCCCGGGCTCTTCGCCGCCGGCGAGGTCGCCTGCACCGGGGTGCACGGCGCCAACCGGCTGGCGTCGAACTCCCTGCTCGAGGGCCTGGTCTTCCCCGAGCGCATCGTCGCGGCGCTCGCGGCGGGCCTCCCCGAGCGGCGCGAGCCGGTCGGCCCGTCCGGTCGCGTCGGCCTGGTCGCCGCCGAGGACCGCCGACCGATGCAGCAGCTCATGGCCGAGGGGGTCGGCGTGCTGCGCAGCGCGGCCTCGATGGGGCAGGCGATCGCCGGCCTGGGCCGCCTGGTGATCGGCGATGCCGCCGACGGCCGGAGCACCGAGGCGTGGGAGGCGACGAACCTGCACGCGATCTCCTCGGTGCTCGCCGCGCACGCGCTGGCCCGCGAGGAGACCCGTGGCTCGCACTGGCGCGAGGACTTCCCCGGGGTGGACGACACGCACTGGCGGGTCCGCCTGGTCACCTCGGCCGACCGGGACGGGGTGATCCGCACGTGCCGGGAGCCCGTCCCGCCGCACGACTACCGGACACCGGGCACGTGAGGGAGGCGTCATGGTCGTGGAGCAGGCCCTGGTGGCGGCGGGACTCGACGTCGGCGCGGTCGACGCGCTGATCCGTGCCGCTCTGGCCGAGGACCTCGGCGACGGGGAGGACGTCACGTCCGTGGCCACGGTGCCCGAGGGCCAGCGGGCGACCATGGACCTCACCGCCCGGGCGGCCGGGGTGGTGGCTGGCGTCGCCGTGGCCGCGCGCGTGTTCGAGCTCGGGTCCGGCGGCACGGCGAGCGTGACCGTCCTGCGCGCCGACGGGGCCCGCGTCGAGCGCGGCGACGTGGTGCTCACCGTGGCCGGCCCCACCCGGGCGCTGCTGGTGTGCGAGCGGACCGCGCTGAACCTGCTGTGCCATTGCTCGGGGGTCGCCACGGCGACCGCGGCCTGGGCCCGGGCGCTCGCCGGGACCGGGGCCCAGGTGCGCGACACCCGCAAGACCACCCCGGGCCTGCGGGCGCTGGAGAAGTACGCGGTGCGCTGCGGCGGGGGCGCGAACCACCGGATGGGCCTGTGGGACGCCGCGCTGGTCAAGGACAACCACGTGGTGGCCGCTGGCGGCGTGGCGGAGGCGTTCGCGGCCGTGCGGTCCCGGTTCCCGGGCGTCCCGGTCGAGGTCGAGGTCGACTCCCTGGACCAGCTCGCCGAGGTCGTCGACGCCGGGGCGGACCTGGTGCTGCTCGACAACTTCACCCCCGCGCAGACGGCCGAGGCCGTCGCCCTGGTCGCCGGGAGGTGCCGCCTCGAGTCGTCCGGCGGCCTGTCGCTCGACGTCGCCCGGGCGTACGCCGAGACCGGGGTGGACTACCTCGCCGTCGGCGCGCTGACCCACTCCGCACCCATCCTCGACCTCGGGGCCGACCTGCGGCCCCTGGAGGGCTGACCCATGCTGCTCGCCGTCGACGTCGGCAACACCAACACGGTCCTGGGACTGTTCGAGGAGCACACGCTGGCCCACGCCTGGCGCATCAAGACCGACCCCCGCAGCACCGCCGACGAGATGGCCCTGGTGTTCCGGGGCCTGCTCACCGAGGTGCCCGAGATCACCGGGATCGCCCTGTGCTCCACCGTGCCCTCGGTGCTGCGCGAGATGCGCACGATGATGCAGCAGTACTGGGACCACGTCCCGCACGTCATCGTGGAGCCGGGGGTCAGGACCGGGGTCCCGCTGCTCACGGACAACCCGAAGGAGGTCGGCGCCGACCGGATCGTGAACACGTTGGCCGCCCACCACCTGTTCGGGGGGCCGTGCATCGTGGTCGACTTCGGCACCTCGACCAACCTCGACGTGGTCAGCGCGAGGGGCGAGTTCCTCGGCGGCGCGCTCGCGCCCGGGATCGAGATCTCGCTGGACGCCCTGGCCGCGCGGGCCGCCCAGCTGCGCAAGGTCGAGCTCGTCCGGCCCCGGTCGGTCATCGGCAAGAACACGGTCGAGGCGCTGCAGTCCGGCGCGCTGTACGGCTTCGCCGGGCAGGTCGACGGCCTGGTGGATCACATCGTCGCCGAGCTCGGCGGCTCGGTGACCGCGGTCGTGGCCACCGGCGGCCTGGCGCCGATCGTGGTCGCCGAGTCGCGCACGATCACCCACCACGAGCCCGACCTCACCCTGGTGGGCCTGGACCTGGTGTACGCCAAGAACGTGCCCGGCTGAGGCGTCATCGGCGCGACCATTCGGTACCCTCCAGTCGACTTGGAGGAGGCCACATGGGCAGGAAGGTGAAGGGCACCGCTGACCGAGCCGAGGGGATCGCCTGGGCGCCGCGGTCCGCACCGACCGCCTCGGGCACCCGCCCGGTGATGGACCAGCGCTCGACGAGGGCCGCCGAGCACTGGGCGCTGGGCCGGGCGGCGCGGACCGTGGTGCCCCGGGAGCAGCTGGGTGCATGGCAGCCGCCGGACGACCGCACCGATCCGGTGGACACCCTGGTGGCGCAGGAGGTGCACCGGGTCCAGGACCTGGTCCCCCTGCGCCACGAGCGGATGTCCGCCTCGCCGTTCACCTTCTACCGCGGGGCCGCGGCGATCATGGCCGAGGACCTCGGCACCCGGCCGAGCACGGGCCTGCTCGTCCAGCTCGCCGGCGACGCGCACCTGGCGAACTTCGGTGGGTTCGCCACCGCCGAGCGCAGCCTCATCTTCGACCTCAACGACTTCGACGAGACCCTCCCGGGGCCGTTCGAGTGGGACGTGCAGCGCCTCGTCGCCAGCTTCGAGATCGCCGGGCGCCACCGCGGGTTCACCCCCGCCGCACGTGCCCGTCTGGTGGCCCTGGTGGCCGGCACCTACGCCGGGGCCATGGCCCAGTTCTCCCACGCCACCCGCCTGGACGTCTGGTACGCCCGCATCCAGGCCGAGGACATCATCACGCGCTGGGGCCAGGACCTGGACCCGGCACGGGTGGCGGCGTTCCGCCGCCGACTGGAGAAGGGGCGGGCCAAGACCAGCGCCCGGGCCGTCTCGCGGTACACGCGGGTCGGCGCGGACGGCCAGCTGCAGGTGATCAGCCAGCCCCCGTTCGTCGTGCCCGCCAGCGAGCTCACCGGCGCGAGCGAGGACGAGATCCGGGCCTTCGCAGAGGGCGTCTTCGCCTCCTACCGCCAGACGCTGGCCGAGGACCGGCAGCTGCTGCTCTCCGGGTACGAGATCGTCGATGTCGCCCGCAAGGTGGTGGGCGTCGGCTCGGTCGGCACGCGGTGCTGGATCGCCCTGCTGGTGGCCACCGACGACGACTCCGACGACCTGGTCCTGCAGGTCAAGGAGGCCACCTCCTCCGTGCTCGAGTCGGTGACCGAGCCCAGCCGGTACCCGCAGCACGGCCAGCGGGTCGTGGAGGGGCAGCGGCTCATGCAGGCGGCCAGCGACCCGCTGCTGGGCTGGACCCAGGCGGTGGGCCTGGACGGGGTCGAGCGGGACTACTACGTCCGCCAGATGTGGGACTGGAAGATCTCCGCCGACCTCGAGGGCATGGACGGGCCCACGTTCGAGGTGTACGCCCAGCTGTGCGGCTGGACCCTGGCGCGGGCGCACGCACGCACGGGCGACCGCCATGCCATCGCGGCGTACCTGGGCAGCGGCAAGACCTTCATCCGGGCCATGCAGGCGTTCGCCGACTCGTACGCCGACCAGAACGAGCGGGACCACGCGGCGTTCCTTGCCGCGATCGACAGCGGGCGCCTGGAGTGCTCGCACGTCGAGGGCACGGGGCGCGCGACGCCCCCGACCGGATCGGAGGACCCAGCATGAGGCCGTTCGAGGGGCTGCGCGGGATGAACCTGCGCACCGACGTGATCGCCGGCATCACGATCGCGGCCATCGCGATCCCGGAGAGCCTCGGCTACGCCAAGATCGCCGGGATGCCGATCCAGGCCGGCCTGTACTGCGCCCTGCTGCCGGCGGTCCTCTTCGCGCTGCTCGGGTCCTCGCGCCAGCTCGTCGTCGGCGCGGACTCGGCCACCGCGGCGCTGGTCGCCGCAGGGGCCGGGGCCGTGGCCGCCTCGGGGAGCAGCGACTACGCCTCGGCGGTCGGCGTGCTGGGCATCCTCACGGCCCTGTTCCTCATGCTGGTCGTGCTGCTGCGCCTGGACTTCCTCGCCGACCTCATCTCCCGGCCGGTGCTCGCCGGCTTCCTCTCGGGGGTCGGCGTCTCCCTCATCATCGGCAACCTGCCCTCGGTCCTCGGCATCCCCGCCAGCGGGAGCACGTGGGACAAGCTCGTCGACACCGTGACGAACCTGGGCTCGACGGTCCCCGCCTCCGCCGCCCTGGGGTTCGGCACGATCGCCGTGATGCTGCTGCTCGAGCGGAAGCTGCCGAAGCTCCCGGCCGCGCTCATCGCGCTGGTGCTGCTGAGCGTCGTCGGCGTCGTCATCGGCGCGGCCGACCGCGGCGTGGCCATGGTCGGCTCGATCCCCGCTGGCCTGCCGACGTTCGCCGTCCCGACGTTCCAGGCCGGCGAGGTGGCCCGCATGGCGGCCACGGCGGCGTCGATCGCCGTCGTGGTCCTGGCCCAGAGCGCGGCGGTGGCCCGCAGCTTCGCCCTGAAGAACGGCTACGAGGTCAGCGTCGGGCAGGACATGGGGGCGCTGTCCGTGGCCAACCTCGGCAGCGCGTTCACCGGCGGGTTCGCGATCAACGGCTCACCCCCGCGGACCGCGGCCGGCGACGGGGCCCACAGCAGCTCCCAGCTGGTCAACATCGTGATGGCCGTCGTCGTGGGCCTGGTCCTGCTGTTCCTCACCGGCCTGTTCGAGTACATCCCCTCGGCCGTCCTCGACGCCGTGGTGCTCACGATCGGCATCCTGCTGATCAAGTGGGCCACCCTGCAGGAGGTGCGCCGCTCGAGCACGCCGGAGTTCCTGGTCGCCATGCTGACCCTGCTCGTCGTGGCGTTCGTCGGCGTGGAGCAGGGCATCCTGCTGGCCATCGTGATCTCGCTCATCGACCGGCTGCGCCGGCAGTACCACCCGCACTCCGAGGTGCTCGTCTCCGACGGCGAGGTCGCCTCCCGGCTCGCGCCCAGGCTCGTCATGCGCGGGGAGCTGCCGCCCGGCTCGCTCGACGACGTGCTCGTCTTCCGGTTCAGCGCACCGCTGTTCTTCGCCAACGCGACGTACTTCGGTGACCACGTGCGCGAGCTCATGGTCCAGGCGACGACGCCCGTGCGTGTCCTCATCCTCGACTGCGCCGCGATGGAGGACATCGACTACACGGGCGCCCAGACGCTGGCCGAGCTCGGCCACGAGCTCGCGGGCGTCGGCGGCGTGGTCGTCGTCACCGAGATCTCCGACGAGGCCCTGGCCATGCTGCGCGCCACGGGGGTCGACGCCGACATCCAGGTGGTGCCCCGCATCGAGGACGCCGTGCGGGTGAGTCCCGCAGCGCCGTCGGCACCTGGGGGGTCAGGGCCGTCCGAACCGGCGAACGCCTGACGCTGCGGGCGCGCCGGGGCCGTCGGTCAGGCGCCGGTGGTCGGGGTCGACGACTCGTCGCTGGCCGAGTCGTCGGCGCCCCAGCCGCCGGGGCCGCCGCGGTGGTGCCCCCAGCCGCCGGGACCCTCGCCCCGCCCACCGCGCGCACCCGCTCCGTCCGGCCCCATCCCGCGGCCCATCCCGCCTCCGAGGAGCAACCCCAGGCCGGCTCCCCGGCCGGTGTCCTCGCCGGCCAGCCATGCGGCAGCGCGCTCCTTCGCCCGGGCCACGATGGCATCGGCCCGCTCCTGCGTGAGCTGCCCGTCGCTCACGGCCTGCCCGGTCTCCTCCTCGACCAGGTCCACCGCCCCGGCGGCCAGCTCGTCGGCCTTGTCCCCGGCGACCTCCTTGAGGGTCTCGCCCGCGGCGAGGCGCTCGTGCAGCTCGTCCCGGGTGAGCCCGAGGGTCTCCTGCAGCAGGGCGTCGACCTCCGCCTCGCGCTCGGCACGGTGCGCCTCGTGGTCGGCGCGGGCCTCCTCCCGGGCGTCCTCGAGCGCCCGGCTCACCGCGTCGGCCTGCTCCTGGCTGATCGTGCCCTCGCTCACGAGCCCGGACAGGACGTCGGCGAGGCGTGCGCCGGGGCCGTCGCCGGTGGCGGCCGCGGCAACGCCGATCCCGACCATGCCGGTCAGTGCCACCCCGGCGATCGCAGCAGTCACGGTGCGCTTCATCATGGTCCCCTTCGCTCCGGCCGGCTGCGCGCCGAGCCTCGTGATCCCCATGCTGCCGCGTCCGCGTTGGGTGAGGATGTCGCGCACGTTCGGGCCGGGTAAGCCTCGAGTCGACGCGGGGCCGTCGCCTTGGGAGGGTGTGGCCATGGGGTACCACGTGGAACGCATCGAGCTCGAGCCGCAGCAGGTCGCCGTCGTGCAGGGGGAGGTCCCCCATGACGGGGTGGCCGGCTTCCTCGGGGGCGCCTTCGGCGAGGTCATGGGCACCCTCGGGGCCCAGGGGCTGCAGCCTGCCGGGCCGCCGCTGGCCCGCTACGAGATCATCGACGGGGGCTTCCGCATCGAGGCCGGCTTCCCGGTGGACGGCGAGCTGCGCCCGATGGGCCGGGTCCAGGTGGCGCAGCTGCCCGCCGGCCCCACCCTCACCGTCCTGCACCGCGGCGCCTACGACCAGGTGGCCGCGGCGTACCAGGCGGCCGAGGCCTGGTTGGTCGAGCACGACTGGGAGGCGGCCGCGCCGCCGTGGGAGGCCTACCTCGACGGACCCGAGGTGCCGCAGCCCCGGACGATCGTGCACGTGCCCTGTCGGCCCAAGTGACCGACAGCGGGGGGCTGCGCGCCCGGATCGGGTCCGGGGGCACGGCTGCGTAGGGTTCGCTCGTGGGGATCCTGATCCGACCCGCCCGCACGGGTGACGTGCCGAGCATCCGTGCGCTCGTGGACCGGTACGCGGCGCGGCGGATCATCCTGTCGAAGGCCACCGTCACCCTGTACGAGGACGTTCCGGACTTCCTCGTGGCAGAGGAGGACGGCCGGGTGGTCGGGTGCGGGGCGATGCACGTGCTGTGGGAGGACCTCGGCGAGCTGCGCACCCTGGCCGTCGACCCCGTCCGCACCGGGTCGGGCATCGGTGGCCAGCTGGTCGACGCCCTCCTGGACCGGGCCCGCGCCCTGGGCGTCACCCGCGTGTTCTGCCTGACCTTCGAGACCGGGTTCTTCACCCGGGCCGGGTTCGTCGAGATCGAGGGGACCCCGGTCACGCCCGAGGTGTACGCCCAGCTGCTGCAGTCCTACGACGAGGGCGTCGCGGAGTTCCTCGACCTCGAGCGGGTCAAGCCGAACACGTTGGGCAACCACCGGATGCTGCGGGTCCTCTGATCTGAGGTCAGCCCGTGTTCCGCAGCCCCGTCGCGATGCCGTTCACGGTGAGCAGCAGCGCCCGGCGCAGCTGCGGGTCCACTGGGGTGCCCTCGCCCTCGTGCCAGCGCACGCGGGCCAGCAGCGACACCTGGAGCAGGTGCAGGGGGCGCAGGTAGAAGTCGCGCACGAGCAGGGTCTGGGCCAGCGCCGGCTGGTTGGCCAGGAGGCGCTCGGTGCCGAGCACGCCGGTCACCTCCCGGACCGTGCGCTCGTGCTCGGCCCGGATCGTCGCGGCGAAGTGCTGCAGGTGCTCGGGCACGAGGCGAGCCACGTAGCGCTCGGCGACCGCGAGGTCGGCCTTGGCGGCCGTCATCGCCACGTTGGACAGGAAGTTGGCGAAGAAGGGCCATCCCCGTGCCATGGCGGCCAGTGTCTCGGCATGCCCGGCCGCGCGCGCCGCCCCCAGGCCCGTGCCCACGCCGTACCACCCCGGCACGATCTGGCGGGCCTGGGTCCAGCCGAACACCCACGGGATCGCGCGCAGCCCACCCAGCCCGCTGCCCGTGGTGGGCCGACGCGCCGGGCGGGAGCCCAGGTGCAGCTCGCCGAGCTGCTCGACCGGTGTGGCGTAGGAGAAGTAGGCCGGCAGGTCGGGGTGGTCCACCAGGGCCCGGTAGGCGGCGAACGCGGCGCCGGAGGCCAGCTCCATGACCTCGTCCCAGGCCGCCAGGGTCGCCTCGTCCACGCGGGGCGCACGGTGCAGCACCGTGCCCCGCAGCGTCGCGGCCAGGGTCTGGCGCAGGTTGTCCCGCGCCAGGCCCGGGAGCAGGTACTTGTCCGAGATCACCTCGCCCTGCTCGGTGACCTTGATCTGCCCGTCCAGCACGCCCGGTGGCTGGGACATGATCGCCTCGTACGTCGGTCCGCCACCCCGGCCGACCGTGCCGCCCCTGCCGTGGAAGAGCCGCAGCCGCACCCCGTGCGCGGTGCACACGTCGCGCAGCCGGCGCTGCGCCAGGTGGATCTCCCACTGGGACGTCGTGATGCCGGCGTCCTTGTTCGAGTCCGAGTAGCCGAGCATCACCTCGAGGCGGTCCCCGCGCAGCGCCACGAGCCGCCGGAAGCCGGGGTCGTCGAGGAGCCGGCCGACCAGGTCGTCGGCCGCGCGCAGCTCGGCGACGGTCTCCAACAGCGGCACGAACCCGATCCGGGCGACCCCGGCCGGCAGGTCGACCAGGCCGGCCTCCCGAGCCAGCAGGACCGCGGCGAGGACGTCGTCGGGGGACCGTGTCATCGAGATGATGTACGACTCGCAGACCTCCGGGCCGTACCGGTCGAGCGCCTCGCGGACGGCCACGAAGGTGTCGTAGGTGCGCCGCCCCGCGTCGTCGAGCGGCGGGGGCGTCGGTGCGAGCGGCCGGCGCCCGGCGAGCTCGGCGGCGAGCAGGGCGAACCGCTCGGTCGGGTCGAGCGAGGCGTACGGTCGCGCCAGCCCGCCGAGCCGGTCGACCAGCTGACCGATCGCGTGGTGGTGAGCCGAGGCGTGCTCGCGGACGTCGAGGGTCGCCAGCGAGAGCCCGAACGTCGCGACCACCCGCATCGTGCGGGCCACCGAACCGGCGGCGATCAGCCCACCACGGTTCTCGGCGAGCGAGGATCGGATGATGTCGAGGTCGGCGAGCAGCTCGGTGGTGGTCCGGTAGTCGCGGCCCGGTTCCGCCCGGCGTCCCTCGGCCTGTCGCGTCCGGGTGTTGCGCAACTTGGCGTGGATGCAGGTGAGCTTGAGGCGGTAGGGCTCCTCCGCGTTCAATCGGCGGAAGCGCGGGTCGAGGTCGGGCAGCGCCGCGAGGTGGCCTCCAGCGAGGCGCGCAGCGCCCGGGAGGCCGGCGCGATCCGCTCGGAGACCGACAGCTGGCCGGAGAGCGCCTCGATGTGCGGCAGCAGCGCGCGCACGGCGTGGTCGTGCTGCAGGGCTAGCACCCCGAGGGTCGCCTCGGGGGTCACGAAGGGGTTGCCGTCACGGTCCCCGCCGATCCAGGAACCGAACGTCAGCACGCGACGCGACGGGTCCACGGCCACCCCGACCGCGGCGCCGGCCTCCGCGAACTCGCCGAGCACCTCGCTGGCCGCCCCAGCGGCGAGGTCGTCGAGGTAGAACAGCGCGTTGCGCGCCTCGTCGCTCACCTGCGGCTGCTCCAGGCGCAGCTCGTCGGTCTGCCAGAGCAGGTCGATCGCCTCGGCGATGTCCCGGTCCGTCGCGGGCGTGCGGGGCAGGTCGAGCAGGGCCGCGATCCGGGTCAGCTTCAGCAGCACCGAGCGCCGCGAGGCCTCGGTGGGGTGCGCCGTGAACACCGGCCGGGCGGCCACGGCGGCGAACCCCTCGGCCACGTCGGCCGCGGTGAGCGCGCCGGACTCCAGCGCGTCCCGGATCGCCGTCGCGACCTGGGCCAGCGGTCCACCCGACCGCTCGCGCTCGACGGCCACGGCCCGGGCCCGGTGCACCTGCTCGGCCACGTTGGCCAGCGCGAAGTACAGGGAGAACGCCCGGGCCAGGGTGGTGGCGCGCTCCAGCGGCAGCCCGTCGATGAGGTCGGCGGCCCGCTGCGGGTCCTCCCGCACCAGCGCGCGCACCTGCTCGACGACGGCGAAGGTCTCCTCCCCGGCCTGGCGGACCAGTGCCTGTCCGAGCAGGTCGCCGAGCCGGCGGATGTCCTCGCGCAGCGGCGCGTCGGACAGGTCGGCCAGCGGGCTCATGGCGGCGCATCGTATCGGGGGGATTGCGCACGCGCGCCGGATCGAGCACCGGGATTGCCCCCTTCTCCGCCACGCTGGTGTATAGGCGGAATTCGGGTGGGTATCAGCAGGAATTAGCGGTGCCTTGGCATCTCTCTGGGCAATTGGGGTGGTTGGCGTGACACCGCGCGGTGAATCAGGGGATAGGATCGCTGCCGTCCAATTCGACGGGGAGGAAATGGAGCAGGGAATGGCTCGCAAGGTACAGGTCCTCCTCGAGGATGACATCGACGGCGGTGAAGCCGCCGAGACGGTCTCCTTCGCGCTCGATGGCAAGTCCTACGAGATCGACCTCAACGAGAAGAACGCGAAGAAGCTGCGTGACGCGCTCGCCCCCTGGATCGGCGCCGCCCGCCGGGCCGGCAGCGCCTCGGAGTCGCGCCCGCGCGGCCCGCGGCGGTCCACCGACACCGCGGACATCCGTCGCTGGGCCGCCGAGAACGGCATCCCGGTCAGCGCCCGCGGCCGCATCTCGGCGGACCTCCGGGCCCGCTACGAGGCGGCGCACTAGGGCCGGGGCCCGGCTCGGCCCGGCCACGGGGCGCGTGTTCGCCCACGGCGCACGCGGGCGTGGAACGTTCCACGCCCCGTGCGGCGTTGGAGCAGGCACGGGAGCCCTCGTCGGGCGAGCGCCGTCGCGGGGGCGTGTGCGCGTCAGGGGGAAGGGTTAGAGTGACGATCTCCGGGCCGCCCGGGGGTCGCCGGGACGAGAGAGGCGCGCATGTTCGAACGGTTCACCGACCGCGCTCGTCGAGTGGTGGTGCTCGCGCAGGAAGAGGCGCGGATGCTGAACCACAACTACATCGGCACCGAGCACATCCTGCTCGGGCTGATCCACGAGGGGGAGGGCGTCGCCGCCAAGGCGCTCGAGAGCCTCGGCATCTCGCTGGAGGCCGTGCGCCAGCAGGTCGAGGAGATCATCGGGCAGGGCCAGCAGGCGCCCAGCGGGCACATCCCCTTCACGCCACGGGCCAAGAAGGTGCTCGAGCTGTCCCTGCGCGAGGCGCTGCAGCTCGGCCACAACTACATCGGCACCGAGCACATCCTGCTCGGCCTCATCCGCGAGGGCGAGGGCGTCGCCGCCCAGGTGCTGGTCAAGCTCGGCGCGGATCTCAACCGGGTCCGCCAGCAGGTCATCCAGCTGCTCTCCGGCTACCAGGGCAAGGAGCCGGCCGCCGCCGGTGCCGGCGCGGGTCCGCAGGAGGGCGCGCCGTCGGGCTCGCTCGTGCTCGACCAGTTCGGCCGCAACCTGACCAAGGACGCCCGCGAGAACAAGCTCGACCCCGTCATCGGTCGCGAGAAGGAGATCGAGCGGGTCATGCAGGTGCTCTCGCGGCGCACCAAGAACAACCCCGTGCTCATCGGCGAGCCGGGCGTCGGCAAGACCGCCGTCGTCGAGGGCCTGGCGCAGATGATCGTGCGCGGCGAGGTGCCCGAGACCCTCAAGGACAAGCACCTCTACACCCTGGACCTCGGCGCCCTGGTGGCCGGGTCGCGCTACCGCGGTGACTTCGAGGAGCGCCTGAAGAAGGTGCTCAAGGAGATCAAGACGCGCGGCGACATCATCCTGTTCATCGACGAGATGCACACCCTCGTC
>JALOLH010000120.1 GCA_025456065.1 Candidatus Nanopelagicales bacterium | reverse complement strand
AGGAGGTCTGGTACATCGCCGACGCGATCCCCGAGGGGAGCACGGCGGCGATCTGCCTGCTCGAGCACCGCTGGGCGATCCCGCTGCGCAACGCGATCATGGATGCCGGCGGGGTCGCGCTCGCCGACAAGTGGCTGCACCCGCAGGACCTGCTCGCCGTGGGCGCCGAGATCGGGATGGCGATCGAGGACTGAGCGGGGACTGCTGCGGCACGAACCCGGCGACGGCCGGTGGACGTTCCCGTCCGCCGGCCGTCGCCGTTTTCCGGGAGGTGCACGCCTACGACGAACGGGATACGCTGCACCGCATGAGCGAGCGATCCGCCGACGCGCTACCGCCCACCGAGGCTGCGTACCCCTGGGGTCTCTACCTGCACGTCATCGTGGTCTCGCTCGTCGGCGGGCTCCTCGTCCTCGGCTGGTTCGTCCTCTACGAGGTGCTCAACAGACTCATCTGGGAGAACGGCTTCGTCACCGGCCACGCCTGGATGTTCCCGGTCATCTGCCTCCCGTTCTCTCTGCTGGTCGGCCTGCTGGTCAGGTACGCCAAGGCCCCAAGCAACCTGGACGGGTCCATGCTCGACAGCCTCACGGGCGACGTGATGGCCCTCAGGTGGAAGGACCTGCCGGCGACCGTCGCGACCTCACTGGCCTCGCTGTTCTCCGGCGCCGTACTCGGCCCCGAGGGCGCCATCGGCAACATCGCGAGCAAGATCGCCGCCCTGTACTGCGACCTGCTGCGCATCCCGGCCGACCGGCGTCCCAAGCTGGTGTTCGCCAGCGTGTCGTCGGGCTACAACGGCCTGCTCGAGAACCCGATCTTCGCGGCGGTGCTGGGCACCGAGGTCGCGGCGACGCGGCAGCAGGGGCTCTCCACGCTGCCCGCCAGCCTCATCGGCGGCGCCGTCGGCTACGGTATCTTCCTGGTGCTCGGCGAGGTCGGCTTCCTCGGTTTCCTCGACCTCCCGGCGGTGCAGAGCTACGTCTGGTGGTACGCACTGCTCATGGTCCCGCTGGCGCTGGCCGGCCTGGTCCTGGCGCTGCTGACCGCGGTGTTCATGCGCGTTGCCGCCGGCTTCTTCGGCCGGTTCAAGGAGCACGTCGTGCTGAGGGCCGTGATCGCGGGCGTCATCTTCAGCGCCGTCGGCCTGTTCACCCCGGTCATGATGTTCGCCGGCGAGACGCAGGTGCAGACGATCATCAAGGACGCCGCCGGCTACGGCATCGCCCTCCTGCTCGTGATGGCCGTCGGCAAGCTCGCGCTGCTGGCGGTGGGCTTCAAGAGCGGGTTCCTCGGCGGGCCGACGTTCCCGCTCATCTTCGCCTCCACCGCCGTGGCGCTGGCGCTCAACCAGGCGTTCCCGGGCGTCCCGCTCGCGATCCTCGTGGCCGGCATCATGGCCGGCGCCGTGTACGCGCTGTTCCGCACGCCGCTCATGGTCGTGCTGCTCACCGGGTTCATGCTGGACGAGGGCGCCACGATGATGGCGCTCATCGTGCTGGCCATCGCCACGGTGATGATCGTCACGCCGCCGCTGCAGCAGCGCATCGCGGCGCGGCAGGCGACGCGGGCCGCACCGCCGCAGGCCTGAGCCGCGCCGGCGGCCGGCCGTGGATGGCGGCAGCTACTCCGGCCGGTCGGCCCGCACGAGACGCTCCAGGTCCCGCGCAGTGAACTGACGGCGCCGGCGCGGCAGGCTGGCCGGTACCGCCTCCTCGGCCTGCGGCGTGGCGGCGACGTGCTGCTCGTACCAGCGGTGGTACCGCGCCACGAGCGGCACCGACGTGATGCCGTGCAGGAGCACGCTGAGCCCCACGGTCACCACGACCGTGGCCAGCAGCGTGCTCTCCTCGGGCACCCCGCGCTCGAGCACCAGCAGGCCGAAGACGAGGGAGGCCAGGCCGCGCGGTCCGAACCAGCCGATGAAGGCCACGGTGGGCGCTCGCGCCCCGCTGCGCAGCAGCGCGAGCGCCACGGGCACCATGCGCACCACGGTGAGGCTGAGCACCGCGTAGAGCACCACCTGCCACGTGATGTGCGTGAGCACCGGGCCGATCACCAGGGCGCCGAAACCGATCCACACGACCGCGGCGAGCAGGTCGCCGGTCTCGTCGGTGAACAGCCCGGCCGCGCCGTGCTCGCCCGACGACCGACCGAACGCCATGCCGCCGGCGAACGCGGCGATGAAGCCGCTGCCGCCGAGGCCGCCCGCGATGGCGAAGGCCAGCACCGCGGAGGCGAGCGGAAGGATCTGGCGCCAGCCGCCGCCGAGCCAGCCGCGGCGCTCGGCGAGGCGGAACAGCAGGCCGCCGGCGACGCCTGCCACGAGCCCACCGAGCAGACCCCAGCCGATCTGCGAGGCGGCGTTGCGGACCACGGCGGACGGGACGCCGCCCACGAGCTCGGCGTTGGCGATGTCCAGGGCTACGAGGAAGAACGGCACGGCGAGCCCGTCGTTGAGCCCGCTCTCCACGTCCAGGGCCTGCCGCACGCGCGCCGGCACCGCGTCGTCGGTCACCACCTTCTGTCCGAGAGCGGCGTCGGTCGCCACGAGCATGGTCGAGAGGAGGAACACCGACCCGAGAGCCATCTCCGGGAACACGAGCACGCCCGCGCCCATGCCGGCGAGCAGCGAAAGGGGCAGGCCGACCAACAGCAGCCGCACGGGCCACGAGATCTCGTGCCGCAGCGAGCGCAGATCCAGCCGCATGGCGTCGCTGAACAGCAGCAGCACGAGCGCGAGCTCGGCGACCCCCTCGGCGACCGCGCTCTCGAGCTCGACCCGGAAGAGGCCGAGCGCGGAGACGCCGACCAGGAGGCCGGCCAGCAGGAACACCATGGCCGACGTGATGCCCCTGCGGTCGAGCGGCCGGGAGAACGTCGACCACAGGACGAGGATCACGGCGATGGTGCCCAGCGCCAGCATCGGCCCCTCCCCGTACGCATTCCCGCCTCACCCTCGGCGGCTCGCGCGGATTCTACAGGGCGCGAGCCGGGAGACGGGAGGGCGGCGCGGCGGACGGACGGCCCACGGCAAGAGGGCCGGGGGCGGCTGCGCCGCCCCCGGCCCTCCGACTCGTCAGACTCCGTGCCGGCTCAGTACGGCCAGGAGTAGCCGCCGGAGCCCTGCTCCGGGTAGCCGTACCCGTCCTGGCTCGGGACCTGCTCCTGCGTCTGCGGCGCGAACGAGCCGCTCTTCATCTGCTCCATGACGCTCACGGCGGTGTTGATCGGCACGGCGAAGCCGATACCCTCGTTGCCGCCTCCCTGCGAGGCGATCTGCTCGTTGATGCCGATGACCTCGCCATAGGCGTTGAACAGCGGGCCGCCGGAGTTGCCTGAGTTGATCGCCGCGTCCGTCTGGATGCCGCCGGTGATGGTGGCGCCGTTGGGCGACTGCAACTCGCGGTCGGTCGCGGATACGACGCCGCTCGAGAGAGAGAAGTCGAGGCCCAGCGGGTTGCCGATGGCGACGACCTGCTCGCCGACCTGGACGGCGGACGAGTCGCCGAGCTTCACGACCGTGAACGCCGGCGCCTGGCTCGGGTCGATCTTCAGCAGCGCCACGTCGGTGGAGTCGTCGGACCCGACGATGGTCGCGGGAACCTGCGTGCCCTCCTCGCCCTCGCCCTTGAAGACGACCGTCACCGAGCTCGCGGTCGCCCCACTGTCGCTCACCACGTGGGCGTTGGTGAGGATGTAGCCCTCCTCCGATACGACGAACCCGCTGCCGATACCCTGGGCCTGCTGGGGCTGGCCCCACATGTCGTAGCCGGTGAAGGTCGAGACGACCTCGACGACGCCACCGATGCTCTGGTCGTAGATCTCCTGGGCGCTCATGCCGGTGGTCTTGAGCGAGGCCGGCTCGCCCTTGACGACGGTCTGCGTGGTGGTTGTCGAGCCGCCGACGATCCCGGTGGCGTAGGCCCCGCCCAGCAGCAGGGCGGCCCCCAGGAAGCCGGCTACCATGGTTGTGAGGAACTTCTTCATGCTCGGATGCCTTTCTTGCCTGCTGCCCGTCGGACCGGACGGG
>JALOLH010000011.1 GCA_025456065.1 Candidatus Nanopelagicales bacterium | reverse complement strand
GCGGGGACGGGAGCGCGCGGGGGCGGGGACGGGAGCGCGCGGGGGCGGGGACGGGAGCGCGCGGGGGCGGGGACGGGAGCGCGGCGGGGGGTCCGGCTGGCGGGACGGGCCCGGGGCCGCGGTGCCAGCATGGCGGGGTGGCTGATCCCCGCCCGGCCCTGCGCCCGATCGTCGACGTCGCCGAGGAGCTCGGGATCGCCCCCCAGCACGTGATCCCCTGGGGCCCGGATCGCGCGAAGGTCCACCTCGACGCGCTCGGGGAACGGACGATGGGCGGCCGGCTCATCCTGGTCTCGGCCATCACGCCCACCCCCGCGGGCGAGGGCAAGACCACGATGGCGATCGCGCTGGCGATGGGCATGCGCGCGATCGGGCGGCGCGCCGTGCTCGCCCTGCGCGAGCCGTCGCTGGGCCCGGTGTTCGGGATGAAGGGCGGCGGCACCGGCGGGGGGCGCGCCACGCTCGAGCCGGCCGAGGACATCAACCTGCACTTCACCGGCGACCTGCACGCGATCACGTCGGCGCACAACCTGCTCTCCGCGCTGGTCGACAACACCCTGCAGTTCGGCCAGCCGGCACCCCTGGACCACCGCCGGGTCACCTGGCCGCGCGCGGTGGACATGAACGACCGGTTCCTCCGCCACGTGCTGGTCGGTCTCGGCGGGCCGCTGGACGGGATCCCGCGGGAGGCCGGCTTCCAGATCACAGCGTCGAGCGAGGTCATGGCCGTGCTCTGCCTGGCCCGCGACCTGCCGGACCTGCAGGCTCGGCTGGGCCGGATCGTGGTCGGCTGGACCAGCCGGGACGAGCCGGTCACCGCCGATGACATCCACGCGGCGCCGGCCATGACCGCACTGCTGCGCGACGCGCTCATGCCGAACCTCGCCCAAGCAGCCGACGGCTCCCCGGCCCTCGTGCACGGCGGGCCGTTCGCGAACATCGCGCACGGCACCAACTCGATGATCGCCACCCGCATGGCGCTGGCGACCGGGGCAGACGTCATCACCGAGGGAGGGTTCGGGTTCGACCTGGGTGGCGAGAAGTTCCTCGACATCGCCTGCCGAAGCGCCGGGATCTGGCCGCGGGCGGTCGTGCTGGTCGCGACGCTGCGCGCCCTGAAGTACCACGGCGGGGCCCCACTGTCGGACGCGCCGAAGCCCGATCGCGAAGCCCTGCGGGCCGGCCTGCGCCAGCTGGAGCGCCACCTGTTCAGCGTGGGCGCCTACGGCCTGCCCCCGATCGTGGCGCTCAACCGGTTCCCGGCGGACGTCGACGAGGAGGTCGAGCTGCTGCGGGCGTGGTGCAGCGGGCGCGGCGTGGCGATGGCGCCCTGCACCGGCTTCACCGACGGTGCCGAGGGATCCACGGAGCTCGCCGAGGTGGTCGGCCGGGTCGTCGACGCGACCGACGCGCGCGTGCCGCAGCCGTGGCACCCGTACGACCCCGATGCCGCCTACCCCGACAAGATCGCCGCCGTCGCCCGGCACGTGTACGGCGCCGACGGCATCGAGGTGGCCCCGGCCGCGGCCAAGGAGCTGGCCCGGATCACGGCCGCCGTCGGGACCGACCTGCCGGTCTGCATCGCCAAGACCCACCTGTCGCTCTCCGACGACGCCGGTCGCCTCGGCGTGCCCCACGGCTTCACGGTGAACGTCCGGGAGGCGCGGCTGGCCGCGGGGGCGGGCTTCGTCGTGGCCAGCACCGGTTCGATCGTGACGATGCCCGGCCTGCCGCGAGAACCCGCCGCCCTGCACGTGCGGGTGCAGCCCGACGGGCGGATCCGCGGCCTCATGGCCGGCGAGCGGAGCTGAGCCGCAGGGGCGGGGAACAGGCGGCCCGCCCGCGCGGTCGGTGTCGCGCTACTCCGTCTCGGACTCGGCGGTGAGGGCGTCCAGCGCCTCGTACGTCGCGTCGTCGAGGACGACCGCGGCGGCCGCGCAGTTCTCCTCGAGGTGGGCGACCGACGACGTCCCCGGGATCGGCAGCATGACCGGCGAGCGCCGCAGCAGCCACGCCAGCGACAGCTGGGCGGCCGGGACGCCGGTACGCGCCACGATGCTGGCCAGCGGCCCGTCGGGGCGGGCCAGCGGACCGGCGGCCACGGGGAACCACGGGATGAACCCGAGACCGTCGCGCTCGCAGGCGTCCAGGACCTCCTCGCTGTGCCGGTCACCGAGGTTGAACAGGTTCTGCACCGACACCACGTCGATCAGCTCGCGCGCCGCGGCCAGCTCGTCGACCGACACCTGGGACAGCCCGAGATGGCGGATCTTGCCCTGCTCCTGCATCCGGCGCAGCACCCCGAGCTGGTCGGCGAGCGGCACGTTCGCGTCGATCCGGTGCAGCTGGTAGAGGTCGATGCACTCGACGCCCAGGCGGCGCAGCGACATCTCGACGCACTGCTGGAGGTAGTAGGGGTGGCCGACCGGTGCCCAGTGGTCGGGGCCCTGTCGCGTCAGCCCACCCTTGGTCGCGATGACGAGACCCTCGTACGGATGCAGCGCCTCACGGATGAGGTCCTCGGAGACGAACGGCCCGTAGGAGTCGGCCGTGTCGATGAAGTCCACGCCGAGCTCGACGGCGCGACGGAGCAGGCTGATCGCGGCGGCCCGGTCGGGCGGGTCGCCCCAGATGCCCGGGCCCGTGATCCGCATGGCCCCGAACCCGAGCCGATGGACGGGCAGGTCGCCGGCGATCGCGAAGGTGCCGGATGCATGGACGACGGGGGCGCTGGCGTGGGTGGTGCTGGTCATGCCCCCACTCTGCCACCGGCCACATGCGATGCTGCGGGCACCCGGTCAGTCCGGCGCGAGCACCCGCAGGGCGTGGTCGAGATCGGCCGGATAGGGGGAGGTGAACTCGACCCACGCACCCGTGCCGGGGTGCAGGAACCCCAGCCGGACGGCGTGCAGCCACTGGCGCTCGAGGCCGCACCGCGCAGCGAGCGTGGGATCGGCGCCGTAGGTCAGGTCACCGACGCAGGGGTGCCGGATCGCGGCCATGTGCACGCGGATCTGGTGCGTGCGCCCGGTCTCGAGGTGGATCTCCAGCAGGCTGGCGAACCGGAACGCCTCGAGCACCTCGTAGTGCGTCACCGACCGGCGGCCCTCGGCGCGCACCGCGAACTTCCAGTCGTGGCTCGGGTGCCGGGCGATCGGGGCGTCGACCGTCCCGCGGATCGGGTCGGGCAGGCCCTGCACCAGCGCGTGGTAGACCTTCTCGGGCGTCCGGTCGCGGAACTGCTGCTTGAGGTGGCTGTACGCCGGCTCGCTCTTCGCCAGCACCATGACCCCGGAGGTGCCGACGTCGAGGCGCTGGACGATGCCCCGCCGCTCGGGCGCACCGGAGGTGGCGATGCGGTAGCCGCGCGCCTTGAGGATGCCCGTGACGCTGGGCCCCTCGAAGCCGAGGCTCGGGTGGGCGGCGACCCCGACGGGCTTGTCGACGACCACGATGTCCGCGTCGTCGTGCAGCACGCGCAGCTCGGCCAGGTCGGGCTCGGGCTGCTCTCCAGGGACGACCGCATCGGGGATGTGCACCTCGACCAGCTGCCCGGGCCCGACGCGTGCGCTCTTGCCGACCACCCGACCGTCGAGCTGGACCTGCCCAGCCTCGGCGAGGTCGGCCGCCTTGGAGCGCGACAGGCCGAACATCCGTGCCAGCGTCGCGTCGACCCGCTCGCCCGCCAGCCCGTCGGGCACGTGCGCCAGCCGTGTGTCAGGCATCGCGGGACTGCTCGGTCGCGTCGTCGACGGCCTCGTCCGCCGGCCCGGGCTCCGGCGCCCCCGCCGCGTCGTCGTCGGGCTCGGCCGTGGAGGCCCCGGACCCGTCGCTCGGCGGGGTGGCCGACGCCCCGGACCCGTCGCTCGGCTCCGACAGCTCCACCCCCCGGATGCTCAGCAGCACGGCGAGGACGGCCGAGCCGACCAGGGCCATGTCCGCGACGTTGAACACCGGCCAGTTCGGCAGCGCCAGGAAGTCGACGACGTGCCCGCGGAACGGCGCCGGCGACCGGAACAACCGGTCGATGAGGTTGCCCAGGGCGCCGCCGAGGATGCCGCCCATGACGACCGCCCACCAGGTGCTGGTCAACGAGCGAGCGGTGCGCACGATGAACACCGACGTGAGGATCGCGATCGCACTGATGATCACCGTGTAGCTGCCGGCGAGCGAGAACGCCGCCCCGGGATTGCGCACGAACGTCAGCCGGAGGAGCTCGCCGAGCACCGGGATGCTCGGCTCGCCCTCGAGCAGGGCGACGGCCAGGGCCTTCGTGACCTGGTCGAGGACGACCACGGTGGCGGCCACGCCCAGCGTGACCGGCAGCTTGCTCACCTATCGGCGCTCCTCGGCCTGCTTGCAGGCGATGCACAGGGTCGCCCGCGGGAAGGCCCGCAGGCGGCCAGCGGCGATCGGCATCCCGCACGACTCGCAGATGCCGTAGGTGCCGGCGTCGAGGCGGCGCAGCGCCCGCAGGGCCTGGTCGAGCATCTCGCGGGTGTTCGCGTTGACGCTCATCTCGTGCTCGCGCTCGAACGTCTTCGAGCCGGCGTCGGCCTGGTCGTCGCCCGAACCGTCACCGGAGTCCTCGATGAGGCCGGCCAGGTCGGCCTCGCCCATGTCGAGCTCCTCGCGGAGCCGGACGATGTCGAGGTCGAGCGCGGCACGGAAGCCCGCGAGCTCCTCGTCGGTCCAGGTCAGCACGGGGACCGCGGCCTCGGGGGCCTCGGGGCTGCCCTGGGGTGCCGGCGCGGACTCCGCCGCCACGGCCTGGGACGCTGACGCCTCGGGAACTCGGTCCTTCGACGGCTTGGGGCGCCTCGATGCCGTGGTCGCCGCGGTCGCGGTCGCCGCCGTCGGGGCCGGGGCCGGTGCCTTCGCGGTCACCGACGTCGCGGTCGCCGCTGTCGGGGCCGGCGCCTTCGACGGCGCTGCTGTGGCCGCTGCCGTGGTCGCCGGCGCCTTCGACGGCGCTGGTGTGGCCGCAGCCTTGGCGGCCTTCGTGACCCCAGCCGTGGTCGCCGGCGCCTTCGTGGCCGGGGCCGGTGCCTTCGACCGCGCTGATGTGGCCGCAGCCGTGGTCGCCGGCGCCTCCGTGGCCGCAGCCTTGGTGGCCGGGGCCGGGGATTTCGCGGCAGGAGCCCTCCCGGCCCTGCCGTCGGTCGTGGCCCCTGCCTTGGTCACCGGTGCCTTGGCGGCCGCGCCGGCCTTGGTCGCCGGCGCCTTCGTGGCCGCGCCGGCCGCGGTCGCCGCCACGGCCTTGGTCACCGGTGCCTTCGTGGCCGCAGCAGGCGCCTTCGCTCGCGCGGCCTTGGCTCCCGGCCCCTCCAGGGCCGACGCTTCGCTCGCAGGCGCCGTCGCCGCAGCCGCCTTGGGGGCGCGAACCTTGGTCACGCGCCCCTTCGACGCCGAAGCCCCGGCGCTGGACGCCCTCATCGTGGCCGCCTTCGCCGACCGGGCCCGCGGGGCCCCGCCGTTGCCCGACGCCCCGCCGTCGCCCGACGCCCCGCCGTCGCCCGACGGCGCGCCGGCCGGCTCCTGCTCGCGGTCCCGGTCCTCGGACTGCGCGGCCCGCGGACCGACCACCCCCGCAACGGCGCGGCGCAGCCCACCGGTCACCCAGTCCCCTGCACCCATGCCCAGCCTCCTGCCGCCGGCCGCGAGCCGGTTCGCAGGAGGATAGCCCCCGTGCCCCGCTTCCGAGCCGCCATCCACGTGCGTCCGGGTGCTGGCGCCGACCGCGTGGGCGGCGCGGCGGCCGGGGCGCGGTCCGGGCAGCCTGCAGCGCTGCTCGTACGGGTCCGCGCGCGACCCGTCGAGGGGGCTGCGACTGCCGCCGCCGAGCGCGCCCTCGCCGAGGCGCTCGGGCTGCGCAGCCGCCAGGTGCGGGTGGTGCGGGGCGGCACTGCCCGCGACAAGCTGGTCGAGGTCACCGACCCACCCGACGACATCGCCGAGCGCTGGGCCCGACTGCTGGACGCGTGACCTCGCCGCGCGGCGAAGGCACGGCTCCGGCGGCCCGCGGCAGGGGGCTCGCGCGCGGATCCGTCGTTCTCGCCCGGCTCGGATCCGATGAGCGCGCCACACGCACACGAACCCGTCGTCCTGGCGGCCCGGGCAGGCGCCGGAACGACGGACTCGTGTGCGACGGCCACGAGGCCGCGATGGCGGTGCCCGCAGAACGACGGACTCGTGCGCGGCCACGCGCGCGCCGCGGCGACCTGCGGCCGACGACTAGACTCGCACCCCTGATCGGCCCTGTTGCCGAGGGAGCCGCACACGCGACGAGGACACCACCATGAGCGCCGAGCCCACCACGCCGCCGGCCGCGGACGCCCCCGCGGGCGTGCCGCGCTACGCGGCGGTCCCCGCGAAGGTCGACCTCGCGGCGGTGGATGCCGAGATCCTCGACCTCTGGCGCGAGCACGACGTCTTCCACCGGTCGCTCGCGCAGCGCGAGGGAGCACCCACGTGGACCTTCTACGAGGGCCCACCCACCGCGAACGGCAAGCCCGGCACCCATCACGTCGAGGCCCGCGTGTTCAAGGACGTGTTCCCCCGCTTCCGGACGATGCGCGGCTACCGGGTGGACCGCAAGGCCGGGTGGGACTGCCACGGCCTGCCGGTGGAGATCGCCGTCGAGAAGGAGCTGGGGTTCTCCGGCAAGGGGGACATCGAGACCTACGGCATCGCCGAGTTCAACGCCCGCTGCCGGGAGTCCGTGCTGCGCCACGTCGACGAGTTCCGGGTCATGACCGAGCGCATGGGCTACTGGGTGGACATGGACCAGGCGTACTGGACCATGGATCCCGGCTACGTCGAGAGCGTCTGGTGGGCGCTGGCGCAGATCTTCGACAAGGGCCTGCTCGTGCAGGACCACCGGGTCACCCCGTACTGCCCGCGCTGCGGGACGGGCCTGTCCGACCATGAGCTTGCCCAGGGCTACGAGGACGTCACGGACCCGTCGGTGTTCGTGCGCATGCCGGTCACCAGCGGACCGCTGGTCGAGCGGTTCCCAGGGGTGAGCCTGCTCGTCTGGACGACCACCCCGTGGACGCTGGTCTCGAACACGGCCGTGGCCGTGAAGCCCGACGCCACGTACCAGGTCGTGCGGGTGCCGGACGAGCTCGGCGGCGCCGAGCTGCTCGTCATCGCCGAGGCCCTGCGCGAGGCGAAGCTGCCCGAGGGCCACGAGGTGCTCGCCTCGCTCACCGGCCAGGAGCTCGAGCGGACCGGGTACCGCCGGCCGTTCGACCTCGTCGACATCCCCGACGCCCACTACGTGATCCTGGCCGACTACGTCACCACCGAGGACGGGTCCGGCCTGGTGCACCAGGCACCGGCGTTCGGCGCGGACGACCTGGTCTCCTGCCGCGACTACGGGCTCCCGGTGGTGAACCCCCTGCGTCCCGACGGGACGTTCGACGCCTCCGTGCCGATGGTCGGCGGCATGTTCTTCAAGTCCGCCGATCCCACTCTGGTGGCCGACCTGCAGGACCGGGGCCTGCTGTTCCGGCACGAGGAGTTCGACCACGCCTACCCGCACTGCTGGCGCTGCCACACGCCGCTGGTGTACTACGCGCAGCCGAGCTGGTACATCCGCACGACCGCGATCAAGGACGCGCTCGTCCGCGAGAACGCCGCGACCACGTGGCATCCCGGCACGATCCAGTGGGGTCGCTACGGCGACTGGCTGGAGAACAACGTGGACTGGGCGCTGTCGCGCAACCGGTACTGGGGCACCCCGCTGCCGATCTGGCGCTGCACCGAGGGGCACCTGACCTGCGTGGGCTCGCTGGCCGAGCTGGGCGAGCTGGCCGGCCGGGACCTCGCCGGGCTCGACCCGCACCGGCCCTTCGTGGACGAGGTGACGCTGCCGTGCCCGCAGTGCGGCGGCGAGGCCCTCCGCGTGCCCGAGGTGATCGACGCCTGGTTCGACTCCGGGTCGATGCCCTTCGCGCAGTGGGGCTACCCGCACGGCGGCGAGGACCACTTCGCCGACCGGTACCCGGCCGACTTCATCTGTGAGGCGATCGACCAGACGCGTGGGTGGTTCTACACGCTCATGGCGGTGGGGACGCTGGTGTTCGACCAGTCCTCCTACCGCACCGTGCTGTGCCTGGGCCACATCCTCGACGAGGACGGCCGCAAGATGAGCAAGCACCTGGGCAACGTGCTCGAGCCCATCCCGTTGATGGACGACCACGGGGCCGACGCGGTGCGGTGGTTCATGCTCGCCGCCGGGTCGCCGTGGCAGGCCCGCCGGGTCGGCCACGCCGCGATCGCCGACGTGGTGCGACGCACCCTGCTCACCTACTGGAACACGGTGTCGTTCCAGTCGCTGTACGCCCGGGCGGCCGGCTTCGTCCCGGACCCGGCCACCGCTCCCCCCCTCGCGCAGCGGCCGGTCCTGGACCGCTGGGCGCTGGCGGAGGCCTCCCGGCTCGCCGCCGGGGTGACCGAGGCCCTCGACGGCTTCGACACGCAGCGGGCCGGTCGGCTGCTGGCCACCTTCATCGACGACCTGTCCAACTGGTACGTGCGCCGCTCCCGGCGCCGGTTCTGGGAGAGCGACCCCGCGGCGCTGCACACCCTGCACGAGTGCCTGCGGACGTTGACGCTGCTCATGGCCCCCTTCACCCCGTTCATCACCGAGCGCGTGTGGCAGGACCTGTTCGCGACGGTTCCCAGCGACTCGGTGCACCTGCAGGACTGGCCAGACGACAGCGCCGCGCTCGCCGACCCCGAGCTCGCCGACCAGGTGGCCCTGGTGCGCCGCCTCGTCGAGCTCGGCCGGGGCGCCCGGGCCGAGGGCAGGGTCCGCACCCGGCAGCCGCTCGGACGCGCCCTGGTCTCGGCACCGGGGTGGGACCGCATGCCCGTCGAGTTGCGCGAGCAGCTCGCCGACGAGCTGAACGTCGCCTCGGTCGTGAGCCTGGGCGGCGGGGAGGGCGACGCGACGGCCGACGAACTCGTGCACGTCACCGTCAAGGCCAACTTCCGCTCGCTCGGCCGGCGGTTCGGGAAGGGGACCCAGCCGGTGGCGGCCGCGATCGCCGCGGCGGACCCGGTGGCGCTGACCGCGACGCTGCGGGCCGCCGGCACGGCCACCGTGCCGGTCGAGGGCGCCGACGTCGAGATCGGCCCGGACGACGTCGTCATCACCGAGACCCCGCGCGAGGGCTGGGCGGTGGCGACGGACGCCGGCGAGACGCTCGCCCTGGACCTGCACCTGACCCCGGCGCTGGTCCGCCGGGGACTGGCCCGCGAGGTGGTGCGCACGGTGCAGGAGGCGCGCAAGGCCGCCGGTCTCGAGGTGAGCGACCGGATCGAGCTGTGGCTGGCGGCGTCCTCCGACGAGCTGGCCTCCGCGCTGGACGAGCACGGTGACGACATCGCGGGCGAGGTCCTCGCCGTGGCGCTGCACCGCGCCGCACCGCCGCCGGAGGTCTCCGGTGGCGAGGAGGCCGAGCTGGGCCTGCGCTTCGGGGTGCGCCGGGCCTGAGCCGCGGACGGCTCGCCCGGGGTGCCCACCCGGCGGCGTCGCCGCAGCGGTGCGCCCTGCCTCGCTGCCCGCACGGTGCCGACGACCTGGCCGACCGTTCCGGCATGCTGCCGCGGGTGCGGCCGGTCGTCCTCGGACCGACGCGACGCGCCTGTGGACGAACGGGCGGCGATGTCGCACCGCGGTGGCAGGGTAGGGCCGTGCAGCAGCAGGACCCACGCATCGACCGGCACCGCGGCGCGGTCTACCGGGCCGAGGACGTGCTCGCCTCGGTGATGGCGTCCCGGCACCGGCGGGTGCGGATCGGCCACGCCGTGCTCACCCTGCCCGCCGAGGTCTGGTTCGGCGAGCTCCCCGCGGTGCAGGCCTTCGTCGACGCGGCGCTCGCCGAGCCGGCGACCGTCGCACGCCACCCGGGCCGCGGCCCGGTGCGGGTGGAGCCGCGGCGCGGCCACCGGCGCGCCACCTACGCCGACGGGGTCATCCGCATCCCGAGTGCCGACCGCCGCGGCCGCTGGGCGATGGCCCGCGGGGTCGTCCTGCACGAGCTCGCCCACCATCTCGCCGACCGGTCCGGCCACGGCCCGACGTTCCGGGCAGCGCTGCTGCACCTGACGGAGCTGCACGTGGGCACGGCTGCCGCGACCCTGCTGCGCCACCTGTTCGAGCCGCTCGAGGCGCTGCCGGACCACAGGTCCGCGCCGGAGGTCGGGGCCGACCAGGTCCGGCGGGTGGCCGCCCTGCTGGCCAAGGCGGAGTCGACCGCCTCGGCGGCCGAGGCGGAGGCGTACCTCGCCAAGGCCGCGCTGGTGGCCCAGCGGCACAGCATCGACCTGGCGGTCACCGCGCTGCGCCGACGGGTGGCGCCCGAGTCGCCGACCCACCGGATGCTCACCATCGGCGAGCCGCGCAAGCCCCTGAACACCCTGCTCGTCTCGCTCTACCTCGCGATCGCCCGGGCCTGGGCGGTGCGCGTCGACATCGGCGCCGGCTCGACCTACGTGCTGGGCTACGGGATGCCGGGCGACCTCGACCAGGTGGAGTCGGTCTTCGCCACCGCGAGCACGGTGATGGTCACCGGCGCACGGGGGCACGTGCAGGGCGGGAGCTGGCGCGGGACGACGTACCGCGCCCCGGGGTCGGGCACCCTGCGGCCGGTGACCGCCACGGTCGCGCGCAACGCCTTCTGCCTGGGCTTCGTGGAGCGCATCGGCGAGCGGATGCTGGGAGTCGCCCGTCAGGCCCGCGACGAGGCGGCCGGTGGCTCGTCGAGCGGCGCCGGATCGGACGACGGGGCGGCCGGTGGGTGCCCACCGGACGGTCCGCCGCAGGTCGCGCTGGCGCTGCGGGCGCGGGAGCTCGCCGTCGTCGAGTACCACCGGACGGCCAGCCACGCGAGGGGGTCGTGGCGCGGGTCGGCGACGGCGGCGGGCTCCGCGGCGGGCAGCCGGCGGGCCGGCCGCCAGGCTGCCGACCAGTTCGGCCGGCGCGGGCTGGAGGGGGGACGCCCGGCCATCGGGGGGTGACCCCGGCAGGACCGCGGGGCACGCGCCGCGGCCCGGGCCGTCACGCCTGGGGGTCGGCCGGGCGCTCGGCGATCGCGCGCAGGTCGCGCAGCTGCCCCTCGAAGTAGGAGGTGAGCCGGCCGCGGACCTCGCCCTCGAACGCCCGCAGGGCCGCCACCCGCGCCTCGAGCTCACCGCGCTGGCTCTCCAGCCCTGCGACAGCGCTGCGCGCCCGCTCCTCGGCCTCCGAGACGAGGCTGTCGGCGGTTCGCCGGGCCTCGGCCACGTACTCGTCGGCCGTGCGCTGGGCCAGCTCGAGGATCCGGGCGGCCGAACCGCCACTCGTCGCGGCGTCCTGCTGCGGCGGTGGCTGGGCGGCGAGCTGCTCGCGGGCGGCGGCCAGCTCGTCGTGCAGCCGGCCGATCTCGGCCTCGACCTCGTCGAGGAAGGCGTCCACCTCGTCGATGTCGTAGCCCGTGCTCTGCCGGACGAGGCGGAACTGCTTGTCGTGGACGTCCTGCGCGGTCAGCGCCATGTCCCACCTCCGGACCCGTCCGGGCATGGCCGCACGACTCCGGCGCCGCCCACCGGCACCGGGACCGGCACCGTGCGCCGCCTCACGCCAGCCCCCGCAGCATGCCGAGCAGCAGTTGCAGGGCGATGAACAGCACGAGGAACGCCAGGTCGAGGGAGACCTGGCCGATCCGCAGCGGCGGGATCACCTTGCGCAGCGCCCGCAGCGGCGGGTCGGTCACCGTCATCACGGACTCGAAGATGACGACGATGGCGCCCGTCGGCTGGTAGTCCCGTGCGAAGACCATGATCAGCCCGATGATCATCCGGGCGATCAGCAGCAGCAGGAACAGCCAGATGGCGGTGGACAGCAGGCCGACGATGAGGCTCATGCATCAACTCTGGTTGAAGAACCCGTCCTGCGCGATCTGTGCCCGTGCCTCCGCCCCGACGTCGACGTTCGCCGGGGAGAGCAGGAACACCTTGTTGGTGATGCGCTCGATGGATCCGCGCAGGCCGAACACCAGGCCGGCCGCGAAGTCGACGATCCGCTTCGCGTCGTTGTCGTCCATGCCGGTGAGGTTGATGATCACCGGCACCCCCTCGCGGTACTCCTCGCCGATGCGGCGGGCGTCGTTGTACGACCGCGGGTGCAGGGTCTCGATCCGGTAGACGTCCGCCCCGCCGGCCGACCCGGTGGGACGCAGGGTCGCGGTGCTCGTGACCCGGTCGGAGAGCCCTGTGGCGGCCGGGACCGGCCGCGCTGCCACCTCGACCGGGCGTGGCCGGGGGTCGGCCGCCTGCGGGACGGTGTACGGCTCGCGCGCACGACTGCGCGCATCCGCCTGGTCGAGGTCGTAGTCGGCGTCGAGGTCGTCCTCGACCAGGCCGAGGTAGACCGCCATCTTGCGCATCGCGCCGGCCATGTGCACTCCTCCATCGCTGTCCGGTCGGCTGGGCCGCCCGGGTCTCGGTCAGGTTACTTCAGTGCCTCACGGCGCCCGAGCAGGGCGCTGCCGAGGCGGACATGTGTCGCTCCGGCCGCGATCGCGGCCTCGAGGTCGCCGGACATGCCGGCTGATCGCATCCCGGCCGCCGGGTGCTCGGCGAGCACCTGCGCATGGACGGCGGCGAGCAGGTCGAAGGCCGCGACCGGGTCCGCGCCGAGCGGCGCCACGGCCATCACCCCGAGCAGGTCGAGGTGGCGGCTGGCGGCCACCTGCCCGGCGAGGTCGAGCACCTCGGCGGGCGGGCAGCCTCCCCGGCCGGGCACCCCCGGCTCCGGGACGTGCGCCCGCTCGTCGAGGTCCACCTGGACGCAGGCACCGATCCGTCGCCCGACCTCGCCGGCCGCGCGGTCCAGCGCGGTGACGAGCCGACCCCGGTCCACCGACTCCACCACGTCGGCGTAACGCGCCACCGAGGCGGCCTTGTTCCGCTGCAGCTGCCCGACGAAGTGCCAGGTGAGGTCCAGGTCGCGGCAGGCCTCGGCCTTCGGCCGGGCCTCCTGGTCACGGTTCTCCCCCACGTGGCGCACGCCGAGCCCGGCGAGCAGGCGGACGTCGCTGGCCGGGAACGTCTTCGTGATGGCCACCACCGTCACCTCCTCGCCGGATCGGCCCACGGCCCGGCAGGCCGCGTCGATCCGCTCGTGCACGGCCGCGAGGTGCGCGGCGAGCTCGGCCCGCCGTGCTGCCCCCTCGGTCATGCCGCCTCCAGCATCACGATCGCCCCGCCCTGCCGGCCGGTACGGCCGTCCCGGCGGTGCGAGAAGTACTGCTCCGGCTGTTCCGCGGTGCAGCCGCCGACGAGGTCGGCGGTCGCCCCCAGCTCGGCGAGCCGGGCGCGCAGGCCGGCCCGCAGGTCGAGGGCGGGCTGCCCGTCCGGGGCCGCCACGACCGCCTCGGGGCGGACCTGCGCGAGTGCCGCCGCCCGGTCCGGCGGGACCGGGTAGCACGCGCCGCAGATGGCCGGCCCGAGCACCGCCCGCAGCCGGGACGGCTGCGCGCCGAGCCCGGTCATGCCCGCCACCGCGGCGCCGAGGACGTCCAGCGCCAGGCCGCGCCATCCGCAGTGCACGGCGGCGACGACCCGGGCCTGCGGGTCGACCAGCAGGATGGGCACGCAGTCGGCGGCCAGCGCCACCAGCGCGATCCCCACCCGGTCGGTGACCAGCGCGTCCACGTCGCGCAGCTCGGCCCCCGGGACGACGCCGGTCGGCTCGGCCACGACGGCCACCCCCCGACCGTGGTCGGGGTGCATGAACGCCATCGCCGCCGCCGGGACGCCGAGGGCCGCCGCCAGGGCGCTGCGGTTGCCCACCACGGCCGCCGGCTCGTCACCGACGTGCGAGCCCAGGTTCGCGGCGGCGAACGGCCAGCGGCTCGACCCGCCGCTGGCCGTCCCGCCGCGCCCCGTGAGCACCGCCCGGGCCTCGACCCCGCCCGGCAGGGCGAGGTCGAGGCGGTGGACGATCATCGGCGAGGGTCGGGCGACGACTACTTCAGGAAGTCCGGGACGTCGAGGTCGTCGGGCTCGTCGAAGGAGATCGTCCGGGGCTCGCGGATGTCGAGGTTCGGACGCTCCGACCCGGCCAGCCCCGGGGGCAGGACCACACCGGACTGGGCGCCGGCGGGCACCAGGACCGGGGCCTCCGAGCGCGGCGCGGCAGGTGCCGGCTCGGGGGACTCGTCGACCACGCGCCGCCCGCTGGCGACGTCGCGGCGGACCGGCGGGTGCCCGCCGTCGAAGCCGGCCGCGATGACGGTCACCCGCACCTCGTCGCCCAGCGTGTCGTCGATGACCGCCCCGAAGATGATGTTGGCGTCCGGGTGCGCGGCCTCGGCGACGAGCCGGGCGGCCTCGTTGATCTCGAACAGGCCGAGGTCCGAGCCACCCGCGATCGACATGAGCACCCCGTGCGCACCGTCGATGCTCGCCTCGAGCAGCGGGCTCGCGATGGCCGCCTGGGCGGCCCCGACGGCCCGCTCGTCGCCGCGCGCCGAGCCGATGCCCATGAGGGCCGAGCCGGCACCCTGCATGACCGACTTCACGTCGGCGAAGTCGAGGTTGATCAGGCCCGGGGTGGTGATCAGGTCGGTGATCCCGGAGACGCCCTGGAGCAGCACCTGGTCGGCCTGGCGGAACGCGTCGATCATCGAGATCGAGCGGTCGGCCAGCGACAGCAGCCGGTCGTTCGGGATCACGATCAGCGTGTCGACCTCCGCCCGCAGCGACTCGATGCCGTTCTCGGCCTGCCCGCTGCGCCGGCGGCCCTCGAAGCCGAACGGCCGGGTGACCACGCCGATGGTGAGGGCTCCCAGCGACTTGGCGATCTTGGCCACCACGGGTGCGCCACCGGTCCCGGTGCCGCCGCCCTCGCCCGCGGTCACGAAGACCATGTCGGCGCCCTTGAGCACCTCCTCGATCTCCTCGGCGTGGTCCTCGGCGGCCCGCTTGCCCACCTCCGGGTCCGCGCCGGCACCGAGGCCACGGGTGAGCTCGCGGCCGATGTCGAGCTTGACGTCCGCGTCGCTCATGAGCAGCGCCTGGGCATCGGTGTTGATGGCGATGAACTCCACGCCCTTGAGGCCGACCTCGATCATCCGGTTCACGGCGTTGACGCCGCCGCCACCGATGCCGACGACCTTGATGACTGCCAGGTAGTTCTGCGGGGCTGCCACTGCGGTGCTCCTGTTCTGAAGTCCTGCTGCTGGGAAACGGGCTGGGGCGTTGCGTGCGGGTCGAGGTTGACGCCCCGCACCGTGCACCTCCGGTTGACCCGACTCTCACCCTCAACTTGAGCCTGAGAGTTATGTCAACCTGTGGTTGGCGAGGAACGTAGGGCAGGGGTCGGGACGGATCAAGGACCCCCGGGACGGTGGGCGTGTCGACACCACCGGATGCGGCGTGATCGCCGACGGGATCGCCGGAACCAACCGCGGCCACCCTGCCTGGGGACCAGCTGGGGACGGGCTGGGGAGGGGGCCGGACCGGCTGGGGACGACCTGTGGACGAGCGCTGTGGACGCAGCCGGGCCGACTCGTGCACAGGCTGTGGACGCGGGGCACCGCCGCGGCCCGGACGCCGGTCCACGGCGCGGGCCGGGCAGTCGGTGCTGTTCGCCACGGGCGAACAGCACGGTCAGGGGGCGGCGGCCTCCTCGGGCGTCGTCCCACCGGTCGTGGTCGGCTGCAGCGGGCTGCGCACGTCGTAGACGTCGGCCCCCACGGCCAGGAGCCCGGCGAGGACCCGGGCCTTGAGGTCGGCCTGCTCGGGACTGCCCCAGCGCACCTTGGCGCCGCCGTCCAGGGCGAGGGCGACGTCGTCGCGGGTGGTGGCCGTGACCCGCCGCACGTCGGCGCGCAGGTCCTCGGGCAGGGACAGCAGCACCGCGCGGGCCGCCGCCCGGCCGGCCTCGGTGCCCGACCGGATCACGGGCAGCCGGCGCGCGCTGGCGACCCGGTCGTAGACGACGCCGTCGGCGTCCATGACCAGGAACGCGTCGCCGGTCTGCACCGCGGCGAGCGGCGTACGGGGGGTCACCTCGAGCCGGATCGTGTCCGGCAGCGAGCGTTGGACATCCACGTCGGCGACGGCCGGGATCGCCTGCATGATCGCGGCCCGGACCCGGTCGGCGTCGACGGCCAGGACGTGGTCGGCGGCCGAGATCCCCGAGGCCAGGCGGATCGACTCCGCCGACAGCCCTCGCGGCGCCTCGACGACGACGTGCTCGACCAGCGTGACCGGCGAGGCCCACCCCAGCCAGCCGATCCCGACCACGCCGACCGCCCCCAGGGCGATCCAGCGCACCGGCAGCCGCCGGCGCCGGCGCACCGCACGTGGCCGGTGACCGGTTCCGGGCGGGCTCCCCTCGCCCGGCTCGCCCGCCGCAGCGGGGACCGCGGACCGGGTCGGCGTCTCGGTGCTCATGCGGTGGTCCCTCCGGTCCGGGCGGCGAGCAGGTCGAGGACCTCCGGGCCGAGCAGCACGATGTCGCCGGCACCGAGGGTCATCACCAGGTCACCCGGCCGAGCGCGTTCGGCGAGGTGCCCGGCGACGGCCGACCAGGACGGCTCGAAGACCACGCGGTCCGGTGGCAGCGGCACGTGGCTGGCCATGGACTGGCCGCTGGCCCCCGGGATCGGTTCCTCCCCGGGCGCGTACACCTCGAGCACCACGACGTGGTCGGCCAGGCCCAGGGCCTGCCCGAACTCCTCGACGAACATGGCCGTGCGGTAGTAGTGGTGCGCCTGGAACGCCACGACCAGGTTGCCGGCGCCGACCACCTCCCGGGCGGCCCGCAGGGTCGCGGCGATCTCCGTCGGGTGGTGGGCGTAGTCGTCGTACACGCGGATGCCGCCGACCTCGCCCTTGAAGTCGAAGCGCCGCCGGGTGCCGGTGAACAGGGCGAGCCCCTCGGCCAGCTCCTCGACGGGGAACCCCAGGCCGATGCCGGCCACGAGCGCCGCGGCGGCGTTGCGGGCGTTGTGCTCGCCGTGCACGGACAGGGCCAGGGTGGCCAGGCCACGGCCGTCCTGCTCGAGCTCGGCGAGCACCCCGCTGGCCGACGTGCGCACCTCGCGCAGGACCACGTCGGCCCCCGGGTCCGTGCCGTAGGTGCGCACGTCCACCCCCGCGGCCCGCGCCCGCCCGGCCAGCCGCACCGCGCCGGGGTCGTCGGCGCAGGTCACCAGGAACCCGCCGGCGTCGCGCAGGCCGTGGGCGAAGTCGAGGAAGGCCTGCTCGATGGCCTCGAACGTGCCCCAGTGGTCGAGGTGGTCGGGCTCCACGTTGGTCACGATCCCGGCCACCGCGGGCAGCCGCAGGAACGACCCGTCGGACTCGTCGGCCTCGACGACGAACAGCTCGCCGCTGCCCTGGTGGGCGTTGGCGCCGGAGTCGTTCAGCTCGCTGCCGATCGCGTACGAGGGGTCCGCCCCGCAGTGCTGCAGGGCGATGGTGAGCATGGAGGTCGTGGTCGTCTTGCCGTGCGTCCCCGCGACGGCCACGCCCCGCGACCCGGCCATGACGGCGGCCAGCGCGTCGGCCCGGGGCACGACCGGGATGCCGGCGGCGCGCGCCGCGACGACCTCGGGGTTGTCCGGCCTGATCGCCGTGGACACCAGCACGACGTCCGACCCGCGGACGTGCTCGGCGGCGTGGCCGACGTGCGCCTCGATCCCGAGGGCACGCAGCGCGACCAGCCGCTTGGACTCCCGGGCGTCGCTGCCCGAGACCCGCACCCCGCGCGCGGCGAGGATGCGCGCGATCCCGGACATGCCGGCGCCCCCGATCCCGACGATGTGCACGTGCCCGGTCAGGGCCACCTCGGCGCCCATGCGACTCACCCCTGCCCTGCGCTCACGGCACCGCCGCCGGTGCCACCCGCCTGTGCGACGGCCTGCTGCACCATGTCGGCCAGCCGGTCGTCGGCGTCGCGCACGCCGTGCGCGGCGGCCGCCCGGCTCATCCGGGCCAGTCGCTGCGGGTCCTGCACCAGGGCCCGCACGTCGGCGACGAGCGTGCCGGCGTCGAGGTCCTCGTCGGCGATCAGCAGCCCGCCCCCGGCGTTCACGACGGGCAGGGCGTTGAGCCGCTGCTCGCCGTTGCCGATCGGGAACGGCACGTAGATCGCCGGCAGGCCGACCGCGGCGAGCTCGGCGCACGTCAGCGCGCCGCTGCGGCTGACCACCAGGTCGGCTGCGGCGTACGCGAGGTCCATCCGGTCCAGGTAGGCGACGGGGTGGTAGCCCGGCGGTCGCTCGGTGACGGCGTCGATGTTCGCGTGGCCGACGGCGTGGAGCACCTGCAGCCCCAGGCCCAGCAGCTCGGGCAGGGCAGCGGCCACTGCCGCGTTGATCCGCTGCGCGCCCTGGGATCCGCCGAACACGAGCAGGACGGGACCCTCGGCCGCCAGGCCGAGCGCGGCGCGCGCCTCCGCGCGCATCGCCGGCCGGTCGAGGGTGGCGATGGCCCGGCGCAGCGGGATGCCGATCCGGGTCGCGCCCCTGATGCTGCCGGCAACCGCCTCCGCCACGTGCGGGGTGAACCGCGCCCCGAGCCGGTTGGCCAGGCCCGCCCGCGCGTTCGCCTCGTGGATGACCAGCGGCGTGCGGGTCCGGCGGGCCGCGAGGTAGGCCGGCAGGGCCACGTAGCCGCCGAAGCCCACCACCACGTCGGCGTCCACCTCGCGCAGGATCGCCTCGGTCCGGGCCAGGGCGTCGCGGACCCGGCCGGGCAGCGTGAGCAGCTCGGCCGAGGGTCGTCGGGGCAGCGGCACCGGGGGGATCATCCGCAGGGTGTACCCGCGGGCCGGCACCAGGCGCCCCTCGAGCCCCTTCTCGGTGCCCAGCGCGGTGATCCCGACGCCGGGGTCGCGCCGGCGCAGCGCGTCGGCGAGGTTGAGGGCCGGCTCGATGTGGCCCGCCGTGCCGCCGCCGGCGAGGACGACCTGCATGCTCAGCGCTCCCCCGCCCCGACCGGGCGGGCCGCCGGCCGCGGCCCCGGGCCGGCCCGCCGCGCCGCGGCCTCCCGCCTGGCGAACGCCAGCAGGACGCCGATGGCCATGAGCGAGGGCAGCAGGGATGACCCGCCGTACGAGACGAACGGCAGCGGCACGCCGGTGATCGGCAGCAGCTGCAGCACCGCGCCGAGGTTCACCAGTGCCTGCCCGATCAGCCACGCGATGATCCCGACGCTGACGACGCGGACGAACAGGTCGTCGGTCCGGATCGCCATCCGCATCGTGAAGACCGTGATCGCCGCGAAGAGCCCGACGACGGTCAGCGCGCCGAACAGCCCCAGCTCCTCCCCGATCACCGGGAAGATGAAGTCGGTGTGCGCCTCGGGCAGGGCGCCCCACTTCTCCCGGCTGCCACCGAGGCCGACGCCCCACCAGCCCCCGGTGCCCAGCGCGTACTTGCCCTGGAGCAGCTGCCAGCCGGCACCGTCGAGGTCGCCCTCGGGGTGCAGCCACGCGGTGAACCGCCGGATCCGGTAGCCCGCGGTGAGCGACAGCGCCGCGATCCCGGCGAGTCCCAGGGCGCCCAGCGCCACGAAGATCCGCATCGGGGCGCCGGCGACGAAGAGCAGGCCCGCCACGACGATCGCCAGGATGATGGCGGTGCCCAGGTCGCCCTGCAGCACGACCAGGCCCACGATGCCGCCGCCGACGGCGAGGAACGGCCAGGCCAGCTCGCGCCACTGGTCGAGCACGGCGTCGCGGCGCGTGAACAGGTCCGCGGCCCACAGGATCAGCGCGAGCTTGGCGAACTCCGAGGGCTGCAGGCGGAACGGGCCGAACAGCTCGATCCAGTTGCGCTGGCCGTGCACGGAGACGCCGATGCCGGGGACGAACAGCAGCAGCAGCAGCACGATCGCGCCGATGAGGAACGGCGTGGTGAGCCGGCGCAGCAGCGGCACGGGCATTCGCGACAGCACGACCATGGCGACGACCCCGGCCCCGGCGAACATGGCCTGCCGCCTGAACAGCGTGAACGCCGAGCCGGTGGTGTCGTAGGACTCGACGCTGGAGGAGCTGAGCACCATCACCAGGCCCAGCACGAGCAGCAGCATCGCGGCGCCGAGGATCAGGTAGTACGGGGCCATCGGGTGCTCGTTGACCCGCTCCCGCCAGCTCGGCTCGGCAGCCCCCTCGGGCGGGGCGGGCTCGGCCCGCCCAGCGGCTGTCCGAGCCGCACCGGTCACGCTCACATGCCCTCCCGCAGTGCCGCCACGGCCTCGGCGAACGCGTCGCCCCGCTGCGCGTAGTCCCGGAACATGTCCCAGGACGCGCACCCCGGTGCCAGCAGGACCGTGTCGCCGGGCCCCGCCATGGCCGCGGCAGCCGCCACGACCTCCGCCATGGCACCAGTGTCGGTCCGGGCGACCTCGACGACCGGCAGATCCGGGGCGTGTCGCGCGAGCGCGTCGGCGATGACCGGCCGGTCCACGCCGAGCAGCACGACACCGGCCAGTCGGTCACGGGTGGCGACGATGAGGTCGTCGAAGGACTGGCCCTTGGCCATGCCCCCCGCGATCCACACGACCCGCTCGTAGGCCAGCAACGAGGTCTGCGCCGCATGGCAGTTCGTCGCTTTCGAGTCGTCGACGTAGCGCACCCCGGCGACCGTGCCGACGTCGGCGATCCGGTGCCCGGCCGGGGTGAACGCGCGCAGGCCGTCGCGCACGGCGACCGGTGGCACGCCGTGCGCCCGGGCCAGGGCGGCCGCGGCCAGGGCGTTGGCCACGTTGTGCGGCGCGGCGGGCCGCACGTCGGCCAGGGTGGCGAGCTCCTGGGCGGCCTCCCGGCGGTTGGCGATGTACGCGCGGTCGACCAGGACGTCCTCCACCACCCCGAGCATGCTCACGTCGGGCACGCCGAGCGTGAACCCGATCGCGCGGCACCCCTCGACCACGTCGGCCTCCTGCACCATGCGCATGGTCACGGGGTCGGCGACGTTGTAGACGCAGGCCACCTGCGTGCGCGCGTAGATGCGCGCCTTGGCCGCCACGTAGGCCTCCATCGAGCCGAACAGGTCGACGTGGTCCTCGGCGATGTTCAGGCACACCGAGGCCTTGGGGCTCATGGAGTGCAGGAAGGGCAGCTGGGGGGCGCCGACCTCCACGGCGATGACGTCGAGGTCCCCGGCGCCCGAGCCCTCCCCCATGACCACCTCGACCATCGACACGCCGATGTTCCCGGCCGCCACCGTGCGCAGCCCGGCCGCCCGCAGCATCGACTCGAGCATGAGCGTGGTGGTGGTCTTGCCGTTGGTGCCGGTGACGACCAGCCAGGGGGCTGCGCCGGTGGCCGGGCGCAGCCGCCACGCCAGCTCGAGCTCGCCCCACACCGGGACGCCGGCCGCCTCGGCGGCGGTGATGACCGGTGCCCGCGGGGGCAGGCCCGGCGACACCACGAGCAGGTCGGCGGCCTCGGGCAGGGTGTCGCCGTCGCCGAGCCGCACGGTGGCCCCGAGGATGCCGAGCACCGCCGCGCGCTCCTGCTGGCGCGGCCCGTCGGCGGCGTCGATCGCGGTGACCGTCGCACCGAGCGCGCACAGGGCGTCCGCGGCGGCGAAGCCGGCCACCCCGACGCCGGCGACGACGACGTGCAGGCCGGACCAGTCCGCGTCCCGGCGCAGGCCCTGCATCCGCTCGCCCGCCCCGGTCATCCGCGGATCCACTCCGCGTAGAACAGGGCCAGGCCCGCGGACAGGCACAGGCCCTGGATCAGCCAGAAGCGCACGACGATGGTGATCTCCTGCCAGCCGGCCATCTCGAAGTGGTGGTGCAGCGGGGCCATCCGCAGCACCCGCCTGCCGGTGAGCTTGAACGAGCCGACCTGGGCGATCACCGACAGCGTGATGATGACGAACAGGCCACCCATGAGCACGAAGAGCATCTCGGTGCGGCTCATGATGGCCAGGGCGGCCATCCCCCCGCCGAGGGCCAGGCTGCCGGTGTCGCCCATGAAGATGTGGGCGGGGCTGGTGTTCCACCACAGGAACCCGAAGCAGGCGCCCGCGCAGGCGACCGCGAACGTGGCCAGGTCCAGCGGATCGCGCACGACGTAGCAGCCCTGGGTGAGGACCACCGAGCAGCTCTGGCCGAACTGCCAGACGTTGACCAGCGTGTACCCGCCGAAGACCAGCACCGAGGCGCCGGCGGCCAGGCCGTCGAGGCCGTCGCTGAGGTTCACCCCGTTGGTGATCGCCGTGACGATGAACCAGATCCACAGCAGGAACAGCCCGAGCGGCAGCACCCAGGCGGTGTCGCGGACCACCGAGATCGCCTGGGAGGCCGGCGTGAGCCCGGCGTCGTCGGGGAAGCGCGTGGCCAGGTAGGCGAAGCTGAGCGCGACGGCGGCCTGTCCCAGCAGCTTGGTGCGCGCGCGCACGCCGCCGCTGCGCGACTTGAACACCTTCAGGTAGTCGTCGGCGAAGCCGACGAGGGCGAGGCCGACCATCAGGTACACCGCGAGCAGCCCCGACGGCGTGGGTGGGGTCCACCGGATGAGGTGGGAGCCGAAGTAGCCGAGCAGCACGGCGATCACGATGGCCAGGCCCCCCATGGAGGGCGTGCCCTTCTTGCCGCTGTGCTCGGGGTAGACGATGCCGTCGGCGGACTCCCGGATGGCCTGGGCGAGGTTGCGCCGGGTGAGCACCTTGATGAGCAGCGGGGTGCCCAGCAGGGCGACGAGCGCGGCGATGATCGCGCTCAGGACGATCTGGATCATCCGGCCTCCTCCAGCAGCGCGCGGGCCACCTGCTCCAGGCCGACCGACCGGGAGGCCTTGACCAGCACCACGTCCCCGGCCCGCAGGAGGCCGCGCAGCATCGCCACGGCGGCCTCGGCGTCGGGCACCCACTGGGCCTCGCCGTCCCAGGACCCCTCCTGGGCCGCCCCGAGGAACAGCGGTCGGGCGCCCTGGCCCACCGCGATCGTGCGCCAGACGTCCAGGCGGACGGCGAGGCGGCCGATCGCGTCGTGCTCGGCGATCGAGTCGGCCCCGAGCTCCTTCATCTCCCCGAGGACGGCGATCGTGCGACCGCCGGGCTGGCGCATCGCGGCCAGGGCACGCAGTGCGGCACGCATCGACTCGGGGTTGGCGTTGTAGGCGTCGTTGACCACGGTGACCCCGCCGGGGGTCGTGGCCACCTCCATGCGCCACTGGCTGCGCGGCGTGGCTGCGCCCAGCAGCTCGGCGACCCGGGCCAGCGGCATGCCCAGCTCGAGGGCGACGGCCGCCGCGGCGCAGGCGTTGGCGGCCATGTGCTCCCCGACCATCTGCAGCTGCACCGGGGCCGACGCGCCGCCCGCATGCAGCGTGAACGCCGGCCGCGCCAGCGGGTCGAGCTCGAGGTGGTCCATGCGGACGTCGGCGATCGGGCTGGCCCCGAACCGGACCACGCGGGCCGAGGTCCGGGCCGCCATCGCGGCCACCAGCGGGTCGTCGGCGTTCAGCACGGCGGCGCCGCCCTCGCCCAGCGCCTCGACGATCTCGCCCTTCGCCGCCGCGATCGCCGCACGGCTGCCGAACTCGCCCAGGTGCGCCGAGCCCACGTTCAGCACGACGCTGACGTCCGGTCGGGCGATCCCGCACAGCGTGGCGATGTGGCCCACCCCACGCGCACCCATCTCCAGGACGAGGAACCGGGTGGCCTCCGTGGCCCGCAGGATCGTCAGCGGCAGCCCGACCTCGGTGTTGAACGACCCAGCCGGCGCGACGGTGGGCCCGAGGTCCTCGAGCAGGCCGGCGATCAGGTCCTTGGTCGTGGTCTTGCCCGACGAGCCGGTCAGCGCCACGACCCGGGCCCCGGGCAGCGCGTGCAGGGTGTGCGTGGCCAGCCGGCCCAGGGCCGCGACCGGGTCGTCGACGACGATCGTGGGCTGGCCGGTGGGCCGGGACCCGATCGTGACGACGGCACCGGCCCCGTGGGCGGCCGCCGCGAAGCCGTGGCCGTCGGCCCGCTCCCCCACGATCGCCACGTACAGGTCGCCCGGCTGCACCCGGCGTGAGTCCGCGGTGGCCCCGGTGACCGGCACGGAGGGATCCGGGCAGTCCACGAGGGTCCCCGCGCAGGCTGCCGCGACCCCGGCGATGTCGATCGCGATCACGCCAGCCCCTCCATCGCCTCGCGCAGGGCGACCCGGTCGTCGAAGGGGGTGATCACTCCGGCTGCCTCCTGCCCCTGCTCGTGTCCCTTGCCGAGCACCAGCACCGCGTCACCGGCCTGGGCCATCCCCGCGGCGATGCCGATGGCCCGCGCACGGTCACCCTCGACGAGCACCTCCGCCCGGTGCCGCCGGTCGACCCGCTGGACGCCCTGCAGGATGGCCTCCCGGATGGCCAGTGCGGACTCGGAGCGCGGGTTGTCGTCGGTGACGACCACGACGTCGGCACCGCGGGCCGCCACCTCGCCCATCGCCGGGCGCTTGTCTCGGTCACGGTCCCCGCCGCACCCGAGCACGGCGAGGAGCCGGGCACCGGGCGCGAGGGCCTCCCGGGCCGCGGCGATGGCACGGGCGACCGCGTCGGGGGTGTGGGCGTAGTCGACGACCGCCAGGAACGGCTGGCCGGCCACGACCCGCTCCATCCGCCCCGGCACCCCCGGGCAGGCGGCGATGGCACGGGCCGCGGTCCTGGGGTCGACGCCGTGGTGGACCGCCGCGGCCAGCCCGGCCAGGGCGTTGGCGACGTTGAACCGGCCCGGCAGGCCGACCCCGGCGGGCACGACCACGCCGGCCGGCCCGAGCGCGGTGAAGGCCTGCGCGCCCTGCTCCCCGGGGGCCACGTCGGCGACCCGCCAGTCGGCTGGCTGCTCGACGCCGAAGGTGGTGGTGGGCAGCCCGGCCGCGCGGGCGAGGGCCGCCATCCGCCGGCCCCACGGGTCGTCCACGCAGACCAGGGCCGCGGCGGCGCGTTCCGCGGTGAACAGCCGGGCCTTGGCGGCGAAGTAGGCCTCCATGTCGCCGTGGAAGTCGAGGTGGTCCTGGGTGAGGTTGGTGAAGACCGCCAGGCCGAAGCGCAGGCCGTCCACCCGGCCGAGGGCCAGGGCGTGGCTGGACACCTCCATCGTGACCGCCTGCACGCCGCGCTCGCGCATCACCGCCAGCAGGGCGTGCACCTCCGGGGCCTCCGGCGTGGTGCGCTCGGCCGGCAGCACCTCGTCGCCGACCTGGGTGGCGACCGTGCCGAGGACACCGGTGCGCCGGCCGCCGGCCCGCAGCGCGGCGTCGAGCAGCCAGCTCGTCGTGGTCTTGCCGTTGGTGCCGGTGACGCCGGTCGTGGCCAGGCGCTGCCCCGGCTCCCCGTACAGCCAGGCCGCGACCCGCCCGAGCACGCCCCGGGGATCCTCGACGACGAGCACGGGCAGGTCGACGCCGCCGTTCGCCGCGACGAGCGCGGCCCCCTCCGGGTCGGTGAGCACCGCCGCCGCGCCGTTCGCCGCGGCCTGGGCGACGAACCGGCCGCCGTGGGTGGTGAACCCCGGCAGGGCGGCGTACAGGTCCCCCGGGCGCACGGCACGCGAGTCGAGGGTGACACCGGTGAGCGCCGCCGGTGGCCCGTCCGGCAGGCCGAGCATCGCCCGCAGCTCGGTGCCATCGGCACGGACACCGTCCGGGCGCAGGCTCACGCCGCCCTCACCACTCCAGCGGCAGCTTCGGCGACTGCGTGCCCGAGGGCGCGATCCGAAGCTCCTGCAGCGCGTACTTCATCACGGTGTTGAACACCGGGCCGGCCAGCACCGAGCCGTAGTGACCGTTCTTGGGATCCTGCAGCGCCACCGCCACGACGAGCTCGGGGTCGTCGGCCGGGGCGAGCCCGATGAACGACGCGGTGTAGCCGGAGTAGCGACCCTTCACCACCCGCTCGGCGGTGCCGGTCTTGGCCCCGACCCGGTAGCCCGGGATGGCGCCGGGCTTGCCGGTGCCCTGGGTGACCACGTTCTCCAGCATCTTGCGCATGGTCCGCGCGGTCTTGGCGCTGACCACCCTGGTGCCCGGCACGGTGGGCGCGGCCTCGAACGTGCCGTCCGCGTCCACGTAGCCGTCGATCAGCCGGGGGGCCAGGCGCACCCCGTCGTTGGCGATGGTCTGGTAGACCTGCGCGACCTGCAGGGAGGTCACCGAGTAGCTCTGGCCGTACGCGAGGGCCTGGAAGGTGGTGGGCCACCATCGGTCCGGGTGTGGCAGCAGGCCGTTCTCCTCGCCGGGGAAGCCCAGCCCGCTGGGCTGTCCCATCCCGAACTTGCGCTGGTACTCGTAGAGGGTGTCGCCGCCGATGCGATCGGCGAACAGGATCGTGCCGATGTTGCTCGACTCGGCCATGACCCCGGTCATCGTCCGCTGGATGGTGCCGTGCGGGGTGTGGTCGTTCGTGGTGTGCCCGGCCCGGGTCAGCGTCGGTGGGATCACGATCTTCGAGCGCGGCCCGCCCTCGCCCTCCTCGACGACGGCCGCGAGCGTCAGCAGCTTGCCCGTGGAGCCCGGCTCGTAGATCTCGGAGACCGGGCGGTTGCCCATGTGGTCCTCGTCCGCGTGGCGGTAGTCGTTCGGATCGAAGGTGGGTGCCGTGGCCATCGCCAGGACGCGGCCGGTCTTGGCCTCGATGACCAGCACGTCGCCGCTCGCCGCCGCGGCCTCCTTCACCCGGGTGGCGATGGCCCGCTGGGCGACGTACTGGATGTCGCGGTTGAGCGTCAGCTGCACGCCCTGCCCGGGCACCGGCTCGCGCAGGACGTCCTCCGCCGAGGGGATCGCCTGGCCGGCCGCCCCCTGCTCGAACGTCCGGGAGCCGTCGACGCCGTGCAGCCTGCGGTCCAGCGCCATCTCCAGCCCGCCGGAGCCCACCCCCTCGGCGTTGACGAAGCCCAGGACGTTGGCCGCGAGCGTGCCGCCCGGGTACACCCGTCGGGTGGTCTTCTCGCTGAAGATGCCGCGGATCTTCAGCGCCTGGATCTGGCGCCACTGCTCGGGGCTCAGGCCCTTGGCCACGTAGACGAAGATGTCGTCGCCGGTCAGCCTGCGCTGCAGGTCGGCCTGGTCCATCCCGAGCATGGGGGCCAGGCGGGCAGCAGCCTCGGCGGGGTCCGCGATGAGGTTCTGGTCGGCCGTGACGTTGCGCGATTCGACGGTGATCGCCAGGGGCGCCCCCTGCGAGTCGTAGATGGGTCCGCGGTCGGCCGGCAGCGGCAGCGTGCGCATCCGCAGCCCTTGCCCGGTGGCGGCGAGCTGGTCGCCCTGCACCACCATGAGGTCGAAGATCCGGCCCGCGTAGATGCTGAGCACCATGAGCAGGACGAACGTGAGCGCGATGGCACGGTTGCGACCGTTCGCGCGCGCGTAGCGGCGCACCGGCGCGTTCGGTTCCGGCGTGCTGCGCGGCGGCCGCGGCGGGGCGTAGGAGCTCACGGCGCCTCCCCCGGCTCGATGGCCCCGGGGCGGGCCTGGCCCGCGGGGCGCGTTGTGGCGGCCCCGGGGGCTGGCCCGGGCGTGGCCCCGTCGCCGACCTGGGTCGGGTCGGCCCCGGCCGTGGGGCTCGGCTGCGGGGTCGGCGTGGGGGTCGGCGTCGCGTCCAGGCCGGTGGCGGGGTCGAGCGCCGGGTCGACGAGCGGGTCAGCGGCCGTGCCGGTCGATGCGCCGGCCTCGTCCCCCGAGCGCGCCGCGCCGGGTGGCAGCAGCCCGGGGGCATCGGTGAAGTCGACCGGGCCGGTCGGGCGCGGTGCGGGCACCGGCTCGCCCAGGATCCGCCCGTCGGACAGGCGCAGGAACACCGGGGCGCCAGCGGGCACCATGCCCAGCGCGCGCGCCTTGCGCTCCACCTCGATCGGCGCCTCCGCCTGCTGGACGTCGCGCGCCAGCGCCTCCTCCTCCTCGGAGAGCAGGATCAGCGCGACCTCGAGCTCGTGCTGGCGGAAGGCGCCCTGGCTGATGATCGTGTTGAGCAGCAGCACGCCGAACAGCCCGGCGGCCAGGACGGCGGTGCAGGCCAGGAGCAGGCGGTGGCGGGGGGCCGGTGGTCGGGGCGGGCGCGGCGTGCTGCCACGCCGCCGACGGGGCCGGATGGCGGGCTCGGCCAGCACCTCGGGACCGGCCGGGTCGGTCGGCGGGTCGAGCAGGGTCGTCGCCGCGGCCGGGCCGGGCGATGGTGCCCAGGCGTCCGGATCCGTGGGGATCCCGGCCCGCTCGGCCGTCGTGCGGCTGCGGCGGGGCATCGCGCGGGAGCGCCTCGGGTCGCGACCGGTGGGTCGTGCCGCGCTCATCAGTCCTCCCGGGATCCGCCAGCCAGCTGCTCGACGGCCCGCAGCCGTACCGAGGCGGCCCGCGGGTTGCGTCGGACCTCATCTTCCGATGCTTTCTCCGCTCCGCGGGTGAGAACACGCGCAGTCGGTCGCAGTTCTTGCGGAATCACCGGCAGGCCGTGCGGGACCGGGGGGGCCGTGACGGCCGTCAGGGCCCGCTTGACGATCCGGTCCTCGCCGGAGTGGTAGCTGAGCACCACCAGGCGGCCCCCGGGGGCGAGGGCACCGAGCGCGGCCGGGATGGCGCGGCCGAGCACCTCGAGCTCGTCGTTCACGGCGATGCGCAGCGCCTGGAAGGTGCGCTTGGCCGGGTTGCCGCCGCTGCGGCGGGCCGGCGCCGGGATGGTGTCGCGGATCAGCGCGACCAGTCGGGCGCTGCTGGTGAACGGCTCGCGCTCCCGCTCCCGCACGATGGCCCGGGCCAGCTGGCTGGCGAAGCGCTCCTCCCCGTAGGTGCGCAGGATGCGGGCCAGCTCGGCGGCCGTCGCGGTGTTCAGCAGGTCCGCGGCGGTGCGCCCGACGGTGGGATCCATGCGCATGTCGAGCGGGGCGTCCTGGGCGTAGGCGAACCCGCGGTCGGGCCGGTCGAGCTGCATCGAGGACACGCCGAGGTCGAACAGGATCGCGTCGGCGGCGCGGAAGCCCGCGCCGGCGAGCGCCTCGGGCAGGGCGTCGTACACGCAGTGGACCGGGCGGAACCGGGCACCGAACGGTGCCAGCCGCTCGCTGGCCAGGGCGAGCGCCTCCGGGTCTCGGTCCAGGCCCAGCACGGTCAGGGCCGGGTGGGCGGCGAGCATGGCCTCGGTGTGCCCGCCGAGCCCGAGCGTCGCGTCGACGGCGACCGCGCCGGGCCGGCGCAGGGCGGGGTCGAGCAGCGCCAGGCAGCGCTCGAGCAGGACCGGGACGTGCGCCCGGGCCTCGCCCACTAGGCCGCCACCAGCAGGTGGAGCAGGAACAGCGTCAGCGCGGTGCAGGCGACGGCGCTGGGCAGGGCGAGGACCGGACGGCGGTTGCGCGACATGGGGCCTCCTTGACGGCTCGGCCGTACCACCTGGCCCCCCGCCGCGTCTCCGAAGCCGGGGAAGTGACCTCGGGGTGCGGTTCGGCGCCGGGGAAGTGGCGTCGGACCCGCGGAGGGGAATCGGGTGCTGCGGACGCATGTGCCCTGAGCGGGCTCAGGGCAGGGCCACACCTCCCTCCTCGTCGAGCTCGGCGAAGGCGGCCTCGGCGGTGGCCAGGTACTCGGCCCAGGCCTGCGAGGACCAGATCTCGATGCGGGTGTCGGCGCCGATGACCGTGAGCTCGCGGTCCAGGTCGGCGTACTCCCGCAGGGCCTGCGGGACGGTCAGCCGGCCCTGGGCGTCGAGGGACTCGTCGAACGCTGATGCGAAGAAGACGCGGTTCATCTGGCGCGCCCGCTGGCTGGCGATCGGGGTCGCGCGCAGCTCCTCGGCGTAGGCGGTGAACTCCGCCATGGGCCAGATCACCAGGCAGCGCTCCTGGCCCTTGGTGAGGACCAGGCCGTCGGCGAGGCCGTCGCGGAACTTCGCCGGGAGGATGATCCGCCCCTTCGCATCCAGCTTCGGGAAGTGCGTCCCGAGGAACACGGCGCATCACCTCCCTCCGCCACAGGGCGCCCCGACGCACCCCAGCGCCCTCCACCATACTCCACGCCCCTCCACTTGTCTCCCCATTGTGGGCCTGGGATGGGACGGAGCCCCCCCGGCTGCGTTGCGGCGGGGCCGGTGCCGCGGGGGCGGCGGAGCGGAGGAGCGCACCGCGGTGGCGGGGGGGTGCAGGGGGCCGGACAGCAGAGGACCCCACGACCGATGGGGTCGAGGGGTCCTCTCCACGGGCGCGACGCGCCCCTGCGGCTACGGGGCCGTGGGCAGCTCGAACGGGCCGGTCTTCGCGGCCGGGAAGTAGTCCTGGCCGATGCCGCTGGCCCGGGTCGGGACCATGACGGAACGGTCGTAGGTCATCACGACGTCCCCGTCCTGGTTCAGGGCCCGGGTCATCATCGAGATGATCCCGAAGTCCGGCCGCGACTTCGACGTGCGCTTGTCGGTGCAGATGCTCTCGGCGTAGATGGTGTCCCCCACGTAGACCGGGTGGGTCAGCTTGATGTTGTTCCAGCCGAGGTTCGCCACCGCGTTCTGGCTCATGTCGATCACCGACAGGCCCAGGACGAGGCCGACCGTGAAGCCCGACACCACGATGATCTTGCCCTCGGTGATCGGGTTCTGCTGGGACAGGTGGGCGTTGAAGTGCATCTGGTTGGTGTTGCAGGTGAGCAGCGTGAACCACGCGTTGTCGGTCTCGGTGATCGTCCGACCGAACGGGTGCTGGTAGACGTCGCCGACCTCGAAGTCGTCGAAGAATCGACCGAGCACTGCCTTGTGGACCGTCATGGGCTCCTCCTGGGTGGGCCGGCGGATGGGGGGCTTCGGAGCCATCCTGCCCGCACGTGCGGCGCCCGCCGGCGGCGGGGGTGGCGGGACCCGCGGGCATGGGCGATCCTTGTCGGGCGGGCTTCCTCACGGGATGGCACCGCAGGGAGGCCCGGGATGACCGAGACGCTCGACGGGACCGTGCTGGACACGGCCGCGCGCATCCGCGCGGGCGTCGAGTCGGTGCTGGCAGGCAAGCCCGAGGCCGTGCGCATGTCGCTGACCGTCCTGCTGGCCGGTGGCCACCTGCTCATCGAGGACGTGCCCGGGGTCGGCAAGACCCTGCTGGCCAAGAGCCTGGCCCGCACGCTGGGGGTGACGGTGCGCCGGCTGCAGTTCACCCCCGACCTGCTGCCCAGCGACGTCACCGGCGTCTCGGTGTTCAACCAGGAGACCCGGGAGTTCGAGTTCCGGCCCGGCGCCATCTTCGCCAACGTGGTGCTCGCCGACGAGATCAACCGGGCCTCGCCGAAGACCCAGTCCGCGCTGCTCGAGGCGATGGAGGAGCGTCAGGTCTCGATCGACGGCCACACCCACGAGCTGGCGTCGCCGTTCCTGGTGATCGCCACGCAGAACCCCGTCGACATGGAGGGCACGTACGCCCTGCCCGAGGCCCAGCGCGACCGGTTCATGGCGCGGATCTCGCTGGGCTACCCCGCACCGGCCGACGAGCTGCGGATGCTCGCCGAGCACGCCGGCGAGGACCCCCTGGACACCCTGCCCCCGGCGGCGACGCACGACGAGCTGCAGGCGCTGATGGCCGCCGTGGCCGCGGTCCACCTCTCCGATCCCGTCCGCTCGCTGGCCGTGGCCATCACCAACGCGACCCGGCGGGCCGGCGAGCTGCGGCTGGGCGCCTCGCCGCGGGCCACGCTGCACCTGGTCCGGGCCGCCCGGGCGTGGGCGGCGCTGGAGGGCCGCACCTTCGTGCTGCCCGACGACCTGCTCCTGCTGGCGCCGCCGGTGCTCGGGCACCGGGTGCTGCTCGCCGCGCAGGCTGCGGCGGCCGGGCGCACCGGGCCGGAGGTCGTGGGCGGCCTGCTGGCCCGCATCCCGCGGTCCGCCTGGAGCTGACGTGTCCGCACTCGCGCGCCGGCTGCGCGCCAGGTCCGGGCTCACGGGTCGGGCGTGGGCCTTCGTCGCCAGCGGTGCCGGCATCGCGTTGGTGGGGCTGGTCGCCTCGGTCGCGCCCCTGGTCCAGCTCGGAGCCCTGCTCCTGCTGCTGCCGCTCGCCGCGGCGCTGCTGACCCGCCCGCCCGGCGCCGGCCTCGTGCTGGAGCGGCGGCTCTCCGCCCGCGAGCTCTCGTGCGGGGATCACCTGGACGTGACGGTGAAGGTGCGCGGCCGGTTCCCCCGGGGTCGCAGCGTCCTGCTCGAGGACCTCGCCGATCCCGCGCTCGGGGCGGCCCACCGCCTCGCCGGTCGGGCGATGGCCCGGCCGCACTACCGGGTGCGGGTCCGTGCCCGGGGGCTGCACCAGCTGGGACCCATGCGGCTGCACGTGGTGGACCCGTTCGGCATGGTGCACCGGGTGGTCACGGTCGCCGGGCGCGAGGAGGTGCTGGTCACGCCGAGGGTGACCCCGCTGGACCCGGTCGTGCTGGGTGGCTCCTCGGTGGGCCGGGGCACGGGCCACGTGGGCCCGCTCGGCGCCGCCACCGACGACGTGATCCCACGGGACTACCACCCCGGTGACGAGGTCCGGCGCATCGACTGGAAGGCCTCGGCACGCACCGGCTCGCTCATGGTCCGCAGCGAGGAGAGCCCCTGGCGCGCGGCCGTGACCCTCGTGCTGGACCTTCGGGCGGCGAACCACCGGGGCGAGGCGCCGGACTCCTCGGTGGACACGATGCTCGAGCTCGCGGCGAGCATCGGCTGCCTGGCGCTGGCCGCCGGATGGGACTGCACCGTGCGCACCACCGACGACCTCGGCCTGTTCACCGGGTCACCGATGAGCGGCGTGGAGGCCGAGCGCCGGGAGCTGCTGCGCGCGCTGGCCACGGTGCCCCTGAGCAGGGCCCAGGCCCCGGCCGCGGGCCTGGCCCGCTCGGTGGACACGACCAGCTCCGGCCCCCTGGTCCTGCTCCTCGGGTCGGTGCCGCCCGCCTCGGCGCGGCTGCTGGCCGCCATCGGTCCGCATCGTTCCCCGCGCATGTGCGTCACCCTGGCGACCGAGCAGTGGGGCAGCGTCGGGCACGGTCCTGGTGGGGCCGTGACCACGTCGGAGTCGCTGGCGCCCTTCCGGGCTGCCGGGTGGCGAGTGGTCCGCATGGAGCGGGACACCGGGCCGGCCGCGGCCTGGGCCGGCCTGGTGGGGGCGCCGTGACCACCGGTGCGGCAGGTGCGCGATGAGTGCCCCGACCGTGACCCGTCCCCCGGCCGGACCGGCGGCGCCGCCGCCACCCCGACGCCTGTCCCGACTCCGCGACGCCACGCTCGTCGAGACCCGGTGGCGCGTCGGCCTGGCCAGTGCCGTGGCGGTCCTGCTGGCATCGCTGGCGCTCGCCCCCCTGCTCGAGGGCCTCTGGTGGTTCTGGCCCAGCATCGCCGTGGTCGCCGCGGTGGCGCTCGCCGGGGCGGCGGTGCGCGTCGTCCGCGCGCCGGCCCCGCTGCAGCCCCTGGCGCAGGCGGTGGCCCTGCTGGTCACGCTGGTGGTGCTCTTCGCCGGGGAGTCGGCACGATGGGGCCTGCTGCCCGGGCCTGCCGCCATCACCGCGCTGCGCGAGCTGGCCGCCTCCGGCCGGGCCTTCGCCGAGCAGACCGTGGCCCCGGCCGGCTTCGATCCCGGCCTGCAGCTGCTGATCGTCGCGGGTGTCGGCCTCGTCGCCCTCGTCGTCGACACCCTCGCGGTCGGCCTGGACCTGCCCGGACTCACCCTGGCGCCGCTGGGCGCCCTGTTCGTGGTCGCGTGGGCCATCGGCGGTGGCTCGGCGCCCTGGCAGGCCTTCGTGGTGGTCGGGCTGGCCTGGCTGCTCGTGCTCGCGGCCACGCAGCGCGACCGGGTGACCGCGTGGGGAGCCGGGGCCCGCCCTGGCTCGCCGCTGGTGGCGTTCGGGATCGGAGCCCTCGCCGTGCTGCTGGCCCTGGCCTCCGGCGGCCTGACCGCGCTGCGCGGTCCGGTCGACCCGATCGCGAACCTCGGCATCGGGACCGGGCAGGGGACCCTGGCCCTGGACGCGATGGTCTCCCTGCGCCGGTCCCTGGTCGAGAACGACACCAGGGTCGTCCTGACGTTCGCCTCGACGGCCCCGACCCCGGACTACCTGCGCCTGGCCGTCCTGGAAGCCTTCGACGGCGAGCAGTGGCGGGCCGCCGGCGAGCCCGTCCTCGGCCCGCGAGCACCGGTCGCCCCTGCCGGGTCGGGCGCGGCCTCGGGCTCCCTGGTCGAGTACCGGCTCGACGTCGGCCCGCTGACCGGGACCACGGTCCCGAGCCCGTCGGGCACGATCGCCAGCCTGAACGACTGGCCGGTCGCCTTCGACCAGCGCACGTCGCTGCCGGTGCGCACCGACGGCGACACCATCGAGGGCGAGCGGATCGGGCTGGTCGCCGCCGCAAGCGTGCTCGACGCCGACCAGCTGGATTCCGCCAGCAGGCTGCGGGCGCCCGGCGATCAGCTGGACCCGGCCAACCTGGCCGACCCCACCCCGCTGGTCGGCCGGGAACTCGGGGCGCTGGCCCGTGAGGTGACCGACGGCGCCTCCACGCCGTACGAGGTGGCCATCGCCCTGCAGCGCTGGTTCACCGCCGACGGCGGCTTCACCTACTCCACCGCGATCGAGGGCGGATCGGACGGCGACGCCCTGGCGGCGTTCCTCGACGAGCGGGTCGGCTACTGCGAGCAGTTCGCTGCCACCATGGCGCTGATGGCGCGCTCCCTGGGGATCCCGGCGCGCGTCGTGGTGGGGTTCACGCAGGGCCGTCGGGAAGGGCCCGAGTGGGTCGTCCGGGGCACCGACGCGCACGCCTGGCCCGAGCTGTGGATGGG
>JALOLH010000119.1 GCA_025456065.1 Candidatus Nanopelagicales bacterium | reverse complement strand
CCCGCACCCGGGCTGGTTCGGGTTCCACGAGGTCTTCCACGCATTCACGATCGCGGCCTACCTGGTGCAGTACGTCGCCGTCGCCATCGTCGTCACGGGTTGACTGACGGACCGGCTGACCGGTGGCCCGCTTGACCGGTCCGCAGGGGTGCCGGGGAGCACAATGCCCACGTGCCGCTCCTCGCCCGCGCCACCGACGCGCCGCCGCCCTGGCTGACCTACGGTGCGATCCTCGTCGGCGGCATGCTCGGCGGGACGACGCGCTACCTCGCCGGCCTGGCGCTGCCCCCCGAGCCGGGCCGGATCCCGTGGGCGATCCTCGCCGTGAACCTCGCCGGAGCCTTCCTGCTGGCTGCCCTGCTCTCCGGCTGGATGCGCCGGGGACACGTGGCGCACCCGTGGCGGCCGTTCCTCGCGACGGGCGTGCTCGGCTCCTTCACGACCTGGTCGACGTTCATGGCCGACACCCTCGACCTGGTCCGGGCCGGGGCGCCGGGCCTCGCGCTGGGCTACCTGCTCGGGGCGACCGCGCTCGGCGTCGCGGTCGCCGGCCTCGGCTGGTCGCTGGCCGCGCGCACGGTCCCGTCGGCCACCCCGAGCGCGGGGGTCACCACCCCCGGCGGCGACACGGCCCGGGACCTCGCGTGACCCCCGACGCCGGCCTGCTGGCCCAGTTCGACGAGCTGCACCTGCTCGGGGTGGCGCTGGGTGCGGGGATGGGCTCCATGGTCCGCGCCTTCGTGGACCGCACCGTCACCGCGCTGGTCGGGCTGACCCGCCTGCCGTGGGCGACGCTGGCGGTGAACGTGGCCGGTTCGTTCGTCCTGGGGTTCGTGCTGGGGTGGACCGCGGCTGGCCTCGTGGGGCCCGACGCCGACGCCGCCCTCACGATGCGCCTGGTCGTGGGCACCGGCTTCTGCGGGGGTCTCACGACCTTCTCCACCTTCACGGTGGAGTCGTGGACGCTGCTGCGCGAGGGGCGGCCCCGCACCGCACTGGCCTACGCCGTGCTCACGATGGCCCTGGGCATGGCCGCTGTCGTGCTCGGCACGGCGCTGGGCACCGCGCTGACCTGACCGCCTACCGGGTCAGCTGCTCGGCCCAGGTGCCCGGGTCGAGGGTGGCCACGTTCTCGCGGCTGCCGTCGGCGAGGGTGATCCGCTCGACGGTGGTCGGGGCGTTGGGCGGCTCGGTGTCCTCGATCGCATCGCCGGGCGGTTGCGGGATGGTCTGCAGGTACAGGAACCGCCCGTCCGCCGAGCAGCCCAGCGGTGACTCCTCGGGGGCCCAGCTGACCGCGCCGATCGTGGCGCTGCCCACGACCGAGACCATGCCGGAGCCGTCTGGGGCGAAGCCGAGGACCGAGTCGGTGCCGATGGGGCAGATCGGGTACCAGCCCTTCTCGTACGAGCCGATGGTGGTGGTCTGCCCGGTCGTGACGTCCAGCTGCTGCACCTCACCGGGCTGCGGCTCGGGCGGATCGCCCCACGGCGCGCCGAGGATCGTGATGAGCAGGACCTCGGGATCACTGGTGCCCAGCACCTGGCCGAGCCCGGTGTACGGGCCCAGCGTCTGCTCGGTCGAGCCGTCCGCGAGCGAGCTGATCGTGATCGTGCCCTCCGGCAGGCCGTCGCCGCCGAGGTCGCTGGTATGGGCCAGCCGGGTGTCGTCGAGCAGCGCGCAGGCGTTGTAGGTGAGGGCCTCGCCGCCGCACCAGCGATCGACGGTGAGGGTGTCGCGCACCTCGCCGGTGCCCGCGTCGCGCCGCTGCAGCTCGCTGGTCCAGTACTCCGTGAAGGTGCCGGTGAGCACCAGGTCGCCGATGCCGTCCACGACCCCGGGGAACGTCAGCTGGTCGGCCTCGGTGTCGACCACGACCACCGGCTCGCCCAGGCCTCCGTCCGCGCCGATCGGATAGCGGGTCATGGTCTTGCGGTCGGTCCGGGTGTCCGAGACGTAGAGCGATCCGTTGCCCCCGTCGTCCCCTCCGGGGGCGCTGGCCGACGGGGACCCGCCGGGCGCGCTCGGCTGCCCGCTCGCCCCGGTGTCGTTCCCGTCGCCCGCGCACCCGGCCAGCAGCACCAGCGCCAGCCCCCCGACCACGACCGTGTCCCGCCCCATGTGGGCCCCCTCTCGAGGACCCCAGCGTGGACCCGCCGCGCCGTATCGTCCAGACGACCGATGCTTCCCCGCATGGCGCGCGGCGGTCCGGGGGTCCGGGCGAGCGGGTGGCGTCGAACGGTCCGGCGGTCCAGGCTCCGGCGGTCCGGGTGCGCGCACGGAGTTCCAGGGGTGCGGAGCACCCTCAGCGTCGCGAGGGGGGCCGAGGGGAGCTGGGCCGGTGGGCGGCCGGCCGGCGCTGGCGGTTCCCGGAGGCCGGCGGTCCGGCGGTCCGCGGGAGCGGGTGGCGCCCGGCGGTGCTAGCGTGGCCGCACCACGACAGGGGAGCGCCGCCTCCAGGGGCACGGGCGCTGAGAGTGCGGGTGACCGCAGACCCTCGAACCTGATCCGGATCATGCCGGCGAAGGAAGTCGTCGCCCCACCTGGCGTGGCATGGCCCGACCAGGAGGTCCTGATGAGTCACCGCTGGCGCACCCTCGACATCGTCACCGTCGCGGTCCTCGCCGTCGTGTTCGGCGTGGTGTTCTGGGCCTGGAACCTCGCGTGGACCGCGACCGGCCCCCTGTTCGCCGCCTTCCCACCAGCCCAGGCGCTGCTGTACGGCGTCTGGCTGGTGCCAGGCGTGCTGGGCATGCTCGTGCTGCGGCTGCCGGGAGCCGCGCTCGCGACGGCCTTCCTGGCGGCTGCCGTCTCATGGCTGCTCGGTGCCTGGTGGGGCCTCTCCGTGCTGTGGTACGGCGTCCTGCAGGGGCTGCTGCCGGAGCTGGTGTTCGCGGCGGGGCGCTACCGCGCGTTCGGCCGCGGCGTCGCGATCGCCGCCGGCGCGGCCGCGGGCCTCGTGCCCGGCGTGCTCGACCCCGTCTTCTGGTACCCGGAGTGGACGGCGGGCTGGAAGGCGGCCTGGCTGCTGGGCTGCGTCGCCTCGTCGGCCCTCGTCGCGGGCCTCGGCTCGCACGTCCTGGCCGGACGGCTCGCCGGCTCCGGGGTGCTCGACGCGTTCCCGGTGGGCCGGGAGCGCGTGGGTGCCTGACGACCGGTGGACGGTTCCATGACTGGGGGCGCGACGGCGACTGGGGGCGCGACGGCGACCGGGGGCGCGACGACCGGGGGCGCGACGGCGCCGTCGTTGCCGGGAGCCGCCGAGCCTGACGCGCCGGCTGCGTCGGGAGGGGCCTCGGTCGTCGCCAGCCAATGGTCCTACCGGTATCCGGGGCGGGCGAAGCCCGCACTGGCCGACGTGTCCTTCTCGGTCCGGCCCGGCACGCTCGTCGTGCTGATGGGGGCCTCCGGATCGGGCAAGAGCACCCTGCTCGCCGCACTCGCCGGGACCCTGCCGGAGGGCGGGACCAGCGGCCGGCTGGTCGTCGAGGGCGCCGACGGGGGCGGCCACCCGGGGGTCGGGCTGGTGCAGCAGGAGCCGGAGGCGAACGTGGTGATGGAGCGGGTCGGCGACGACGTCGCCTTCCCGTTGGAGAACCGAGCCGTCCCACGCCCGGCCATCTGGCCGCGGGTCGACGCCGCCCTCGGGTCGGTCGGCCTGGTCCTGGGTCGAGAGGCGCCCACCGGGCGGCTCAGCGGTGGCCAGCAGCAACTGCTCGCGGTCGCCGCCGCGGCGGTTGCCGAGCCGGGCCTGCTGCTGCTCGACGAGCCGACGGCCAACCTCGACCCCGCCTCCGCGAATGCCGTCGTGCGTGCCGTGGACGCCGTGCGCCGGCAGACGGGCTGCACCGTCGTGGTCGTGGAGCACCGGGTCGAGCCGTGGCTCGTCCGCGCCAGCCTGGTCCTGCTCGCGTCCGCCGGCACCGTGGTGCCGGTCGCGCCCGGTGCGCTGCACGCCCACCTCGCGGCTGACCCCGAGGCCGCCGGGCGGGTCTGGCTCGACCACCACCACCTGCCGGCCCGCCCGCCGCGCACGGCTGCGGGCGCGGAGGTCCTGGTGGCGCAGGGTCTCCGGGTCGTCGGACGCCTGGCGGGGACCGACCTCGTCATCCGGTCCGGCGAGGTGCTCGCGTTGACCGGGCCCCCCGGCTCCGGCAAGTCAACGCTGCTGGACTGCCTCGGTGGCCTGCTGGCGCCGACGGACGGCACGGTCCTCGTGCGCTGCGGGCACGAG
>JALOLH010000010.1 GCA_025456065.1 Candidatus Nanopelagicales bacterium | reverse complement strand
CCACGGTCTCGGCCACGGCCGCGTGCGGCGGCACGCGCATGGCGTGCAGCTGGTGCACGCCGAGGCGCAGGGCGTCGAGCACCGCGGGCTGGACCGAGGCCAGGCCGCGGTCGACGCACGCGGCCAGGATGCGATCGTGCCGGCCCTGCCACCGCAGCGTGCCGTAGGCCAGCTCGGTGGCGAACGCGGCGTCCCGGCCGACCAGCCCGTGGTCACGGAGGATCCGTGGCCAGACGAGGTTGGCGTACGCATCGTCCTGCTGCACGGCGCGCAGCAACGCGTACGCCGCGAGCCGGGCACCGTCGACCGCGCGGGCGTCCGTCGCTCCGCGTGGACGCTGGGGCCCGGGCCGGGGGCCCGGCGTGCCGGCAGCCCGGCCGCGGGCGGCTGGGCGCGACCCGCTGCCGCGCTCCCCCGCCCCGCGCTCAGGCAAGGCGCTCGCCGGCGGCGACCCGGACGCCGCGGGCCCAGTCACCTGCCGGCATCATCCGCTTGCCCTGGGCCTGCACCTCGCCGAGCCGCACGGCGTGGGTGGCGGTCCCGACCCAGACGTCCTGCTTGGCCGCCCGCAGCTCGCCGGGGGCGAGGTCGGTCACCTCCGGAGCCGGGCGCACCGGCCCGAGCTTCACCCGCTCGTCCCGGAAGGTGCTCCACGCGCCCGGAGCCGGCGTGCATCCCCGGACCAGCCGGTCCACGCGCATGGCCGGATCGGTCCAGGCCACCCGGGCGTCCTCGACGGCGAGCTTCGGGGCCAGGCTCACGCCGTCGGCCGGCTGCGGGACGGGGACCAGCGCGCCCGCCGCCAGGCCGTCGATCGTGCGCACGAGCAGCTCCGCGCCAGACTCGGCCAGCCGGGCCAGCAGGTCCCCGGCGGTGTCGGTCGGGCGGATCGCCTCGGTCACGACGCCGAACACGGGCCCGGTGTCCAGGCCCTCCTCGAGGCGGAACGTGCTGGCCCCGGTCACGGGGTCCCCTGCCATGACCGCGTGCTGGACCGGGGCCGCACCGCGCCAGGCCGGCAGCAGCGAGAAGTGCAGGTTCACCCAGCCGTGCCGCGGCACGACCAGGGCGGCCGGGGGGATCAGCCCGCCGTAGGCCACGATCGGCGCGGCGTCCGGGGCCAGCGCGGCCAGCCGGGCCAGGAACGCGGGGTCCCGAGGCCGTTCCGGCCGGAGCACCTCGATGCCCTCGGCGAGGGCGAGCTCGGCGATCGGCGAGGGCACGAGGCGGCGGCCCCGACCGGCTGCCGCGTCGGGCCGGGTCAGCACCGCGACCACCTCGTGGTCCGAGGCCAGCAACGCCCGAAGGGAGGGGACCGCCACCTCAGGGGTGCCGGCGAACAGCAGCCGCATCGGCGGCCTCAGCCGAGGCCGGGACGGATCGCGTGCGGGCTGAACCGCACGACCGGGGGCGCACCGAACCACTCCGACTCACGGATCTCGCGCATGGCCTGCTTGCGCACCTCCGGGTCGAGGCGGTCGATGAACAGCACGCCGTCGAGATGGTCGGTCTCGTGCTGCACGCACCGTGCGAGCAGGTCGCTGCCCTCGACGAGCACGGGCTCGCCGTGCATGTTCATGCCCCGGGCCACGACCCGCTGCGCCCGCTTCGTGTCGTAGGCCAGGCCGGGCAGCGACAGGCAGCCCTCCTCGCCGTCCTGCAGCTCGTCGGAGAGGTCGAGGTCGGGGTTGATCAGGTGGCCCACGACGTCGTCGACCCAGTAGGTGAACACCCGCAGCGAGACGCCGATCTGCGGGGCGGCCAGGCCCACGCCCGGAGCGTCGAGCATCGTGTCGGTGAGGTCGGCGACGAGCTGGCGCAGCTCCTTGTCGAACGTCTCGACGGGGGCCGCCGGCGTGCGCAGCACGGGGTCGCCGAAGAGGCGGATCGGCTTGAGCATGCCGCCATTCTAGGTGCCGGGCGCGCGCCCGGCGGGCGCGCGAACGGGGGCTGGCCTACGGGACGACCGGGTCCATGCGCACGCTCACCACCGGCGCGCGTCGGGCCGAGCGGCGCGCCTGCTCGCGCTGCAGGGCCGAGGCGAGGGCAGGTCCGTCGGCGATCGCAGCGGCCAGCTGCCAGGCGACCAGCGCCGCGCCATGCTCACCGTGCGCCGGCAGCGGACCCGCACGCCGCAGCACCCGGGCACCCAGCTGCGCGCACACGGCGTCGACGACCTCGCCGGCCGGCAGGGCCTCGCCGGTCACGCGCGCGACGCGCACCGCCGGCGGGAGGACCAGGGTCCGCCGCTCGTCGAGCGCGCGCTCGGCGTGCCCGAGCGGGTCCCACCGGATGAGCGCCTGCACCTCCCGCACGTCCGGCTCCCCCACGACGAGCACGTGGCCCCCCGCCGCTGCCGCCCGGACCCGGGTGGCGGCGGCGAACCAGCGGCGCAGGACCTCCTCGGCCGTGCGCAGCCCGGGCCTGGACAGCGCGGCGGCCGCGTCGAGCAGCACGGCGGCCGCGTAGCCGTCCGGCCCGGGGTCCGGCTCTGCCCCGGGGGTGGCCACCACGAGGGTGCGCGGCGCGCGCACCGCCCGCAGCGGGGTCTCCCCGGAGGACAGCGTGACGGCCGCACCGGGCAGCGCGCGGCCGAACTCCTCGGCGGTCCGGCGGACCCCCACCACCACGGCGCGCAGCGACTCCCCGCCGCACAGCGGGCAGCACCAGCCGGCCGGGCTGCCGTGGACAGGGCAGCGCGGCCGGCGATCGGGGCCGTCGGCCCGCATCGCGGCACCGCACCCGGGGCACCGGGCAGGCTCGCGGCAGCGCTGGCAGGCCACGACGGGCAGGTAGCCGGCGCGCGGCACCTGGACGAGGACCGGGCCGCGGTCCAGCCCCGCGCGCAGCACCTCCAGGGCGACGGGCGGGATGCGGTCACCGGCACGGGCGGGGTCCGCGTGGCCGGCATCGGCGGCGGCCTGGACGCGTGGCATCACGGCCCGGACGCGAGCTCGGGGCAGCGCCACCGGCCGGAGCCATCCGGACGTGGCCATGCGCGCGGCCTCGAGGGACACCGCCGGGCCGGCCAGCACGAGCGACGCCCCCTCGGCGATGCTGCGCAGGGCAGCGACCTCGCGGGCGTGCCAGCCCGGGGCATGCGGCTCGGCCAGTGCCTCGTCGCCGTCGTCCCACACCACCACGAGCCCGAGGTCGGCGACCGGGGCGAAGACGGCCGCCCGCGTGCCGACCACGACCCGCGCGTCACCGGCGAGGATGCGCAGGAAGGCCCGGTACCGCGCCTCGGGACCGAGCTCGGCGGACAGGCGCGCCACGGCCCGGTCCCCCACCTGCCCGGCCACGGCCTCGGCCATGCGGACGAGATCGGTGGCATCCGGCACGACGACGATCGCACCGCGGCCATGCCCGTGGGCGGCCGCGACCAGCTCGCCCACCCGGTGGGGCGCGACCTCGCCCGGGCCGGCCACCCACAGCGCCCGCGCGGGCACCGGGCCGCCCACGCCGGCCATCAGGTCGGCGCCGCCCTGGTAGCGCTCCCAGGCGGCCCCGGGGACCGTGACCGATGCCGGGTGCGCATCACCCGTGTCGCCGGCGCCGGACGGGTCCTGGCGATCCCCGGGCGCCGGGGCAGCGGTCGTGACGCGTGCGGCCAGGCGGGCCTCGACCCGGGCGTGCCGTGGCGGCACCGCCGCACGGAGCACGTCCGCGAGCGTCCCGGCGTACCGGTCGGCCACCGCGCGGCACAGCTCGGCGACCGCCGGCGTGAGCACGGCCGGGCCGTGGACCGAGCGCACCGGCTGCAGGTCGCGCTCCGACTCGGCCACCCGCTCGAGGACGAACCCGTCGACGAGCCGGCCCGCCAGGCGCACCCGCACCCGGACGCCGGGCTGCGCGGCGGCGGACAGCGCCTCGGGCACGAGGTAGTCGAAGGGCCGATCCAGGTGCGGCAGGGGGGTGAGCAGCGCGACCCGGGCGACGGGGAGCTCCGTGGCCCCGGGTTGCGCCGCGCGGGGGGCGCGCCGGCGAGCCCGCGGCGCCACGCCCGGCAGCGGCATCTGCTCGTCCAGCACGGGGCCAGTCTGGCCGAACGCACCGACATCCCGGCTCGCACCGTCCACGACCCGCGCCCCAGCAGCCGGTTGCCGTCCGCGCCACCCGTCGGCATGCCCGCTCGGCTCCCCCGGGGTCAGGTCGGCGCCGCGCGGGGGTCCGGCCGGGGTCAGCCCGGTGGCGGTGGGCCGGGCACGCACGGGATCGCCCAGTGCGTGAACGACCGCGTGACCACCATCCCGAGCCGCTGGTAGAAGCGCAGGGCACCGGTGTTCGAGTCGGTCGAGAGCAGGGCCGCCGAGCGCCGCCGGCCGTGCGCCACGACGAACGCATGCGCGAGCAGCGCGCGGCCGACCCCGCGCCCCTGGTGCTCGGGGTCGGTGCCCAGCTTGTCCACCCAGATCTCGCTCCCGTCGTCGAGCAGGTGCATCCCGCCCACGAGGGTCCCGTCCCACGCGACGGCGACCCGCAGGTCCTCGGGCTGGAACCCCTCGCGCTGCGTCACCGCCGCTCGCCAGGCCGCGAGCGTGCTCGGCGGACGGTCCGGCCACTGGGCGAAGGCACGCTCGAGCAGCTCCAGGACCCGGTCGTGCTCGGCAGGCGCCGCCGCGCGGATGGCGAGCCCGGCCGGTGGCTCCCCCACCGTCGGGGCCGGGCCCGACGGGTCGAGCGCGCGGCGCAGGATCCACGACGTGCGCACGGGCGCGGCACCCATCGACCGCAGCAGGTCCACCGCGTCGGTCCGGGTGTCCTCGATCGTCTGCCCGACGCGATCGCTGCCGGCCGCCGAGGCGACCGCGACCGACCATGCCACCAGCGCCCGTCCGATCCCGCGGCCACGCGCGTCCGGATGGACGTCGGCGAAGCAGCGCCGCCCCAGCACGAGGCCCCAGGCCACGGGCGGGCCCGAGGCGGCTCGGACGACGCGCGAGGCGGCCGTGGGGTCGACGAGGCTGAGATCGCCGGCGAGGTCGGCGCGCTCGTACATCGGCACCCCGCTGTCGTGCGCCTCGCACGCTCGCACCAGCGCGACGACCGCGTCGACGTCAGCCGGACCGATCGGCGCCGCGGCGAAGCCGCGCGGCAGCGCGAGCGGGGTGCTCAGATGCCGGCCGCCGACTGCAGCGCCGCGACCCGGTCCAGCCGCTCCCAGGTGAACGTGGAGCCGGCGGAGGAGTCCCGGCCGAAGTGCCCGTAGGCCGCCGTGGGCCGGTACTGGACGAGCTTGGTGTCGAGCAGCTGCAGGTCGCGGATGATCGCGCCGGGCCGCAGGTCGAACACCTCGAGGACGGCGTCCTGGATCTGCGGGTCGGGCACCACCCCGGTGCCGAAGGTCTCGACGAACAGGCCGACGGGATGCGCCTTGCCGATCGCGTAGGCGACCTGCACCTCGCACTTGCTGGCCAGTCCGGCGGCGACGACGTTCTTGGCCACCCACCGCATCGCGTAGGCGGCGGAGCGGTCCACCTTGGACGGGTCCTTGCCGGAGAAGGCGCCACCCCCGTGGCGGGCGAAGCCGCCGTACGTGTCCACGATGATCTTGCGGCCGGTCAGCCCGGCGTCCCCCATCGGCCCACCGGTCACGAACCGGCCGGTGGGGTTCACCAGCAGGCGGGTCGACGAGGAGTCGAGGTCGACGCCGGCCAGGACCGGCTCGACGACGAACTTGCGGATCTCGGGGGCCAGCTGCTTCTGGAGGTCGACATGGGCGGCGTGCTGCGAGGAGACCACGACGGTGTCGATCGTGACCGCCTGGGTGCCGTCGTAGCCGATGGTCACCTGGGTCTTGCCGTCGGCGCGCAGGTACGGCAGCTGGCCGGACTTGCGCACGTGGGTGAGCTGCTCGGCCAACCGGTGGGCGAGGTGGATCGGCAGGGGCATGAGCTCGGGGGTGTCGGTGCAGGCGAAGCCGAACATGAGGCCCTGGTCGCCCGCGCCCTGGCGGTCCAGCGCGTCGTTGGAACCCTCGACGCGCTCCTCGAACGCGTCGTCGACGCCCTGCGCGATGTCCGGGGACTGCCGGCCGATCGAGACCTGCACGCCGCAGGATTCGCCGTCGAAGCCCTTCTCGGAGTGGTCGTACCCGATCGAGAGCACGACGCCGCGGACGATGTCCATCACCTCGGCGTAGCCCTCGGTGGTGACCTCGCCGGCGACGTGGACCTGGCCCGTGGTGAGCAGCGTCTCCACGGCCACCCGCGAGCGCGGGTCCTGGCGCAGCAGGTCGTCGAGGATGGCGTCGCTGATCTGGTCGGCCATCTTGTCGGGATGGCCCTCGGTGACCGACTCGGAGGTGAACAGGCGCAAGGTCATGTGCTGGCCCTTCTGAGGGTTTGGGATCGGGCACCAGCGGCCCGGGGTGGGCCCGATCCTACGTGCTCGCGGCGCGCAGCCCGACCACGCGGCTCCAGACGGCGTGGGCGACCTCGGCCTTGCTGCCCGCGATGGGGCCCTCGACGGCACCGTCCGGGGTGAGCAGGTGCACGGTGGTGTCCGCCTGCCCGAAGACCGCGCCGCCGCCCACGTCGTTGGCGACCAGCAGGTCGACGCCCTTGCGCGCCAGCTTGGCCCGCGCGTGGTCGAGCGGGTCGCCCTCGGCGTCACCGGTCTCGGCAGCGAAGCCGACCAGGATGGTGCCGATGCCCAGCGAGCCGTCCCGGCGGGCGGCGACCAGGCCGGCGAGCACGTCGGGGTTGCGGACCAGGGCGATCGGCGCGGGCACGCCCTCGCTGGTGGCGTCCTTCTTGATCTTCTCCGCGGCCATGTCGGCGGGGCGGAAGTCCGCCACCGCAGCGGCCATGACGACGACGTCGGCGTCGGCGGCAGCCGCGACGACCGCCTCCTGGAGCTCGCACGCGGTGCCGACCCGGACCACGCTCACGCCGGCGGGATCCGCCAGCTCGACGTTGGCGCTCACCAGGGTGACCGCCGCCCCGCGGGCGGCTGCCGCCGCCGCCAGGGCGTACCCCTGTCGCCCGCTCGAGCGGTTGCCGAGGAACCGGACCGGGTCGACGGGCTCCCGGGTCCCCCCGGCACTGACCACCACGCGCAGCGGGGCGAGGTCGGCACGACCGCCGGTGTGCAGCACGGCGGCGACGGCCGCGGCGATCGCCTCGGGCTCGGGCAGCCGGCCCGGGCCGGTGTCGGTCCCGGTCAGCCGGCCGACGGCCGGGTCGAGGACGAGGACACCGCGCTGGCGCAGCGTGGCCACGTTGGCCTGGGTGGCCGGGTGCAGCCACATCTCGGTGTGCATCGCCGGCACCATGAGCACCGGGCAGGTGGCGGTCAGCAGGGTCGCGGTCAGCAGGTCGTCCGCGCGGCCCGCCACCGCGCGCGCGAGCAGGTCCGCAGTCGCCGGCGCGACCACGACCAGGTCGGCCGCCTTGCCGACCCGCACGTGCCCCACGCCCTCGACGTCGTCCCAGACGCTGGTGTGGACGGGCTGACCGGAGAGGGCTGCCCACGTGGCGCGGCCCACGAACTGCAGCGCCGCCTCGGTGGGCACGACCCGCACGGCGTGGCCGTCCTCGGTGAGCACGCGCAGCAGGTGGGCGACCTTGTAGGCGGCGATGCCGCCGGCCACGCCGAGCACGATGCTGGCGCGCCGTCCGGTGGCCGCCCCGGTCGGGGCGACCCCGCTGCTCAGAAGGACTCCTCGGGGACCTCCGGGCCCTCCGACTGCTCACCGGGCTCGATCGCCTCGATGGTGAGCAGCCCCTCGTTGATCTCGCGCAGCGCGATCGACAGCGGCTTCTCCTGCACCTGGGTCTCGACCACCGGCCCGACGTACTCCAGCAGGCCCTCGCTGAGCTGCGAGTAGTAGGCGTTGATCTGGCGGGCGCGCTTGGCGGCCTCGATCACCAGCGAGTACTTCGAGGGGGTCGTGGCGAGCAGGTCGTCGATCGGGGGGTAGGTGATGCCCTCCGGGCGGGTGTGGGTGCCGGACACGGGGGCCCTCCTGTGGCTGAACGGGATGCGGTCGCTGGGCGCGTGCCGGACGCGGGGCGTCGGCACTGCGCGGATCACAGCAAGTCTACCAACTCGGCCGCCGCCCGGACGACGTCGTCGTTGACCACCACGGCGTCGAACTCGCCGGCCGCCGACAGCTCCTCCCGCGCCCGGGCGAGCCGCCGGCCGATGGCGGCGTCGTCCTCGGTGCCACGGCCGCGCAGCCGGGACTCGAGGTCGGCCCAGCTGGGCGGTGCGAGGAACACCGTGACTGCCTCGGGCATCGCCGCGCGGACCTGCCGGGCGCCCTGCAGCTCGATCTCGAGCAGCACCGGCTGCCCGCTGCGCAGGCGTTCGGCCACGGGTTCGCGGGGCGTGCCGTACCGGTGCCCGGCGAACTCCGCCCACTCGAGGAACCCACCCTCCCGGACCGTGGCCGCGAAGCGCTCCAGCGGCCAGAACAGGTAGTCGACGCCGTCGACCTCGCCCGAGCGCGGGGCCCTGGTCGTGGCCGAGACCGAGACCCAGAGGTCCGGACGCATCCGCCGCAGGTGGGTCACGACCGTGCCCTTGCCCACGCCGCTGGGCCCGGTGAGCACCACGAGCCGACCGGAGGGCGGCGGCTCGCCGAACGCCTCCAGCAGGGCGTCCGCCTGGTGGTGGCCGAGGCCGCCGAGCCGACGGTTGGCGGCGATGCCCACCCGCTCCATGAGCGCGGCGGCGCGGACCGGACCGATGCGCGGGAAGCTGGCGAGCAGGTCGACCACGCGCATGCGGGCCAGCGCCCGGCCCCGGTCGTCGTCGCGGCGCGCGTCGACGAGGACGTCGGCGAGCCGGACCGTGCCGTCCCGCAGGCCGGCGCGCACCGAGGCTCGCAGCTGGCGGGCGGCCACCCCGCGGGCGCCCGCGGCGGACCGCGCCTCGGCCGTGAGCGGTGGCGGCGGCAGGCTCACGCGCGCACCTCCCGCAGCGCCGCGGCGAGGGCCCGGGCCGCACCGGCCGGGTCCGCGGCCGCGGTGATCGGTCGCCCGACCACGAGCAGGTCGGCGCCGTCGGCCAGCGCCTGCTCGGGGGTGGCCACCCGGGCCTGGTCGCCCACGCCGCTGCCCTCGCCGGCAGCCGGCCGGACGCCGGGCGTGATCAGGGTGACGTCCTCGTCGGCGACCGCCTCCCGGACCGCGGCCACCTCCTGCGGGGAGCAGACGATCGCGCGCGCCCCGGCGCGCACGGCCATCGTCGCCAGCCGGACGGCCGCGTCGCGGGCCGGGCCGCGCAGGCCGATCGCCGCGAGGTCGTCCTCGGACAACGAGGTCAGCACCGTCACGGCCGTGACGGCGGTGGCGGGCAGGGCCTCGGCGGCCGCGGCGATCATCGCCGGGCCACCGCTGGCGTGCACCGTCAGGTACGCCGGGACCAGGGGTGCGACGCTGCGCGCCGCACCGCGGACCGTGTTCGGGATGTCGTGGAGCTTGAGGTCCAGGAAGATCCCGCACGCGGGTGCCGCGTCGCGCAGCGCCCCGACGATCGGCGCCCCGTCGCGCAGGTAGGCCTCCAGGCCGACCTTGAGCACCGCGACGTGCGGCGCGACCGCCGCGGCCCACGCCAGGGCGGTGCCCCGGTCGGGGGCGTCCAGGGCGACCGCGATGGGAGCCCGCCACGGGTCGGTCGGGGTTCCGGTCATGCCAGGGCCTCCTCCTGCGCCGCCCGCCGGGCGGCCTGGGCCGCCACGTGGCGGGCCTGCTGCACGTGGCCGAGCCCGACCACGTCGGACAGCCGGGCGATCCCCCGCGCGGCCAGCAGCCCGCGCAGCTCGGCGGAGATCCGCGCGAGCGCCGACGGGTCGTTGAACACCGCCGTGCCCACGGAGACCGCGCTGGCCCCCGCGAGCAGGAACTCGAAGGCGTCGCGGCCGGTCCGGATGCCGCCCATCCCGAGGATCGGCAGGTCCGGGTAGGCGGCGTGCACCTGCCAGACCGCGCGCACCGCGACGGGGCGGATCGCCGGGCCGGACAGGCCCCCGGTCATCCCGCCCAGCAGCGGACGCATCGTGTCCGGGTCGATGACCATCCCGAGCAGCGTGTTGATCATCGACAGGCCGTCCGCGCCGGCCTCGCGCACGGACCGGGCGATCGCGACGATGTCGGTGACGTCCGGGCTGAGCTTGGCCAGCACCGGGACGTCGGGTGCCGTGTGCCGGCGCACCACCTGCACCACCTGGGCGGCGGAGAACGGGTCGCAGGCGAACACCTGCCCGCGCGACTCGACGTTCGGGCAGGAGATGTTGACCTCGATCGCGGCGATGCCCGGCTCGTGGCGCAGCCGCTGGGCCAGCCGCTGGTACTCCTGGGTGGAGCCCCCCGCGATCGAGACGATGGTCCGCACGCCGTGCTCCCGCAGCCACCGCAGGTCCTTGGCGACGAACGCCTCGACGCCCGGCCCCTGCAGCCCGATCGAGTTGAGCATCCCGGAGGGAGTCTCGGCCATGCGCGGGGTGGGCCGTCCGGAGCGCGGCTCGAGCATGATCGACTTCGTGACGACGCCGCCGATCGCGGCGAGGTCGAGGAACGGCGCGAGCTCCCGGCCAGCCGCCGCGCAGCCCGAGGCCGTGAGCACCGGGTCGGGCAGGCGCAGGGTGGCCAGGCGGGTCGACAGGTCCACCTGCACGGGGTCGAGCGGACGTCCCGCCGGTGCTGGCGTGGCCATCAGTGGCCGCCCGCCACGGGCGCGCCGAGGGTGTCGGGGGGCACGCTGCCGACGTCGGCCCACCGCACGTCGCTGCCCCGGAAGACCGGCCCGTCCGTGCACGAGCGCACCATGCGGGTGACGCCGTCGGCGCCGCGGACCGGCAGCACGCAGGTCATGCAGACCCCGATCCCGCAGGCCATCGCCTCCTCGACCGCGCACTGGCTGTGCGCGCCGAGCCCGGCCGCCACCTCGGCCACGGCCGCCAGCATCGCCATCGGGCCGCAGGCGTAGACCACGTCGGCCCCGGCGGCGCGGATGATCTCGGGCAGCGGGTCGGTCACCCGGCCGCGGATGCCCGCGGAGCCGTCGTCGGTCGTCACGGTGACCGAGGCCGACGTGCGCCGGGCCTCCAGCACCCCGAACAGCCGGTCCTCGCTGGCGGCGCCGAGCACCATGTCGACCCGGCAGCCGCGGGCCCGCAGCTGCTCGGACAGGGCGAACAGCGGGGCGGCGCCGTAGCCCCCGGCGACCAGGACGCAGGCCACCGGCTCCCGGGGGAGGGTGAACGGCCGGCCCAGCGGGCCGATCACGTCGAGCTTGTCGCCGCGCCGCCGGTCGGCCAGCCACCGGGTGCCCTGCCCGTGGGTGGCGAAGACGATCTCCACGGTGCCGGCGCTGCCCGGCGCCACCTTGTGGATCGAGAAGGCCCGCCGCAGCAGCATGCCCGAGCCCTCCCCGCCCACGGCCAGGGCCACGAAGTGCCCGGGCCGGGTCCCCTCCGGGATGCCCGGGGCGAGCAGGGTCATGTGGTGGTAGGCGCCGGCGCGCCGCAGCCCCACCACCTCCGCGGTGACCTGGACCGGCGCCATCAGCCCGCCGACCCGGCCGAGGCCGCATCCGCGCTGCGCAGGGCCGACAGCTCGCCGGCGTGCTCCTGCAGCGAGCGCACCCCCAGCTCGCCGGCGATGATCGCCTCGATGCCCTGCACCGCGGCCCCGAGGCCCTGCACCGTCGTGATGCAGGGCACGCCGCGGACCACCGCGGCGGTGCGGATCTCGTAGCCGTCCAGCCGGGGCCCGACCCCGTAGGGCGTGTTCACGATCAGCGCGATGTGCCCGCCGAGGATGGCGTCGACCGTGTGCATCCCCTCGCCGGGCTCGTGGATCTTGCGGATGTCGCCCACCTTCACGCCGTTGCGGCGCAGCACGTCCGCGGTCCCGCCGGTGGCCACGATGTCGAAGCCCAGGTCGGCCAGCCGCTTGAGCGGGAAGATCATCGAGCGCTTGTCCCGGTTCGCCACCGAGACGAACACCGTGCCCGAGGTGGGCAGGCCCGACGAGTAGGCGGCGATCTGCGACTTCGCGAACGCCGTGCCGAACTGCGTGTCCAGGCCCATGACCTCCCCGGTCGAGCGCATCTCCGGGCCGAGCACGGTGTCCACGCCGTGGAAGCGCCCGAACGGCAGGACGGCCTCCTTGACCGCCACCATGCCGCCGTCGGCCAGGCTGGCGGCGTCGCCCACGGCGGGCAGCGTGCCGTCCGCGCGCAGCTGGGTGATCGTCTCCCCGAGGGCGATGCGGGCGGCCGCCTTGGCCAGGGGCACGCCGGTCGCCTTCGCCACGAACGGCACGGTCCGCGACGCCCGCGGGTTGGCCTCGAGCACGTAGAGCACGTCGGCGCTCATCGCGTACTGCACGTTGATCAGGCCGCGCACGCCGACGCCCCGGGCGATCGCCTCGGTGGACCTGCGGATGCGCTCGATGTCCTTGCGGCCCAGCGTGATGGGCGGCAGGGCGCACGCCGAGTCGCCGGAGTGGATGCCGGCCTCCTCGATGTGCTCCATCACGCCGCCGAGGTAGAGCTCCTCGCCGTCGAACAGCGCGTCGACGTCGATCTCCAGGGCGTCGTCGAGGAACCGGTCGACGAGCACCGGGTGCTCGGGGCTCACCTGGGTGGCCCGCTCGATGTAGGACTCGAGCATGACCTCGTCGTAGACGATCTCCATGCCCCGGCCGCCGAGCACGTACGAGGGCCGCACGAGCACGGGGTAGCCGATCTCGTCGGCCACCGTCTTGGCCTCGGCGAACGACGAGGCGAGCCCGTACTTCGGGGCGGGCAGCCCCGCGGCCGCCAGCACCCGGCCGAACGCGCCGCGCTCCTCGGCCAGGTCGATCGCCTGCGGGGAGGTGCCCACGATCGGCACGCCGGCCGCCTGCAGGCCGTGCGCCAGGCCGAGCGGGGTCTGGCCACCGAGCTGGCAGATCACGCCGGCGACCGGCCCGGCGGCCAGCTCGGCGTGGTAGACCTCCAGGACGTCCTCGAGGGTGAGCGGCTCGAAGTACAGCCGCGAGCTGGTGTCGTAGTCGGTCGACACCGTCTCGGGGTTGCAGTTGACCATCACGGTCTCGAACCCGACCTCGCGCAGGGTGAGCGAGGCGTGCACGCACGAGTAGTCGAACTCGATGCCCTGCCCGATGCGGTTCGGCCCGGAGCCGAGGATGAGCACGGCCGGCACCTCGCGCGGCTCGACCTCGGTCTCCTCGTCGTAGCTGGAGTAGTGGTACGGCGTCTTCGCAGCGAACTCGGCCGCGCACGTGTCGACGGTCTTGTAGACCGGCCGGATGCCCAGCGCGTGCCGCACGCCGCGCACCACGTCGGTGGGCATCGAGCGGGCGGCCCCGATCTGGGCGTCGGAGAAGCCGTGCCGCTTGGCCAGGCGCAGCAGCTCCGGGGTGAGCTCGGGGGCGGTGCGCACGCGCTCCCCCACCTCGTTGAGCAGGACCAGCTGGTCGAGGAACCACGGATCGATCCCGGTCGCGGCGTGCACCTCCTCGAGGGGGGCGCCGGCGCGCAGCACCTGCTGCACCTCCTCGAGCCGGCCGTCGTGCGGGACCCGGACGGACTCCAGCAGCGCCTCGCGGTCCACCGTGGCGGGGTCGCCGACCCACGAGAAGCCGGCGCCCTTCTTCTCCAGCGAGCGCAGCGCCTTCTGCAGGGCCTCGGTGAAGTTGCGCCCGATCGCCATGGCCTCGCCCACGCTCTTCATGTGGGTGGTGAGCTCGTGGTTGGCCGACGGGAACTTCTCGAAGGCGAACCGGGGCGCCTTCACCACGACGTAGTCCAGGGTCGGCTCGAAGCTGGCCGGGGTCTCGCGGGTGATGTCGTTGGGGATCTCGTCGAGGGTGTAGCCGACGGCCAGCTTGGCGGCGATCTTGGCGATCGGGAAGCCGGTGGCCTTCGAGGCCAGGGCCGAGGACCGCGACACCCGTGGGTTCATCTCGATGACGATCATCCGGCCGTCGCGCGGGTTGATCGCGAACTGGATGTTGCAGCCGCCGGTGTCCACGCCCACGGCGCGGATGATCGCGATGCCGACGTCGCGCATGTGCTGGTACTCGCGGTCGGTCAGGGTCAGCGCCGGGGCGACGGTGATGGAGTCACCGGTGTGCACCCCCATCGGGTCGACGTTCTCGATCGAGCAGACCACCACGACGTTGTCGTGCCGGTCGCGCATCAGCTCGAGCTCGTACTCCTTCCACCCGAGGATGGACTCCTCGAGGAGGACCTCGGTCGTCGGCGAGGCCTGCAGGCCGGCGCCGGCGATCTCGTGCAGCTGCGCCTCGTCGTGGGCGATGCCCGAGCCGGCGCCGCCCATCGTGAAGCTGGGCCGGACCACCACGGGGTAGCCGAGGTCCTCGACCGCGGCCAGGCACTCGTCCATGGTGTGGCAGATCGCCGAGCGTGCCGACTCCGCCCCGATGGAGGCCACGATCTCCTTGAACCGCTCGCGGTTCTCGCCGCGCTCGATCGCCTCGGTGTTGGCCCCGATCAGCTCGACGCCGAACTCCTCCAGCGTGCCGTCGGCGTGCAGGGCCATCGCGGCGTTGAGCGCGGTCTGGCCGCCGAGCGTCGGCAGCAGGGCGTCCGGGCGCTCCTTGGCGATGATCCGCCGGACGAACGCCGGGGTGATCGGCTCGATGTACGTCGCGTCGGCGAACTCCGGGTCGGTCATGATCGTGGCCGGGTTCGAGTTCACCAGGATCACGCGCAGGCCCTCGGTGCGCAGCACGCGGCACGCCTGGGTGCCCGAGTAGTCGAACTCGGCGGCCTGCCCGATCACGATCGGCCCGGAGCCGATCACCAGGACCGACGACAGGTCAGTGCGTCGCGGCATGCGCGGCCTCCCTCGGCTGCGGGTCGTCCGCGCCCATCAGGGCGACGAAGCGGTCGAACAGGTACGCCGAGTCGTGCGGCCCGGCCGCCGCCTCGGGGTGGTACTGCACGGAGAAGGCCGGCACGTCCAGGCAGCGCAGGCCCTCGACCACGTCGTCGTTGAGGCACACGTGGCTCACCTCGACCCGGCCGAACTCCGTGTCGCTGACGCGGTCCAGGGGGGCGTCGACCGCGAAGCCGTGGTTGTGCGCGGTCACCTCGACGCGCCCGGTCGCCCGGTCGGCCACCGGCTGGTTGATCCCGCGGTGGCCGTAGCCGAGCTTGTAGGTGCCGAAGCCCAGGGCACGGCCGAGCACCTGGTTGCCGAAGCAGATGCCGAACGTCGGGATGCGCGCGGCGAGCACCGCGCGCATGAGGGCCACGGCGTGGTCGGCCGTCGCCGGGTCCCCCGGGCCGTTGGAGAAGAACACCCCCACCGGGCCGGTGACCGCACGGGCCCGGGCGACCAGCTCCTCGGGCGTCGTGCCGGCCGGCAGCACGTGCACCCGCAGGCCGCGCTCGGCCATCCGGACCGGGGTCATCGTCTTGATGCCGAGGTCGACGGCCAGCACGGTGCCCCGCGCCCGGCCCGCGGGCTCGACGGTGTACTCGGCCGCGGTGCTCACCTCCGCGGTGAGGTCCGCGCCGGCCATGGGCGGGCTGGCCAGGACGGTGGCGTGCATGGCCTCGAACGGCTGCGCTGCGGCCTCCCCCGAGAAGATCCCCGCCCGCATGGCCCCGCGTTCGCGCAGGTGTCGGGTGAGGGCCCGGGTGTCCACCCCGCTGATGCCGACGACGCCGTACCGGGCGAGCTCCTCGTCGAGGGTTCGCCGGGACCGCCAGCTCGACGGCCGTCGGGCCGGGTCGCGCACCACGTAGCCGGCCACCCAGATGCGCCCGGACTCGGGATCCTCGTCGTTCACGCCGGTGTTGCCGATGTGCGGGGCGGTCATGACGACCACCTGGCGGTGGTAGGAGGGGTCGGTGAGGGTCTCCTGGTAGCCCGACATCCCGGTCGCGAACACGGCCTCGCCGACGGTCGTGCCGATCGCGCCGTACGAGTCCCCGCGGAACACGCGGCCGTCCTCGAGGACGAGCACGGCCGGCTGCGGGGCCGCCGGACGGTTGGCGTGGACGGAACCGGCACCCGGATGGTGGGTTCCCTCCGCCGCGACGGGGATGGTGGGGGTCATGCGGTGCCTCCGGCGGTCGGGACCAGCGCGCGCAGTGCGGTGGCCGTGGCGATGTGCTGCTCGGGGACGTCGGCGCGGAACCCGGTCTCGACCTCGCGCGGCCCGAGCACCCAGCGGACCAGGATCAGCCCGCCGGCCTCGAAGGCCTTCTGGGCCTGCCCCGACCCCAGCCGGACGCCGCGCAGGTCGGCCAGCGGGATCCAGACCGGCGCCTCGCCGACCCGGTCGACCAGCACCCCGCGGTCGGTCACGGTGAGGACCGCCCGGCCCCGGTGACCGAGGCCGTGGACGACGATCCGGTCGAGCAGGTCCTCGGCGCTCGTGGTGGCCACGTAGAGCCCTGGCACGCCCACGGCGGGGTCGGGCGCCAGGTCGGTCGGGGGCGCGGGCGGGGTCGGCACGTCGGCCTGCCGCGTGCCCCGGGCGCGCCAGCCGCGCCGCATGCCCCAGACCGCCAGGCCCAGGATCGCCAGCGTCGCCAGGGTGAGCAGCAGCCGTGGGCCCCACTGGGTCACGGGCGCCGACTCGGCGAGCGGGAGCAACGCACCCGTCATGGACGAGGCCCGGCCGGGGCGCACAGGGCACCGTCGAGCACGGTGGGTCGGCCGCGCAGGAACGTGGCCACGACGGGGGCGGGCAGGTCACGGCCGGCGTAGGGGTTGTTGCGGCTGCGCGAGGCCGAGGCGGCCGGGTCGACCGGACGGCGGGCCCACGGGTCGACCAGCACGAGGTTGGCCGGCTGGCCGACCTCGACGGGGGTCCCGTGGCCGGTCCGGCGCCCGATCCGGGCCGGGGCCGAGGACAGGCGGTCCGCCACGCCGGCCCAGTCCAGCAGGCCGGGGGCGACCATCGTCTCGATCACCACGGCCAGCGCCTGCTCGAGGCCGAGCATGCCGAACGCGGCCACGTTCCACTCGCACTCCTTGTCCTCGACGGGATGCGGGGCATGGTCGGTGGCGACGATGTCGATGGTGCCGTCGGCGAGGGCCTCGCGGACCGCGGCCACGTCCGCCGGTCGGCGCAGCGGCGGGTTCACCTTGAACACCGGGTCGTAGCTGGTCGCGAGGTCCTCGGTGAGCAGCAGGTGGTGCGGCGTCACCTCCGCGGTGACCGCGATCCCGCGGGACTTCGCCCAGCGGATGATCTCCACCGACCCGGCGGTCGAGACGTGGCAGACGTGCAGCCGCGACCCGACGTGATCGGCGAGCAGCACGTCGCGGGCGATGATCGCCTCCTCGGCGACCGCCGGCCAGCCGCGCAGCCCCAGCCGGCCCGACAGCTCGCCCTCGTTCATCTGGGCGTCGGCGGTGAGCCGGGGCTCCTGGGAGTGCTGGGCGATGACGCCGTCGAAGGCCTTGACGTACTCCAGCGCGCGGCGCATCAGGACGGCGTCGGACACGCACCGGCCGTCGTCGGAGAACACCCGCACGCCCGCCGTCGAGTCGGCCATCGCGCCGAGCTCGGCCAACCGTTCGCCGCGCAGTCCGACCGTCACCGCCCCCACCGGGAACACGTCGACCAGGCCGGCCTGCTGGCCCAGGTGCCACACCTGCTCGACCACCCCGGCGGTGTCCGCGACCGGCTCGGTGTTCGCCATGGCGTGGACCGCGGTGAACCCGCCGAGCGCTGCCGCCGCGGACCCCGTGGCCACCGTCTCGGCATCCTCGCGGCCCGGTTCGCGCAGGTGGGTGTGCAGGTCGACCAGCCCGGGCAGCAGGACGCGACCTGCGCCGGCGACGACGTGGGCACCCTCGGCGGCCAGGGAGCCACGGGTGCCGATCGCCCCGATCGACTCCCCGTCGATGCGCACGTCCACCGGGTCCCCGCCGAGCGGACGGACGTCGGTGAGCAGGTACGTGGTCCCGTTCGAGGTCATGCGGGCTCCGCCCCTCCGAGCAGCAGGTACAGCACGGCCATGCGGATGCTGACGCCGTTCGTGACCTGCTCGACGATGACCGAGCGCGGCCCGTCGGCCACCTCGGCGGTGATCTCCATGCCGCGGTTCATGGGCCCGGGGTGCATCACGACGGCGTGGTCGGGCAGCAGCGCGGCCCGCCGGGCGTCCAGGCCGTAGCGCCGGGCGTACTCCCGCTCGCTGGGGAAGTAGGCCGCGTCCATCCGCTCGCGCTGGACCCGCAGCATCATCAGCGCGTCGGACTTGGGCAGCGGCGCGTCGAGGTCGTAGGACACCTCGCAGGGCCAGGTCTCCACGCCCACCGGCAGCAGGGTCGGCGGCGCGACGAGGGTCACCTCCGCGCCGAGGGTGTGCAGCAGCAGCACGTTGGAGCGGGCGACCCGCGAGTGCAGCACGTCGCCCACGATCGTCACGCGCCGGCCGGAGAGGTCGCCGGCGCCACCGGCCAGGTGCTCGCGCATCGTGTACGCGTCGAGCAGTGCCTGGGTGGGGTGCTCGTGGGTGCCGTCGCCGGCGTTCACCACGGCGGCGCTGATCCAGCCGGAGTGGGCCAGCCGGTGCGGCGCGCCACTGGCCGAGTGCCGGATGACCACGGCATCGGCGCCCATCGCCTGCAGGGTGAGGGCCGTGTCCTTGAGGCTCTCGCCCTTGGACACGCTCGAGCCCTTGGCTGAGAAGTTGATGACGTCGGCGGACAGGCGCTTGGCCGCGGCCTCGAACGAGATGCGGGTGCGGGTGGAGTCCTCGAAGAAGAGGTTGACCACCGTGCGGCCACGCAGGGTCGGCAGCTTCTTGACCGCCCGGCCGGTGACGGCGGCGAGCTCGCGCGCGGTGTCGAGCACGAGCACGGCGTCCTCGTGGCTGAGGTCGGCGGCGCTGAGCAGGTGGCGGTTCACGCGTCCTCCCCGATCACGACCTCGTCCACCCCGTCGAGCTCGGCGACCCGCACCCGAACCGACTCACGCAGGGAGGTGGGCACGTTCTTGCCGACGTGGTCGGCGCGGATGGGCAGCTCCCGGTGGCCCCGGTCGACGAGCACCGCGAGGCGCACGGCCCGCGGCCGGCCCAGCTCGGAGAGCGCGTCGAGGGCGGCCCGGATGGTGCGACCGCTGAAGAGCACGTCGTCGACGAGCACCACGGTCCGGCCGTCGATGCCCTCCGGCGGGACCACGGTGGGCTCCAGCGCACGGGCCGGCTTCATGCGCAGGTCGTCGCGGAACATCGTGATGTCCAGGGACCCGACCGGGACGTCCGCGCCCGGCTCGATGCCGGCGATGCGCTCGGCGATCCGCCGGGCCAGGGGGACTCCACGCGAGGGGATGCCCATGAGCACGAGGCGCTCGGCGCCCTTCTCCCGCTCGAGGATCTCGTGGGCGATGCGCGAGAGCGCGCGACTGACGTCGGCCTCGTCGAGGACGCGGGTGGCCACCGGCCACGCTCCTTCCCCGCCTCACGGGACGGTCGTTAAAGGAGGGCATCGTGCGGGGCACATGCTACCGGCCGATCCGGCCCGGCCCGGGTCGGGTCCCTGAGCGTGTCGGTCGGGCTGCCGGCGTCCTCCGGCCGGCCCTGCCCACCGGGCGACGGCCCGACCTCGTCGGAATCAGTCGACGGCGCGGCGGGCCTCGGGGTTGAGCACCCCCCACTCGATGAGCTGCTCGGCCAGGGGCCCGGGGGCCTCGTCGTAGATCACCGCGAGCGTGCGCAGGTCGTCCTGCCGGATGGACAGCACCCGGCCGTTGTAGTCGCCGCGCTGGGCCTGGATGGCCGCGACGTACCGAGCCAGCGGACCGGCCTTCTCGGCCGGCACCCGGCCCAGCCGTTCGAGGTCGATGACCAACCGCGGGGGTGGCTCGATGATCGCCGGGCTGGCCGGCTCGGGGAGCAGCTCGGTCACGGGGACGCCGTAGAACTCGGCCAGCTCGGCGAGGCGCTGCACGGTCACGGCGCGGTCGCCGCGCTCGTAGGAGCCGACGACGACGGCCTTCCACACGCCACCGGACTTCGCCTCGACGCCCTGCAGGCTCAGGCCCTGCTGGTTGCGGACCTGCCGCAGCTTGGCGCCGAGGGCCTTGGCGTAGTCGTTCGACACTCGGCCCTCCTCAGCTCGCGCCTCACGCTACGGAGCGTGACCAACCGGAAGCAACTTGGCGGGCGATCGTGACCGTCCGGGTCGCCGGGTCGTCCGGAGACGGCGACCGGTGCCGCGGTGCGGTCCTCAGACCCGCCGCTCGACCGAGCCGGCACCCACGTGATGCACGCGCAGGCCGTTGGTCGTCCCCGAGATGCCGGGCGGGACGCCGGCGATGATGACCGCGACCTCGCCGGCCCGGCCCACCCCGCCGGCCAGGAGCTCGGCGTCGATCTGCTCGACCATCTGGTCGGTGTGCATGGCCGGGGGCACGAGGAAGCACTCGACGCCCCACACGACCGAGAGCTGCTGCTGGACCGCCACGCTGGGCGTGAAGGCCAGCAGGCGCATCTTCGGCCGGCTGGACGAGACCTCCCGGGCGGTGCGGCCGGTCTCGGTGAAGATGGCGATGTAGCTGGCGTCCGTGCGCCGGGCCAGGTCGACCCCCGAACGGGTGACCGCCTCGCTCACCGTCAGGCCCTTCTTCTTGGGCAGCCGCGGCATGCGCTCGAGGCCGTTCTCCTCGGCGTAGGACACGATCGCGGCCATCGTCTGCACGACGACGTTCGGGTGCTTCCCGACGCTGGTCTCCCCCGAGAGCATGACGGCGTCGGCGCCGTCGAGGACCGCGTTCGCGACGTCGGACGCCTCGGCCCGGGTGGGTCGGGTGTTCTCCATCATCGACTCGAGCATCTGGGTGGCCACGATCACCGGCTTGTTCGCCTCGCGGCACATCTGGATCGCCTGCTTCTGGACGATCGGGACCTCCTCGAGCGGCAGCTCGACGCCCAGGTCGCCCCGCGCCACCATCACCCCGTCGAACGCCGCCACGATGCCGGCGAGGTTCTGCACCGCCTGGGGCTTCTCGACCTTGGCCAGGACCGGGATCCGCCGCCCGATCTCGTCCATGATCGCGTGCACGTCCTCGACGTCGGCGGCGTTGCGCACGAACGACAGGAAGACCATGTCCACGCCGATGCGCAGCGCCCAGCGCAGGTCGTCCTTGTCCTTGTCCGACAGCGCCGGCACGCTCACCGCGACCCCGGGCAGGTTGATGCCCTTGTTGTTGCTCACGGGACCGCCCTCGACCACCCGGGTGCGCACCCGGGGCCCCTCCACGTCGACGACCTCGAGCTTCACCTTGCCGTCGTCGACGAGCAGGGTGTCCCCCGCCTTGCAGTCGCCGGGGAGGCCCTTGTGGGTGGTGCCGCACTGGGTGACGTCGCCCAGGATGTCCTCGGTGGTGATCGTGAACTCCGCCCCGTTCTCCAGCATGACCGGGCCCTCGGCGAACCGGCCGAGGCGGATCTTCGGACCCTGCAGGTCGGCGACGATGCCCACGCCGCGGCGGAGCTCCCGCGCGGCCCGCCGCACGTTGGCGTAGGACTCCGCATGGATGGCGTGCTCACCGTGGGACATGTTCAGCCGGGCCACGTTCATGCCCGACTCGATGAGCTGCTTGATCTGCTCGTAGCTCGAGGTGGCAGGGCCGAGGGTGCAGACGATCTTCGCGCGGCGCATGGGCCGGAGCGTAACGACGCGGGACCCCCGCGGCGCGGCGAGCGATCGCTGCCGAGGGATGAACCCTGGGCGAACACGTGCGAGCGGCCTACGGCGCGCGCAGCAGCGCGGTCACGTGCCGACCGGGGACGCCGGCCGCCGCGCCGCTCACCCCCCCTCGTCGTCCCGGTCGCGGCCGCCCGCCAGCCGGGTCCAGCGCGCGGCGAGCTCGGTGCGCCACGTGGGCCTCGAGGAGGCGACCAGCAGCCGCACCACGACGACGACCACCAGCACCCACAGGTAGCCGCGCAGGGTCTCGCCCGTCACCTCGCCCGGCGCCAGCAGGGCCGTGGCCAGGCCGGTGCCGCCCAGCACCGCCGCCAGTGCCGGCCAGACCCAGCGGCGCAGCCGCACGCGCCCGGGCACGCCGCGGACCTGGTGGCGCTGACCGGGGGTCAGCCCGTGCCACCAGGCCACCAGCAGCGCCGGCACCCCCAGCAGCGCCGCCGCGGCCAGCACCCGGGCGGCGGACGGCCAGCCCGCGGCAGCCGCCAGCAGCGCGGGCAGCGGGGCCACCAGGAGCCACCAGCCGGCGCGGCGCAGCGCGGCCACGGCGAGGGCGTCGAGGTTGCGCAGCGCGATCCGGTCCTGGGCGTCGACCGCCAGCGCCGCTGCCAGGTGGCGGGCGGCGTCCCGGTGGGCACCGGCCTGCAGGGCCAGCACCGCCAGGTTGTTGCGCGCCGGTGCGCTCGACGGGTCCAGGCGCAGCGCCTCCCGGTAGGCGGCCCGGGCGGCCGCCACCTCGCCGTTCGCGGCGAGGGCGGCCCCGATCTGCAGCCGGGCGTCCGGGCTGTGCGGGTCGAGCAGCACGGCCTCCCGGGCGGCGGCGAGCTGGTGCGCGACGGCCCCGGGCCGGCGCGACGCGGCCCACACCCGGGACAGCGCGAGATGGTTCGCGGCGTTGTGCGGGTCGACCAGCACCGCCCGCGTGGCCAGGCCGATGGCCTCGTCGACCCAGCCCATGTCGAGCACGACGAGCGCCCCCAGTCGCAGGGCGTGCGGATCGTCCGGCGCCACGCTGAGCAGGCGCCGCGCGACGTCCACGGCCTCGTCCCGGCGGCCGAGGGCACGCAGGCAGCGCACCAGCAGGGCCAGCAGGCGGGGGTCGTGCGGCGCCCCGGCGAGGGCCGTGGTGGTGGCCGCCAGCGCCGCGTCCCAGCGCTGGGCCGCCACGAGCGCCTCAGCCAGCGCGGACGGGTCGGCGGGCAGCCCGGGCGGGCCCTCGGCATGCCTCATCCGCCGGCCGCCGGACTCACAGCAGGCCGCGGGTGCGCATGTGTGCGGCCAGCGGGGCGAACTCCCCGGTCGGGTCGGCGAACAGCACGACGTTGCGGGCGCTCGCGAACCACGCGCCCGTCGACGGGCGGACACCCGCGAGGGCCGCCTCCAGGTCGCCCCTGCCGACGGGCCGGTCGGTCGCCCCGGTCCGCGCCGCGGCGAGCAGCGCCGACTGCGCGGCTGACCGGCAGGCCAGGGCGAGGTCGGCCCCCGAGTGGCCCTCCGTGCGCCGGGCGAGGTCGGCCACGTCGACGTCGCCGGCCAGCGGGAGTCGAGCGAGGTGGCTGCGCAGGATGGCGATCCGGGCGGGCTCGTCCGGGGGCGCCACGAAGAGCGTGCGGTCCAGGCGCCCGGGTCGGCGCAGGGCGGGATCGACGTCCCAGGGGGCGTTCGTCGCGGCGAGGACGTACACGCCCTCGTTCGTGCTGGTCACGCCGTCCAGCTCGGCGAGCAGCTGGTTGACCACCCCGCGCAGCGCCGAGCCCCCGCGGCCGAGCGCCGCCCGGGAGCGCCCGAGGGCGTCCACCTCGTCGAGGAACACCACGCAGGGGGCCTGGGCGCGCGCGTAGCCGAAGCGCTCGGCCAGGTTGCCCTCGCTCTGACCGACCCAGCCGCTCAGGACATCGGCGAGCGACACCGGGATGAACCGGGCCCCGAGCTCGCCGGCCACCGCGCGGGCCAGGTGGGTCTTGCCACAGCCGGGCGGTCCGTAGAGCAGCAGGCCGCCCCGCAGGGTCGCCCCGTACCGGGCGCGCAGCTCGGGGTGGCGCAGCGGGGCCAGGAAGGCCGCCTCGAGCTCGGCCTTGACCTCGTCGAGACCACCGACGTCGGTCAGCCGCAGCGGGGTCTCGACCGGCTCGTGGGCCAGGCCCCCGGTCAGGTCCCGTTCGGCCGCGCCCCAGTCGAAGCCCTCGGCGCCGGGCAGTGCGCCGCTTGGGGGCTCGCCGAGCTGGACGTCGAACACGCCCGGCCCCTCCCCACCGGGACCCGGTGGCGCCCCACCGGCGATCGCGGCACGCATCAGGGCCAGGTAGGTGGGGTTCCCGGGCTCCGCGGCCAGCAGGAGCCCGACGTGCCCGATCGCCTCCTCGGCCAGGCCGGCCTGCACCAGCAGCTCGGCGAGGTGCGCACGCAGCGCCGCGTCCTGCGGCGCGCGCTCGACCGCCCGGCGCAGGCTGTCGAGCAGCCGGGCGTGGTCCATCGCCACCTCCTCGCCGTCCACGGTATGCCAGCACCGCCCACGGTGCCGGGCGCCGCGCACGGGGGGGCTCCCCCACGGCGGCTGCCGGGTCAGACGGTCAGCGGCCGCGCGGTCGGCGGGATCGGCACCGGCAGGGCCGTCGAGCCCATGAGGTGCGCGTCGACGGCCGCGGCCGCCGCGCGGCCCTCGGCGATCGCCCAGACGATCAGCGACTGGCCGCGCCCGGCGTCCCCGGCCACGAACACGCCCGGCACGGTGGTGGCGTACTCGCCGTCCCGGCGCACGTTGCCGCGCTCGTCGAGCTCGACGCCGAGCTGCTCGAGCAGCGGGCCGCGCTCCGGGCCGGTGAAGCCCATCGCGAGGAAGACCAGGTCGGCCGGGATCTCCCGCTCGCTGCCGGGCACCTCGGCGAACCGGCCCTCGTGCAGCTCGACCTCGACCAGCTGCAGGGCCCGCAGCCGACCCGACCCGTCGGGGAGGAACGCCTTGGTGCTCACCGAGAAGACGCGCTCGCCCCCCTCCTCGTGGGCGGAGGAGACCCGGTACACCATCGGGTAGGTCGGCCAGGGGGCGCTGCCCGGCCGGGTGGCCGGTGGGGTGGGCATGATCTCCAGCTGGGTGACCGAGGCCGCGCCCTGGCGGTGGGCCGTGCCCACGCAGTCCGCACCCGTGTCGCCTCCGCCGATGATCACCACGTGCTTGCCGGCGGCGTCGATCGGCGTGGCCGGGAGCGTCCCCTCGCAGACCTGGTTCGCCAGCGGCAGGTACTCCATCGCCTGGTGCACGCCGGGCAGGTCGCGGCCCGGCACCGGCAGGTCGCGCCACTGGGTGGCGCCGATGGCCAGCACGACCACGTCGTGCCGGCGACGCAGCTCGGCTGCGGTGAGGTCCACGCCGACCTCCACGCCCGTGCGGAACTTCACCCCCTCGGCCTCGAGCTGGGCCAACCGCCGGTCGAGGTGGTGCTTCTCCATCTTGAACTCGGGGATGCCGTAGCGCAGCAGCCCGCCGGCCCGCTCGGCGCGCTCGTAGACCGAGACGGTGTGCCCGACACGAGCCAGCTGCTGCGCGGCGGCCAGGCCGGCCGGACCCGAGCCGATGACCGCCACCCGCTTGCCGGAGAGCCGCTCCGGCGCCTGCGGCACGACCCAGCCGGCCTCCCAGGCCCGGTCGATGATGGACACCTCGACCTGCTTGATGGTCACGGCGTCGGCGTTGATCCCCAGGACGCACGCGGCCTCGCACGGCGCGGGGCACAGCCGACCGGTGAACTCCGGGAAGTTGTTCGTGGCGTGCAGCCGCTCGATGGCCTCGCGCCAGTCGTCGCGCCAGACCAGGTCGTTCCACTCCGGGATCAGGTTGCCCAGCGGGCAGCCCTCGTGGCAGAACGGGATCCCACAGTCCATGCACCGGCCGGCCTGCCGCTGCAGGTGGTCGGCGCCGAACGGCTCGTACACCTCCTTCCAGTCACGGATGCGCACGTCCACCGGACGGCGCGCCGGCAGCTCGCGGGGGGTGGTCAGGAAGCCCTTCGGGTCAGCCACGGGTCATCTCCTCCAGCACGGCCTCGATGGGGTCCCGGCCGTCGGCCCGGGCCTTGCCCTGGATGTCGAGGATGCGTCGGTAGTCGGTCGGCATGATCTTGCTGAAGCGCCCCAGCGACCCGGGGCCCTCGTCGAGCAGGGCCTCGGCGACCGGGGAGCCGGTCTCCTCGGCGTGCCGGCGCAGCGCGCCGAGCAGCCAGTCGTGGTCGTCGGGTCCGAGCGGCTCGAGGGCGACCATGTCGAGGTTCACCCGCTGCGGGGCGAGGTCGAGCACGTAGGCGATCCCACCGGACATGCCGGCGGCGAAGTTGCGCCCCGTCGGGCCGAGGACCACCACCCGACCCCCCGTCATGTACTCGCACCCGTGGTCGCCCACCCCTTCGACCACGAGGGTGGCCCCGGAGTTGCGGACGGCGAAGCGCTCGCCCACCCGCCCGCGCAGGAAGACCTCCCCGGCGGTGGCGCCGTACCCGATCACGTTGCCGGCGATGATCTGCTCCTCGGCGGCGAACGGCGACGTCCGGTCCGGGCGCACCACGACCCGGCCGCCGGACAGTCCCTTGGCGACGTAGTCGTTGGCGTCGCCCTCCAGGCGCAGCGTGACGCCGGCCGGCAGGAACGCCCCGAACGACTGGCCCGCCGACCCGGTGAAGGTCAGGTCGATCGTGCCGTCGGGAAGGCCACCGCCCCCGTGCCGACGGGTCACCTCGGCGCCGAGCATCGTGCCCACCGTCCGGTTCACGTTGCGGATCGGCAGCTGCGCGCGGACCGGCTCGCCGGCCTCGATCGCCGGCCGGCACAGGTCGATCAGCTGCCGGTCCAGGGCCCGGTCCAGGCCGTGGTCCTGCTCGGTGGTGCGGTGCAGCGCCGTGCCCTCGGCGACCGGGACGGGGTGCAGGATCGGGGTGAGGTCCAGCCCCGAGGCCTTCCAGTGGCGCACCGCGGCCTGCGTGTCGAGGGCCTCGACATGGCCGATCGCCTCGTCCAGGCTGCGGAAGCCGAGCGCGGCCAGGTGCTCGCGCACCTCCTCGGCGATGAACTCGAAGAAGTGCACGACGAACTCCGGCTTGCCCGTGAACCGGGCGCGCAGCTCGGGGTTCTGCGTGGCCACCCCCACCGGGCAGGTGTCGAGGTGGCAGACCCGCATCATGACGCAGCCCATCACGACCAGCGGCGCGGTCGCGAAGCCGTACTCCTCGGCCCCGAGCAGCGCGGCGATGACGACGTCGCGACCGGTCTTGAGCTGGCCGTCGGTCTGGATCACCACCCGGTCGCGCAGCCGGTTGAGCAGCAGGGTCTGCTGCGTCTCGGCCAGGCCGAGCTCCCACGGTCCCCCCGCGTGCTTGAGCGAGGTGAGCGGTGAGGCACCGGTGCCCCCGTCGTGGCCGGAGATCAGGATCACGTCGGCGTGCGCCTTGGCCACCCCCGCGGCCACCGTCCCGACGCCCATCTCCGCCACCAGCTTGACGTGGATCCGGGCCCGGTCGTTGGCGTTCTTCAGGTCGTGGATCAGCTGCGCGAGGTCCTCGATCGAGTAGATGTCGTGGTGCGGCGGCGGGCTGATGAGTCCGACGCCGGGCGTGGAGTGCCGGGTCCGGGCCACCCACGGGTAGACCTTGGTGCCGGGGAGCTGGCCGCCCTCGCCGGGCTTGGCGCCCTGCGCCATCTTGATCTGGATGTCGTCGGCGTTCACCAGGTACTCGCTGGTCACGCCGAACCGGCCGGAGGCCACCTGCTTGATGGCCGAGCGCTTCGAGTCCCCGTTCGGCATCGGCACGTAGCGCTCCGGGTCCTCGCCGCCCTCCCCGGTGTTCGACTTCGCGCCGAGCCGGTTCATCGCGATGGCCAGCGTCTCGTGCGCCTCCTGGCTGATGGAGCCGTAGCTCATCGCACCGGTGGAGAAGCGCTTGACGATCTCGCTGACCGGCTCGACCTCCTCGAGCGGCACGGGTGGGCGCACGTCGGTCCTGAGCCGGAACAGCCCGCGCAGGGTCATCAGCCGCTCGGACTGGTCGTCCACCTGGCGGGTGTACTGGCGGAAGACGTCCATGCGACCCGTCCGGGTGGCGTGCTGCAGGCGGAACACCGTCTCGGGATCGAACAGGTGCGGCTCGCCCTCGCGGCGCCACTGGTACTCGCCGCCGACCGGCAGGGTCCGGTGGGCCGGCGGGATGCCGTTCGCGGGGTAGGCCAGGGCGTGCCGACGGGCGACCTCCTCGGCGAGCACGGTCAGGCCCACGCCACCCAGCCGCGACGTCGTCCCGGTGAAGTACTGGTCGATGAGCGACTGGCTCAGGCCGATGGCCTCGAAGATCTGGGCACCCCGGTAGGAGGCGACCGTGGACACGCCCATCTTGCTCATCACCTTGAGCACGCCCTTGCCCAGCGCCTTCACCAGGTTGCGCACCGCCTTCTCCGGGGTGATCCCGGTGATGACGCCGCGCCGGGCCAGGTCCTCCACGCTCTCCATGGCGAGGTAGGGGTTGACCGCGGCCGCGCCGTAGCCGATCAGCAGCGCCACGTGGTGCACCTCGCGGACGTCGCCGGCCTCGACGATCAGGCCGACCTGGGTGCGCGCCTTGCGCCGCACCAGGTGGTGGTGCACCGCCGAGCACAGCAGCAGCGAGGGGATCGGCGCCCGGTCGGCGTCGGAGTCGCGGTCGGAGAGGACGATGAACTTCTTGCCCCCGGCGATGTGCCGGTCGACCTCGGCACAGATCTCGCCCAGGCGCTTGCGCAGGCCGGGGCCCCCGTCGGCCACCCGGTACAGCCCGGAGACCTTCACCCCGGAGAAGCCCGGGGCGTCGCCGTCGGCGTTGATCTGGCCGAGCTTGGCCAGCTCGTCGTTGTCGATCACCGGGAACGGCAGCAGCACCTGCCGGCAGTGGTTCGGGCTGGCCTCGAGCAGGTTGCCCTCGGGGCCGATCTGGCTGGCCAGCGAGGTGACGATCTCCTCGCGGATGGCATCCAGCGGCGGGTTGGTCACCTGGGCGAACAGCTGCGTGAAGTAGTCGAACAGCAGCCGCGGGCGGTCCGACAGCACGGCGATCGGGGTGTCGGTGCCCATCGACCCCAGCGCCTCCATGCCGGTGCGTGCCATCGGCGTGAGCAGGATGCGCAGCTCCTCCTCGGTGTAGCCGAAGGTCTGCTGGCGCCGGGCCACGGACTTGGCGGTGTGCACGACGTGCTCGCGCTCGGGCAGCTCCTCCAGGTGCACGATGCCGGTGCGCAGCCAGTCGGCGTAGGGATGGGCCGCGGCCAGCTCGGCCTTGATCTCGTCGTCCTCGATGATCCGCCCGGCCGCCGTGTCGACGAGGAACATCCGTCCCGGCTGCAGCCGGCCCTTGCGCACGATCCGCGCGGGGTCGATGTCGAGCACGCCGGCCTCGGAGCCCAGGACGACCAGCCCGTCGTCGGTCACCCAGAACCGGCCCGGGCGCAGGCCGTTGCGGTCCAGCACCGCACCGATCACCGTGCCATCGGTGAAGCTGACGTTCGCCGGGCCGTCCCACGGCTCCATCAGGCTGGCGTGGAACTGGTAGAAGGCACGGCGGGCCGGATCCATCTCGTCGTGGTTCTCCCAGGCCTCGGGGATCATCATGAGCACCGCGTGCGGCAGGCTCCGCCCGCCCATGTGCAGCAGCTCGACGACCTCGTCGAAGCTGGCCGAGTCGCTGGCGCCCTCCGTGCAGATCGGGAAGATGCGCCGGATGTCCCCGGGGATGAGGTCGGAGTTGAGCTGGGCCTCGCGGGCCTGCATCCAGTTGCGGTTGCCGCGCACGGTGTTGATCTCGCCGTTGTGGGCGATGATCCGGTAGGGGTGCGCCAGGCTCCAGCTGGGGAACGTGTTCGTGGAGAAGCGGGAGTGCACGAGGGCCAGCGCGCTCTTGACGCGCGGATCGGACAGGTCGGCGAAGAACGGCTCGAGCTGGCCGGTGGTGAGCATGCCCTTGTACACCAGGGTGCGGCTCGACAGGCTCGGGAAGTAGACCTCGGCCTCGCGCTCGGCGCGCTTGCGCAGGCAGAAGACCATCCGCTCGAGGACCATCTGGTCGGCCACCCGGTGCTTCGGCGCGACGAACAGCTGGTGGAACCGGGGCATCGTGCCCGCGGCGGTCACGCCGACCAGGTCGCGATCGACCGGCACGTCGCGCCACCCGAGGACGACGAGCTCCTCCTCGTCGGCGATCCGCTCGATCGCGGCGATCGCATGCCGCTCGCCCGCCGTGTCGTTGGGCAGGAACGCCATGCCGACGGCGTATCCACCCGCTGGCGGCAGGTCGAAGTCGACGACCGCGCGCAGGAAGGTGTCGGGCACCTGCAGGAGGATCCCCGCCCCGTCGCCGCTGTCCGGCTCGGCCCCGGAGGCCCCGCGATGGTCCAGGTTGCGCAGGGCGGTGATCGCCCGGACCACGATGTCGTTGCTGGCGACCCCGGTCATGGTGGCCACGAAGGCCACGCCGCAGGCATCGCGCTCGAAGGCCGGGTCGTACAGCCCGGTGGCCTCGGGAACGGCGGAGAACAGCGTCATGTCGGCTCCTCGCCGCCGGGTGGGCGGGGAGGACCGCAGACGTCGTCGGCCGACCCCGACCTGCCACGGCGGACGCAGCTGGTGCGGATCAGGTCGGCGGGACGACGTTGGCCCGCCAGGGGCACAGCATAGGCGAGCCGGGCACCTGCGCACCCTGCTGGTGCTCACCCGGACGGGCTGACCCCCGTCCCGGCCCGCGCTGGCAGCCCAGGTCCGGCGCGCCACGGCGCCACGCGCCGGAGGACCGCGAAGGCGGCCCAGCCCACGGCGAGCAGCACCAGGCCCAGCACCGCCGTCGGGGTGAACGGGCCCAGCGGCTGCCCCGCAGCGAGCAGGTCGAGGGCACTGGAACCGGCGAGGTCGAGCAGGCCGAGCCCGATGAGGACGACCGCGCCCGCAGCGGCCCCTGCCGTGCCCGGACCGGCCCGGATCGCCGTGGGGGCGCGGACCTGCTCGGCGCGGCCGACCACCGCGACGATGCCCGCGAGCAGGGTTCCCGGCACCGCCAGCCAGGCCAGGTGCGCGGCCCACCAGGCGAGCGACCCCGGGGGCGGATCCGGCCAGCCCAGGGGCAGCGTGAGCCGCGCGGCGAGGGTCAGCGCCGCCTGGTGCCACAGGTAGATGGACATGATCGTGAGGTTCACGAGGACCACCGCACGCCAGGCGCCCGGGCGCTGCAGCCACCGCACGAGGGCCGGGCGCAGCAGCAGGCAGGCGCCGATCTGGGCGATCCCCAGCGTGGTGACCGCCAGCGTCGGGGGATGCATGTTGCCCACCGAGACCCCCGGGACCCCCACCATCGTCGCGGGATAGGGCTCGAGGGCCACGAGGGCGCCGGTGAGCAGCAGCCCGGTCCCGGCCATCCACCGCGCGGTGGCCCGATCCAACTCGCCCTGTGCGTACCAGAAGCCCAGCTGGTGCATCAGCAGCCAGACCCACAGCACGTTCAGGTACCCGAGTGCGGCCAGGCCCAGGCCGAAGCGCCCGAGGTCGCCGACCACGACCAGCGCGGCCAGCACGACGAGCACCGCAGCGCCCCAGCGCCCGTGCGCCGCCAGCATGACCGGCGCCAGGGCGACCACGCAGACGTACGCGCCGAGGAACCACAGTGGCTGCAGGAACAGCCCGCCCATGGCCCCGAGGCCGAGTCCGCCGGCCGCGTCCACGACCAGGCCGACCGTGCACACCACGGCGAGGTAGAGCGCCGTGGGGACCAGCATCCGGTGCACCCGGCGGTCGAGGTAGGTCGCGTACCCCTCCCCGCGGGAGCGGGTGCCCTCCCAGCTGCGGCGGTTCGCGAAGCCGCCCACGAAGAAGAAGAGCGGGATCACCAGGAACGCCCAGGTGATCGGCCACATGGCGGGGACCTCGGCGAGGCTGCTGGTCTCGACCAGGCGCCCATCGGCCCAGCGCACGTCGGCGACCAGCCAGTGCCCCACGACGACGGCCACGATGCTGCCGCCGCGCAGCAGGTCGACGAACCGGTCCCGGGCGTCGGGCTCCACGTGGGCAGCGTAGGTCGCGCGACCGGCTGCGCAGCAGGGCCGGAGGTCACGACGCCCGCTCACTAGGCTGCCGGGCTGTGACCGTCGCCGCCCACGCCCCGACCCTCGACCTGGACCGGGCGCGCGCCATCGCCGTCGAGCGCTGGGGGCTCGTCGCGCCGGCCGCCCGGGACCTCGGCAGCCACCAGGACCGCAACGTGCTGCTCACCACCGCCGGTCCCGACGGCGCCGAGCTGCGGCACGTCCTCAAGGTGGCGAACAGCGCCGCCGTCCCCGCGGCCCTGGACGCGCAGAACGCGGCGATGCTCGCCCTGGCGGGCCTGCCCATCCGCGTCCCGCAGCCGGTGCCCAGCCTCGCCGGCGCACTCCGCGAGGAGGTCGCGCTGGACAGGGCGGTGCACAGCGTTCGCCTGCTGACGTGGGTCACCGGCACGCCGATGACCGCGGCGGGCTACCTCGCCGCTCCGACCGCCCGGGCCTTCGGCGCGCTGGCCGGCCGGGTGACCGCCGCGCTCGCTGGGTTCGCGCACGTGGGGGCCCACGAACCCACCCAGTGGGACGTGCGCCGCTCCCCGGAGGTGGTCGCCGCGCTGCTCCCCTCGCTGGACCAGTCCCTCGCGGGGCGCGTCGCGACGCTGTCGGCCGCCGCCACGGCAGCCCTGGCCGCGCACGTCGACGAGCTGCCCGAGCAGGTCGTCCACGGCGACCTCACCGACTTCAACGTCGTCGCCGAGCCCGGGCCCGACGCCCGGCCGGAGCCGGTCGGCATCATCGACTTCGGCGACCTCACCAGCACCTGGCGGGCCTCGGAGGTCGCCGTCGCGATCTGCGCGCTGCTCGTGAAGGACCGACGCGCCCCGCTGCGCATCGCCGGTGACGTCCTCGCCGGCTTCCTCACCACCCAGCCGCTCACGCCGGTCGAGGTCGACGCCGTCTGGCCGATGGTCGCGGCCCGAGCGTGCGCCGGGCTCGCCAGCACGGTGCACCAGCTCACCCGTGAGCCCGAGAACCCCTACCTGCACGAGAACCTGGGCGTGGACCTCGCCGTGTTCGAGATGGTCGAGGCGATCCCCGCGGCGCTGGGCACCCTGGCCATGCGCCAGGCGGCTGGGCAGCCGATGCCCCCGGCCCCGCGCCTGCCCGCCTCGACCACGGTGCTGCCCGAGCTCGGCCGCGTGGCGACGATCGACCTGTCGACCACCTCACCGCTGCTCGACGAGGGCGCCTGGGCCGAACCGGCCCAGGTCCGGGCCGCGGCACGGGCGGCGGCGCGCGACGCGGGCCGGGACGTCACCAGCGTGGTGCCCTACGGCCAGGCCCACCTCTACCGGGCCGCCCGCAACGCCCTGGTCGAGCCGACCACGATCCACCTCGGCGTCGACGTGCTCCTGCCGCGGGGCACCGAGCTGGTCGCCCCCTGGCCGGGACGGATCAGCAGCACCGACCCCTGGGTCACCCGGCTCGTCGGGGACGACGGGTGGGACCTCGTGCTGGCCGGCGCCCGGCCGACGCGCGCGCAGGGCGGGCGCGTGGCGGCCGGGGCGACAGTGGCCCGCGTCACCACGTCGCGGGACGCCGCGCTGCCCGAGCACGTGCACGTGCAGGTGGTCCCGACCGGGGTGGTCGCGCCCACCCACGCCCCACCCTCCCTGGCGGCCCTGTGGCGGCAGCTGTGCCCGGACCCCGGGCCGCTGCTCGGCCTCCCGCTCGCCCCACCACCCGAGGACCGGCACGACCTGCTGCGCCGGCGCGCGGCGGCGCTCGCCGCCGTCCAGCGGCACTACTGGGCCGACCCGCCGCGCATCGAGCGGGGGTGGCGCCATCACCTCGTCGACGTGGACGGCCGGGTGTACCTGGACGCGATCAACAACGTCACCGTGCTGGGGCACGCCCACCCCGCGGTCGCCGGGGCGGTGGCCCGGCAGCTGCGCACGCTGAACACGAACTCCCGCTTCCACTACGAGGCCCATGTCGGGTTCGCCGAGCAGTTGCTGGCGACCATGCCTCCCGGGCTCGACCGGGTCTTCCTGCTCTCCAGCGGCTCGGAGAGCGTGGACCTCGCCCTGCGTCTGGCCCGGGTGCACACGCAGGCCCGCGACACGATCGCCCTGCGGACCGCCTACCACGGCTGGACCACCGCGTCCGACGAGGTGTCCAGCGCGCTCATGGACAACCCCCGCGCCCTGGGGACCCGGCCGGAGTGGATCCACCTGGCCGAGCCGCCCAACCTGTACCGCGGGCCGTTCACCGGTGCGGACGCGGGCACGCGGTACGCCGACGACGTGCGGCGGATCCTGGCCGAGCTGGCCGCGGCCGGCCGACGGCCCGCGGCGTTCCTCTGCGAGACGCTCAACGGCAACGCCGGCGGCATCGAGCTGCCGGATGACTACCTGCCGCAGGTCTACGAGGCGGTCCGCGCCGCCGGCGGCGTCGTGATCGCCGACGAGGTGCAGGTGGGCTACGGCCGGCTGGGCTCGCACTTCTGGGGCTTCGACCTGCACGGCGTCGTCCCCGACATCGTCTGCCTGGCCAAGGCGACCGGCAACGGGTACCCGGTCTCCGCCGTGGTGTGCCGTCGCGAGATCGCGGAGTCCTTCGCCGTGGAGGGCTCGCTGTTCGCCTCCATGGGCGGCACCCCGGCGGGGGCGGTCGCGGCGCTGGCCACCCTGCAGGCCCTGCAGGAGGAGGACCTGCAGGGCAACGCCGCCCGCATGGGGGCACGGCTGCGCGCCGGGCTCGAGCAGCTCGTGGCTCGCCACCCGATGGCAGGCGCGGTGCACGGCCGCGGCCTGTACCTCGGCCTGGAGCTGGTGCGTGACCGGGCGACCCGGGAACCGGCCACGGAGGCGACCGATGCCCTGTGCGAGCGGCTCCTCGAGCTCGGCGTGGTCATGGCCGCGACCGGTGACCACATGAACGTGCTGAAGATCAAGCCCCCCCTGTGCATCGACGCCGCCGGCGTGGACTTCCTGCTCGAGGCCCTCGAGGTGGCGTTCGCCGAGGGCTGGTGACACCGGACGCGCCGGTGCCCGGACGCGCCGGTGCCCGCCCCGGTCGGGGGCGGGCACCGGGGGTCGGGACGGGTCAGACCGTGGCGGTCTCGGCCGGGGCGGGGGCCGCCCGCTTGGCGAGGTGGCCGAAGCCCGCGCCGATGATGAGCATGAGCACGCCCAGGCCCACGGCGAACGCGGCGACGCCGAACGCGACGACCGAGGTGAACAGCGAGGCAGCTGGGCGTAGGTCCTGCCGCCCGTCGACTCCAGGGCGTGCTTGTTGATGATCTCGGCCTGGCAGTACGCCTCGAGCGGGCCGTTCACGGCCTCGCCGACTTGGCAGCTGGCGCCGTCGGACACGGTGATCTGCTCGGCGGCGAGCTGGTCGGACACGGTGTACCACGTGCCGGCACCGGCGACGATCAGGAACGCCCCGGCGATGTACAGCAGGATGGCGACGAGCTTGGGCTTCACGGCCCCTCCTTCAGGTGGTGGATGCTTCAACCGAAACCCTCACGGCACCAGATGCCCGATTTGCGCCGCGACGGTCCATGTCCCCCCGGACCGGTGGTCCCGACATGAGGTGACTCCAGCCTCACCCCAGCGTGGCCCACCCGCATCCCTGGGCCCGGGCGCCAGCGGGCGGGGCCCTCGCTCAGGCCGGCTCGACCGCCGGTGCCTCGGGTGCGCGCGGACGCAGCTCCTCGGGCGCCTCGCGACCCGGCCGCAGCCGCCGGCTGACCACCAGGTACACCAGGGCACCGAGCCCGACGGCGATCGCGGTGAACACGTTGATCCGGATGCCGGCCACGGTGGTGGCCGGGTCGATCCGCAGCAGCTCCACCCCGAGCCGGCCCACGCAGTAGAGCGCCACGTACAGCGCGAAGGCGCGACCGTGGCCCATCCGCCAGCGCCGGTCCGCCCAGGCCACGACCAGCGCCACGAGGACCAGCCAGAGGGCCTCGTAGAGGAAGGTCGGATGGAACGTCTCGACCTGCTCGTACCCCGCCGGACGGAACCGGGGGTCGATCGCCAGGCCCCAGGGCAGGTCCGTCGGCCGGCCGAACAGCTCCTGGTTGAACCAGTTGCCGAACCGCCCGATCGCCTGGGCGAGCGGCAGGCCCACGGCCAGCGCGTCGGCCCACGGCGGCAGCGGCACGCCGGCCCGACGGCAGCCGATCCACGCCCCGAGCGCCCCCAGCGCGACGGCCCCCCAGATGCCCAGGCCACCCTCCCAGATGGCGACGGCCCCCCGCAGTCCCGTCCCGCTGCGGCCGAAGTAGTCCGGCCAGTCGGTGAGCACGTGGTAGAGCCGCCCGCCGATGATCCCGAACGGCACGGCCCACATGGCGACGTCGTAGACCAGGCCCCGCTCACCACCCCGCGCGACCCAGCGCCGGTCGGTGACCAGCATGGCCACGACGATCCCGGCCAGGATGCACAGCGCGTACGCCCGCAGCGCGATCGGACCCAGGTACCAGACGGACTGGTCGGGGCTCGGGATGGCGGCGACGACGCCGGCGGGCATCGCGGCGAGGACGCTCACGTGGCGGTCGCAGCCTCGATCTTGGCCTCGATCGCCGCCATGTCGGTGAACTCCTGGGTGGGGACCTCGGTGCCGTTCAGGAAGACGCGGGGCGTGCCGCCGACCTCGGCGTCGTAGAACGCCTGGTTGCTGTTGGCGGCCCAGGCCAGGTACGTCCCCTCCCGGACGCACGTCGTGAAGGCAGCCTGGTCGGGCACGCCCACCTGGGTGCCCAGGTCCAGCAGCGTCTGCTCGGAGTAGCCGGTGCCCTCGTCAGTCGGCTGGGCGGCGAACAGCGCCGAGTGGTACTCCGAGGTCCTGCCCTGCTCGATCGCGCAGCCCCAGGCGTTCGTGGCGCGGGCCGACGAGTTCGGGTTGCCGGCTGCGGCGTTCTTCTGGGCCAGGCTGTTGTCGAGGAAGATGGCCGGCCGGTAGAGCAGCTTCACCTTGCCGGCATCGGCCAGTGCCTCCAGCTGTGGGCCGAACTGCACCTCGAACTGCCCGCAGAACGGGCACTGGAAGTCCTCCCAGATCTCCATCGTCGGCAGCTTGTCCTGGTTGTCCGCAGTCCAGCTGGCGCCGTAGGGCACCCCCCACGCCTGCGCGCTCGCCGGGTCGGTCACCACGTCCCCCGGCGCCGCGGCCGACGGATCCGGAGTCGGGGCGGCGGTGTCGGGCGAGGCCGGGTCGTCGCCGCGGCCGGCGAAGAAGCCGATCGCGAGCAGCGCACCGACGATGGCGACCACGACGAGGGTCCCGACGATGCGGATCATCCGCTCCCGGCGGCGCTCGGCGGCCTCGGACGCGGCGCGCGCCTCGGCGGCCAGCTGCTTGGGCGTCTTGGCCGGGGTGGCCTGCTTCTTCGGCTCGGATGCCATCGGTACCTCCGGGGGAAAGTCGGGGCAAGGCTACCCGAACCCGCCCATGCCGGCCGGGAGCCCGCGGCGCGGCCGGCACCGGGAGGACGCCACCTGAACTACCCTGTGGCGGGTGATCGACACGACGCCGGCGCCGGATGCGACCATGCCGCCGCCGCGCGTGCCGACCAAGGCCGACCGGTACCACCCGGCCGCGTTCGTCGAGATGCTGCTGTCCAGCCTGCTCGGCCTGGTCGCCTCGCTCGTCCTGTCGATCGACGCGGTCAAGCTGGCCGCCGACCCCAACGCTGCCCTGTCGTGCAACATCTCGGACACCATCTCGTGCGCGAAGGTGGGCCTGACCTGGCAGGCGAACCTGCTCGGCTTCCCGAACGCGTTCCTCGGCCTCATCGCCGAGCCGGTGGTCATCACGATCGCCGTCGCCGCCCTCGGCGGCGTTCGGTTCCCGCGCTGGTTCATGATCTCCGCTCAGGTCGTCTACTCGATCGGCCTGGCCTTCGCGTACTGGCTGTTCTACGAGGCGTACTTCGTCATCGGGGCGCTGTGCCCCTGGTGCCTGGCGATCACGGTCACCACCACATTGGTGTTCGCGTCGATGACGCGCGTGAACATCCTCGAGGGGCACCTCGGGGCGGGGACGAAGCGGCTGCTCGAGCGTCCGCTGCGACTCGGCGCCGACGTCGCGGGCGTGATCGTCTTCGTCGCGGTGCTGGCCGCGATGGTCCTCTACAAGTACGTCTGAGGGGCCGCTGCGACAGGCCGACGCACGCCCTCGGCGAGCTCGGCGGCCAGGTCGGCCACGGCGGCGACAGCCGCGCCGTGGTCGGGCGCGTCGAGGATCCGCTGGATGAAGGCCGACCCGACGATGACCCCGTCGGCGTAGCCGGCCACCTCCGCAGCCTGCTCCCCGGTCGAGACGCCCAGGCCCACGGCGACGGGCAGGTCGGTGACGGCACGCACGCGCGCCACCAGGTCGCGGGCCCCGCCGCCGACGGAGGCGCGGGCGCCGGTCACCCCCATCGTCGAAGCAGCGTAGACGAACCCCGTCGTCGCGGCCGCGACGGCGGCGATCCGCTCCTGCGTGCTCGAGGGGGCGACCAGGAAGACACGGTCGAGGTGTGCGGCGTCGCTGGCCGTGATCCAGTCCCCGGCCTCGTCGGGGGGCAGGTCGGGGGTGATCACGCCGACCCCGCCGGCCGCGGCCAGCCGGCGCGCGAAGGCCTCGACGCCGACCCGCTCGATGGGGTTCCAGTACGACATCACCAGGGTCGGGGCGCCGGTGGCCGCGACCGCCTCGACGGTGCCCAGCACGTGCGCCACCGAGGACCCCCCGGTCAGCGCCCGATGGACCGCCGCCTGGATCACCGGCCCGTCCATCAACGGGTCCGAGTACGGCAGGCCGACCTCCACGACGTCGACGCCGGCGCCCACCATGGCGCAGGCCAGGGCGATCCCCTCGGCCTGGGTCGGGAAGCCGCTGGGCAGGTAGCCGACCAGGGCGGCTCGGCGCTCGGCCCGGGCGCGGGCGAAGGCCCCGTGCAGCGCGCTCACGCACCCTCCCCGAGGTCGATGCCGAACCAGCGAGCCGCCGTGGCGACGTCCTTGTCCCCGCGCCCGGAGCAGTTCACCAGGACCAGGCCGTCCGGGCCGAGCTCGCGGCCCAGCTGCAGGGCGCCGGCGAGGGCATGGGCGGTCTCGATGGCCGGGATGATGCCCTCGGTCCGGCACAGCAGGCCGAACGCCTCCATCGCCTCGGCGTCGGTGACCGGGTGGTACTGCGCACGGCCGACCTGCGCCAGGTACGCGTGCTCCGGGCCGACCCCCGGGTAGTCCAGGCCGGCCGAGATCGAGTGCGACTCGATCGTCTGGCCCTCCTCGTCCTGCAGCAGGAACGACCGGGTGCCGTGCAGCACGCCCACCGAACCCCCGGTGATCGTGGCCGCGTGCCGGCCGGACGCCAGGCCCTCGCCCCCGGCCTCGTAGCCGTGCAGCGCGACCCCCGCGTCGTCGAGGAAGGCGTGGAAGATCCCGATGGCGTTCGACCCGCCGCCGACGCAGGCCGCGACCGCGTCGGGCAGCCGGCCGTGCTCGGCGAGCAGCTGGGCGCGCGCCTCCACGCCGATGACGCGGTGGAAGTCGCGGACCATCTGCGGGAAGGGATGCGGGCCGGCCACGGTCCCGAGCAGGTAGTGGGTGTCGGCGACGTTGGTGACCCAGTCGCGCATCGCCTCGTTGATGGCGTCCTTGAGGGTCCGTGAGCCGCTGGTGACGGGGATGACCTCGGCTCCGAGCAGCTGCATGCGGGCGACGTTGAGCGCCTGCCGGCGGGTGTCCTCCTCGCCCATGTAGACCACGCAGTCCAGGCCGAGCAGGGCTGCGGCGGTGGCCGTGGCCACCCCGTGCTGGCCGGCACCGGTCTCGGCGATCACTCGGCGCTTGCCCATGCGCACGGTGAGCAGCGCCTGGCCCAGGACGTTGTTGATCTTGTGCGACCCGGTGTGGTTGAGGTCCTCGCGCTTGAGCACGACCCGGGCGGCCGCACCACCCGCGGCAGCGAACCGGGGCACGTCGGTGATCGGCGTGGGCCGTCCGGTGTAGGTGCGGGCGAGGTGGTCCAGCTCGGCGAGGAACTGCGGGTCGGTGCGGGCCGCGGCGTACGCGGCCGACAGCTCGTCCAGGGCGGCGACCAGGGCCTCCGGGACGAACCGCCCGCCGAAGGCACCGAAGTGGCCGGTGGCGTCGGGGACCGGCGAGTCGGCCGGGAGCAGGCCGAGGTTGTCGAGGTCGAAGGTCATGTCCGTCCGTGCTTGATCGCGGGATGGGCACCGGCGGTGACCAGGTCGTGCACCGCCTGTCGCGGGTCTCCCCCGGTGACCAGGCTCTCGCCGACCAGCACGGCGTCCGCGCCCGCGTTCGCGTACGCGATGAGGTCGTGCGGGCCCCGCACGCCGCTCTCCGCGACCTTCACGCACGTGTCGGGGATCGCGGGGGCGACCCGCGCGAAGTGGTCGCGGTCGACGGCCAGGGTGCGCAGGTCCCGGACGTTCACGCCGACCAGCCGGGCCCCGGCGTCCAGCGCGCGCGGCACCTCGTCGAGCTCGTGCACCTCGACCAGCGGGGTCAGGCCGATCGACAGCGCGCGCTCGTGCAGGCTGACCAGGGCCTGCTGCTCGAGCGCGGCCACGATGAGCAGCACGATGTCCGCCCCGGCGGCCCGCGCCTCCCACAGCTGGTAGCTGGAGACGATGAAGTCCTTGCGCAGCACCGGCACGTCCACGGCGTGCCGGACGGCGACCAGGTCGTCGAGCGAGCCGCCGAACCGGCGGCTCTCGGTGAGCACCGAGATCGCGTGCGCCCCGCCCTCCTCGTAGGCCCGGGCGAGCCCCGCGGGGTCGTCGATGGGCGCCAGTGCGCCGCGGCTCGGTGACGAACGCTTCACCTCGGCGATCACCGTCACCTCGTCCTGGCGCAGGGCCGCGAGGCCGTCGCGCGACTCGGGCGCGCGGGCGGCGCGCTCCTTCAGGGCGTCCAGCGGGACGGCCGCCATGCGTTCGGCGACATCGGCGCGCACGCCCGCGATGATGTCGTCGAGGACGCTCATGGTCGCTCCGCTCGCTCGCGCGTGGCTCCGGGTGACGTGCAGGCACGAGGGTACGGCAGTGATCGCACCGGCCCGAATCACGGTCGTCGGCCGGCACCGCCCGGCTGCGGTCACCGGACCTGCCGGTCCCCCTCGGCTGCTGCCACCGGGCGTTGCGCCGGCGGACCCGGCCGGCGGTCGCTACCCTGCTCGGGTGGCAGTCCCGACCGACCGTGTCGACGTGCCCGTCGGCGCGCAGGCCCCCGACCGCCGTCGGGCTCGCCGCCTCGCCGCACCGCTGGCCGCCCTGGTGGCCGCGGGGGGCGCTGCGGCCGCGGTGGCCGTGCTGGCACCCGGCGACGGCGGGCCGTCGTTCTGCCCGTTCCGCACGCTCACCGGCCTGGACTGCCCCTTCTGCGGGTCGACCCGAGCAGCGGGCGCCCTGGCCCGCGGCGACCTCGTCGCGGCCCTGGACCACAACGCGCTGCTCGTCCTGCTCGTCCTGCCGCTCGCGGCGCTGGCCTGGGCGCTCTGGATGGGGCGGGCCTGGCGGGGACGCCCGTTCCCGGACATCCCGACCCGCCTGGTCGTCGCGCTGATGGCCGTCGCCGGCGCGTGGTGGGTGGTGCGCCTCGCCGTCCCCTGGCTCGGCTCCGGACTCGCCTGACCGATCCTGCCCGGCCCGGTACACGAGCCGCAGCAGCCTCAGGACCGCGAGCCGGTGCCCGCTCCCTGGGGTGCGAGCACCGCGCCGTGGGCGCTCGGCAGCGTCGTCGGCAGGACCGCCCGGAACGACGCGCCGCCCTCGGGCGCGATCCCGGCCTCGGCTCGGCCGCCGAGCCGTTCGGCGAGCCGGGCGACCAGCGCCAGGCCGACCCCGGACCCGACCTTGCGCACGCCGCGGTAGCGCGCGTGCAACACGCCGGGCTCGAAGGCCACGCGCCGGTCGTCCTCGCTGAGGCCGGGCCCGTCGTCGCGCACCTCCACCTGGAACCAGCCGGGAGCCAGCGACCCGATGCGGAGCACCACCACGGCACCGTCCCCGCTCACCCGCAGGGCGTTCTCCATGAGGTTGTCCACGATCTGGCGCACGCGGACCGGGTCGGTGCGCACGCCCAGTGGGGTGCGGTCCACCTCGTCGACGAATCGGACCCCGGCACGACCGGACCGGGCCGCCCAGGCGGAGGCGGCTTCCGCGCCCAGGGCCGCGAGGTCGAGGTCCACCGGCGCGACCGCCACGTCGACGGCACCGAGCCGGGCCAGGTCGAGCAGGTCGGCCACGAGCCGATCGAGGTGGTCGGCCTCCGCGCGGACCGTCCCAGCTGCCGCCGGGATCGCATCGGCAGGGACCACCCCGTCGGCGAGGGCCTCCGCGTAGCCCTTGATCGAGGTCAGCGGGGTGCGCAGCTCGTGGGACACGGTCAGGAAGAACTCGCGCTGGCGCCCCTCGCTCTCGGCCAGCGCCGCGGCCAGCCCGTTCAGGGCGACGGCGAGGTCGGCCACCTCCTGGGGGCCGTCCGGGTCGACCCGCACGTCCCGATCACCTGCCGCCATGGCGGTGGCGGCCCCCGCCGCCTGCCCCAGCGGTCGGGTGATGCGACGCGCGAGCAGCACGCCGACCACGGCGGCCACCGTGAGGCCGAGGGCCAGCGCGAGCAGGAGCCGCGCCAGCGCGATCCCGCTGAGCTCGCGTGCCGCCGACGATGGCTGGACCAGGAGCACGCCGACGCCGTCGGCCACCGTGCGACCCTCCACGAACCACGGCCCACCTGCGCCCGCCCGGCGGTCCGAGACCGTGCCGCCGGTGGTCACCGCTGCGACATCGGCCTCGGTGAGCGGGGCAGGGACCGCTGCGGCGGGGCCGACGAGGTACGCGGTGACCTGCTGCGGGGCGAGCAGCGCCGCGAGACGCTCGGAGAGCCGGCGGCCCCCGGCGAAGGGCAGGTCGGCGTAGGTCCGCTCGACCAGCTCGGTCGTGAGGTCCGCGGTCCGTGACAGGGTCGCCCGGGCGCTGGACTCCGCCGCCCGGGTGAGCAGCGGCCACGCGACGAGGGCGGCGATGAGCACGGCGACCGCAGCGACGGCTGCCATCGCCAGCGGCAGCCGCCGGGCCAGGCTCCCGCGGCTCATCCGGCGTCGGCGGAGTAGCCGACACCGCGGACGGTGCGGATCGGGCTGGCGTCGCCCAGCTTGGCCCGGACCTGGGCGACGTGGACGTCGACCGTCCGGGTGCCGCCCGCTGCCGCGTACCCCCAGACGGCGGAGAGCAGCTGGTCGCGCGTGACCACCCGGCCCGGCCTGGCCATCAGGTGGGCGAGCAGGTCGAACTCGGTGGCGGTCAGCTCGACGGGCTCGCCCCGGACGGTCACCCGGTGCCGGGCCCGGCTGAGCTCGACGTCACCGAGGACGAGCGGCCGGTCGGTCTCGTCGAGGCTGCCGTCCACGCGGCGCAGGACCGCCTTCACCCGGGCCACGACCTCCCGGGGGCTGAACGGCTTGGTGATGTAGTCGTCGGCTCCCAGCTCCAGGCCGAGCACGCGGTCGACCTCGTCGTCGCGCGCCGTGCAGAACAGGATCGGCACCCCGTCGCCCTCGGCCCGCAGCGTCCGGCAGACCTCCGTGCCGTCCATGCCCGGCAGGCCCACATCGAGGACCAGGGCGACCGGCTGCAGGCGCCGGGCCGCGGCCAGGGCGTCGGGACCGGTGAGCGCCACCTCCACGCCGAAGCCCTCCCGGCGCAGGTACATGCCGAGCAGGTCGGCGATGGGGCGCTCGTCCTCGGCGACCAGGACCAGTCCGCGGTGCTCGCCGGCCATCACGCACCCGACCCTGCCGGCTGGATGCCAGCAGCACGCTCGGGATGGGTTCGGGTCACGTCAGGACCCACGGGCCCGGCGGGGGGCACGGCCCCGGCGGACACCGTCAGTGCGCGTCCTCGGTGCTCGAGGACTCCATCCCCAGCATGACCTTCCAGACGATCATGCCGACGACGGCAAGGGCCACGCCGACCCAGAACACGATCGGCTGGCTGATGACGACCCCGAGTGTGCCCACGACGAAGGCGAGCATGATGATGCCGGCACCGGTCCAGTTCGCCGGCGTCTGCCCGTGGTTGTCGTGCCCGTGCTCGGCCATCTCGCTCCTGTCCTCACGCGTCCTCGGCGCCGGGGCGGCTGCCCGCCTGCTGCGTCATTGTGGCACCTCCCGGCCCGGCCGGGCGCAACCCCTCGGCCATGGCGATCGCGTTGAGCACCGCGGCGGCCTTGTTGCGGCACTCGGCGTGCTCGGTCTCGGGCACCGAGTCGGCCACCAGGCCCGCCCCGGCCTGCACGTGCGCCACGCCGTCGCGGATCACCGCGGTGCGGATCGCGATCGCCGCGTCCAGGTTGCCGGCGAAGTCCAGGTACCCGACCGCCCCCCCGTAGAGGCCGCGGCGGGCGGGCTCGAGGTCGTCGATGATCTCCATCGCGCGCGGCTTGGGCGCGCCGGAGAGCGTCCCGGCGGGGAACGTCGCCGCGAGCAGGTCGTAGGCCGTGCGACCCTCGGCGAGCTGCCCGGTCACTGTCGACACGATGTGCATGACGTGGGAGTACTTCTCGATCGACATGAAGTCGACGACCTCGACGCTGCCCGGTCGGCAGACCCGGCCCAGGTCGTTGCGGCCGAGATCGACGAGCATGAGGTGCTCGGCGCGCTCCTTGTCGTCGGCGAGCAGCTCGTCGGCCAGGGCGGCGTCCTCCTCCGGGGTGCGGCCGCGGGGCCGGGTGCCGGCGATCGGGTGCAGCATCGCGTGCCCGTCGGTGAGCTTGACCAGCGCCTCGGGGCTGGAGCCGACGACGTCGAAGGCCACGGCCTCGCCGAGGTCCTCACCCTCCCCGGGCTCCGGGAAGCGGACCAGGTACATGTACGGGCTCGGGTTGCTCACCCGCAGCATCCGGTACACGTCGAGCGCGCTGGCGGTGGTGGGGCGGTCGAAGCGCTGCGACAGCACGACCTGGAAGGCGTCGCCGGCCCGGATGTGCTCCTTGGCGACCTCCACGCCCGCGCAGTAGTCCTCAGGTGCGGTCCGCGCCCGCACCGCGGGGGGGTCGGCGGGCGCGCCCAGCGCCGCGGCGCTGCCCGGGCTGGACGCGGCGAGCGCGGCCTCCATGGCGTCGAGCCGGGCCACCGCGCCGGCCCACGCCTCGGCGACCCGGGCGTCGGTGGCGTCGTAGTTCACGGCGTTGGCGATGAGCAGGACGCTGCCGTCCCAGTGGTCGAGCACGGCCAGGTCGGTGGCCAGCAGCATCGCGAGCTCGGGCAGGCCCAGCTCGTCGGGGTTGGCGTCGGGCAGCCGCTCCCAGTGGCGCACCGCGTCGTAGCCGATCATCCCCACCAGGCCGCCGGTCAGCGGCGGCAGGTCCGGGGCGTCGATCGGCTCGGTGTGCAGCAGGGCGAGCGTGTCACGCAGCGCCGCCAGGGGGTCTCCCCCGCTCGGCACGCCGACCGGGGCACGCCCCCGCCACACCGCCCGACCGTCGACCTCGGCCAGCATCGCGGCGGCCTGCACGCCGATGAACGAGTAGCGCGACCAGACGCGGCCGTGCTCCGCGGACTCGAGCAGGAACGTGCCCGGCCGCTCGGCGGCCAGCTTGCGGTACAGCCCGACCGGCGTCTCGCCGTCGGCGAGCAGCCGGCGCACGACCGGGATGACGCGTCGGGGCGCCCGGGCCAGTGCGGTGAAGGTGGCCAGGTCCGGGGTCGTCACGCCGCCGTCCCGTCCCCGTCGCCCGCGGCCAGCAGCGTCAGCGTGTCGAAGCAGGAGGTCAGCCCGGTGTGGCATGCCGGTCCCTCGGGGCGCACCCGCAGCAGCACCGTGTCACCGTCGCAGTCCAGGGCGACGTCGACCACCCGCTGGCGGTTCCCCGAGGTGGCGCCCTTGACCCACAGCTCCTGTCGCGATCGCGACCAGTACGTGGCCTCGCGCGTGCGCAGGGTCGCGGCGAGCGCCGAGGCGTCCATCCACGCCACCATCAGGACCCGTCCGCTGTCGGCGTCCTGCGCGACGGCGGTCACCAACGGCCGTCCGTCGGGGGTGTGGCCGGCCGGCCGCAGCCGGGCGGCCAGCGCTGGGTCCAGGGATGCATCGGCGAACTCCACGGCGGACATTCTCACCCACGCGGCGGGCCTGGCCCGCCCGGCGCCCCGCCCGCCCGGCGCCCCGCCCGCCGCACACGATCCCATCCAAGTTCTGGGACGCCCCGACAGGTTCGATCCAACTCCTGGACGGCCGTCCGCACCAGAACTTGGACGAAACCCGGAGCGAGGGCGACCGACGGGTCAGCGACGGACCACGCAGCCGGCCTCGGCCAGCGCGTCCTTCACCGCGGCGATCGTGAGCTCGCCGAAGTGGAACACGCTCGCGGCCAGGACGGCGTCGGCGCCGGCCTCGACGGCCGGGGCGAAGTCGGCCAACCGTCCCGCCCCGCCGCTGGCGATCACCGGGACGCGCACCTCGGCACGGACCAGCCGGATCAGCTCGAGGTCGTACCCGGCCTTCGTGCCGTCGGCGTCCATCGAGTTCAACAGGATCTCCCCCGCGCCCAGGGCCGCGGCGCGCACCGCCCAGCCGATCGCGTCGATGCCGGTCGAGCGCCGTCCGCCGTGCGTGGTCACCTCGAACCCGGAGTCGGTGCGCACCTGCGGCGCGGCCGTGCCCGGGCCGCACCGGCGGGCGTCCACCGAGAGGACCACGCACTGGGCGCCGAAGCGGTCGGCGGCCTCGGCAAGCAGGGCGGGGCGCGCGATCGCCGCGGTGTTGACCCCGCACTTGTCGGCGCCGGCACGCAGGAGGGCGTCGAAGTCCGCGGCCGTGCGCACCCCACCTCCGACGGTCAGCGGGATGAACACCTGCTCGGCGGTCCGGCGGACCACGTCGTAGGTCGTCTCGCGGTTGCCCGACGACGCGGTGATGTCCAGGAAGGTCAGCTCGTCGGCCCCGGCGGCGCCGTAGGCCGCGGCCAGGGCGACTGGGTCGCCGGCATCGCGCAGGTCGACGAAGTTCACGCCCTTCACCACTCGGCCGGCGTCCACGTCGAGGCACGGGATGACGCGCACGGCCACGGGCATGGGCCCATCGTAGGTGGGCCGGCGGGTGCCCCGGGCGCGCCCGTCAGCCCGTCGGCTGCGGCCAGTCCGCGAGCGTGTCGAGGAACAGCTGGCGCACCGCGTCGCGGTGCTCCTCGATGGTCTCGGTGCTCCAGCCGGAGGTGTCGATCGGCTCCAGCACGCAGACCTGGACGGTGCCCGGCGTGATCACGTACGAGTGCGGCGGCATGAGCTGGCCGGCGTTGCGGATCACCACCGGCACCATCGGCACCTCCCCCTGGATGGCCATGTGGAACGGACCCTTCTTGAACGGCCCCAGCTCCAGGGACCGGGTGCCCTCCGGCGCGACGGCCAGGGACACCCCCTCGCGCAGGCTGTGCACCACGGGCTCGAGCGCCGCCCGCGCCGCGGCCGGGTCACTTCGGTCGATGAACGCGACGCCCGCGAACCGGCCCAGCGGCCCGAAGATCGGGTTGGCCTGCAACGACTTCTTGGCCACGCCGGTGAAGTCGCGCTTGAGGACCGCGGCCATGATCGGCACGTCGAGCTGGCTCTGGTGGTTGAACACGAAGATGGCCGGCCGGTGCGACCAGGCGTGCTCCTCGCCCTGCACCTCGAGGTGCACCCCGGCGGCCGCGAGCGAGAGCTCGCTGCCGAGGTTGGCCGCCACGTTCACCCCGGCGCGCCGGTCGCGGTTGAGCAGGGCGAACCCGGCACCGGTGGCGGCCCCGACGCCCATGCTGGTGATCCCGGCGACGCTGCGCGCAACCCGGCCCAGGTCCTCGATCCCGGTCATGCGGGCACCCCCTCGACGGTTCCCTGCGCCGGCACCCCCACGGCATCCGGCGCCATCCTGCGCAGCACCTCGACACGGCGCACCGCATCGGCCAGCTCGGCGGCGAAGGCGGCCCTTCGGTCCGCCAGGTCCGGGGCGCCCGCCTCGAGCAGGCCCCGGTTTCCGGCCAGCTGCAGGGCGTTCTTGAACAGGTCCTTGGAGACCGACTCGGGGCTGTGCAGCGTGCGCTGCAGCACCCGTTGGCGGGCCACGCCGATGCACTCCGCGACGAGCGCGTCCTCGTCGACCTTGGCCGCAGGGTCGCGCATCGCCAGGCGGGCGGCGAGCACGGAGTAGGCCTCCAGGAAGGGCGTCAGGATGCGCGGGGCAGCCCGGAAGGGCAGCGCACGGATGAGGTCCGGGGCACGGGCGGCCGGGACGTCGGCCTGCTCCCAGCCCGGCACCGTCAGCTCCATCTCGGCACGGACCTCGGCGTCGAACTGCTCCTTCGTGGAGAAGAAGAACTCGTACTTGAGCAGGTCGCGCAGGGCGAGGGCCTCGACCCACGAGGCGGTGGTCAGGTCCGCGGCCCCGCGCTCGGCCGCCGCGAGGACGGCGAGCTCGACGATCGAGCGCGTGACGAAGAAGTGGCTCAGCGTGTTGCGGGAGAACGCGGCCTCGAGGTAGCGCCCGGAGGGGATCGAGTAGACCGGCTCCTCCCCGCCGTCGAACCGGTCCACGACCCCCTCCTTGACCAGGGTGTCGAGGGCGCGCTTGCCCTCGCTGGGCAGCCGTTCGTGCAGCACGTGCGCCTGGTCCAGGTGCATGCCCCCGGCGATGGGGACGCCCCGGGTGCCGAGGTACTCGGCGATCGGCAGCGCACCGGCGCGCATCTCGGCCTCGGTCAGCGCCCGGTCCGGATGCTCCAGGAGCACGAGCGTGGTCACGGCAGCCGCGGTCACCGGGGTGACCCGGTTGATCCGGTTGCACACCTCGAAGGCGACCTTGGGCACGGCTGCCCGCGCCCCGCTGCCCTCCTCGAGCATGGAGCGCAACGAGAGGGGCTCGGCGAACCGCAGGTGCACCTTGCCGCGGCGGGTCCCCTGTGCCCGCGCATAGCGCAGCGCCCACTGCACGCTCTCGGGAGCCTTGGTGCCGCCGGACTCCTCGGCGGCGATCGCGCCGACCTCGTGCTGCTGGTCGTAGATGATCGAGACGGGTACGAACGTGACGTCGTGCACGCCCGAGCCCTCGAAGGCATCCACGAGGTAGCTGAGGATGCCCATGCGCGGTGGCCGCAGCTTGCCCGTGCGGGTCCGGCCGCCCTCGATGTACCACTCCAGGTTGGCGCCGTGCTCGACCAGGTGGGCCAGGTAGACCCCCAGCATGGCCTTGTAGACCGGGGCGTCCTTGAACTGCCGGCGGATGAAGACCAGGCCGGTGTGCTGGCCGATCGGACCGAGCGGGAAGAACGACAGGTTCGACCCGCCGAGCACGTAGTTGGGCGGGAATCCGGCCTGCTCGAGGACCAGGCGCAGCACGAACGGATCGAGGTAGGAGCGGTGGTTGGGCAGGAAGACCAGCGTCTCCGAGGTGTCCAGCGCCTTGAGCTGCGCGAGGTTGGCCTGGTCGACGTCGAACTCGTAGGCCCGCGACAGCCACTTCCCGAGCTTGGTCCAGGCCTTCGTCGCCGATGGGCTCTCGGCGGCCACCATCTCCTTGAGGCAGTCCTCTGCCTCCCGGCGCACGTCGTCCTCGGAACGCCCGAGGGCGGCCGCCTGGGCGGCCACGGCCGCGCGGAAGCGCGGTGAGGCGGCGATCTCGGCGCGGATCGACGAGGTGGACCCGGCTGTCCCGTTCCCGCCCGGCCACCTGGGCAGTCCCACCACCGCGCCACCTCCTCGCCCGATGCCCGGCAGTTGCCAGGGTTGCCGGAGTCTAGCCCCGGCGCGCGGCGCCGCGCCGACCGAGCGGAGCGCGGTGCGGGGTGAGGTCGCGGCTGGCCAGACCTCACCCCGCACCGTCCCGACCCCGGTCGACGGCGGGCTGCGCGATCCGCCGTCGACCGAGGTGCGGGCTCAGTTGCGGACCAGCGGCGTGACCGAGTTCGCGAACCCCCAACCGTTGGCCGCGTCCCCGGCGTGGCTCCACAGGAAGGCCCCGCGGATGCGGGGGAACTCCGCCTCGATCTGGTTCCATGCCTGCTGGACCTGCGCCGTGCTGGAGTAGTTGGCGGCCCCGGGCTGGATCCCGAAGCCGACCACGATCCGGCTGGCGTCACCGCCGGCCACGTCGCGGACCCACGTGCGGATGGAGTTGGCGATGTAGGCGGGGTCCGCCAGCCCGGGGCCGTCGTAGTACTGCGGGGCGCAGTAGTCCATGGCCGCAGCCGCGAGCATCTGCTTGCAGAAGGTCCGGTCCGAGGCGCGCCAGGGCGCCGGTGGGCTGGTGATGAGGAACCGCGTGCCGAAGCGGCGCTTGAGCTCCTGGGCCATCCACAGGTACTCCGCGGTGTTCGGCACCGCCTCGGCCTCGAAGGTGTTGAAGTCCACCCCGTCGAAGGCGGGCGCCGCGCGGGTGCCGCCCCACGCCGCGTTGATCGCCTCGATGCTGTTCACGAAGTTGGTCGAGGTCGTGCGGTTGGCGAACGAGATGCCGGAGCCGGCGCCGCCGGTCGACAGGATCACCTTCATGCCGCGCGCCCGGGCCGCGGCGATGCCCTGCGGTCGGGCGTAGCCCCAGGCAACGGCACCGTAGGGCGTGCTGCGGTGGGCGGCGAAGAGGTAGGCGAGGTTGTAGCCGGAGGGCAGCCGGTCCACGGAGGGCGTGGCGTTCCAGCCGGTCCAGTAGACCCCGGCGACCCGTGCCGACGCCGGGGTCGGTGTCGGCGTGGGTGCCGGGGTGGGGCTCGGCGTGGCCGTCGACAGCACGACCGTGCGACCCACCCTGGCGTTCGCCAGCAGCCACAGGCGCGCAGCCCCGTGGCCGGAGAGCAGGTAGCCGTCGCGCGGGATGGGCATGCCCTGCCGATCCAGCCTGGCCTGTCGATCCCGCACCTCGCTGATGACGCCGTTGCGGACCGCCACCTCGACGCCCCACTCGTTGGCCGGCGACACGGTCTGGGTCGCTGTGCGCGTGTACATCACGAGCGTCTCGGCGGCCCGGAACACGTTGACCCCGGCGATCCGGAAGCTCGCCGTGCCGATCCGCGCCGTGCCGCTCGACGCCGGCACGGTCGCGGCGGAGACGCGCGACCACGGGCCGGCCACCCGGCCGCTCAGCGCACGGACCCGCGCGACGTAGCGGCCCGCCGTGGGGAGTCCGGCCAGCGTCACCTGGCGGGCACCGGCCGCGGTCCGCACGGTACGGGTCACCCGTGCCTGCGTGTCGGTCACCCTGACGCGGTACCCGGTCACCGCACGACCACTCGCGGTGCGCAACTGCCGGGCAGACATCCGCCAGGCGACCTGGAGGGCACCGACGCTGGGCTCGACGACCGGCTTGGACGGCCGCGGGGGCGGGCCGGACCGGGTGCCGGCATCGAGTGCGCTGGCCGGGCCGGACAGCAGGGCCAGGATCCCGACCAGCGGCAGGATCAGCAGCGCTCGTCGGAGGGTGCGCCGGCGCGCCGGCCCTGGGTTGGGGTGGTGGGCTCGCTCGGATGCGGGCATGGGGGAGTTCCTTCCGTCGGTGAGGTCGACCTCCCCCACTCCCGGTCCCTTGTCCTGCCCGGAGAGCTCCCGCCAACGAGGTCTGGGCCGAAACCCTGCCCATCCATCGGCGCGGTTCCGTGCCAGATTGAGCCGGATTGCCAGCGCTTGGCCGAGAATTACCCGTCCGCTAGGTATGGATCCCATCCTGTGGACCGTTGCCCCGCGGACGGGTGGGCCCCATCGGGGGCCGGACCAGGTCCCCCGGCGACGAGACCCAAGCGTCAGGCAGCCGGATCCTCGTCCGGACGCCAGGCGGTGACCTCGACCTCGACGAGCATGTGGCGGTCGACGAGGGAGGCCACCCCCACCATCGTGGCCGCGGGCCGGACCGCGCCGAGCAGCTCGGCGTGCGCCCGGCCGACCGCCTCGGCGTGACGGGCGAGGTCCAGCACGTACATCCGGGTGCTGATCACGTCGGTGCGGGCGAACCCCGCGCGCTCCAGGGCGAACAGCGCGGACTGGAAGGCGACCAGCGCCTGGGCGTAGGCGTCCTTGGGGTGCTGCACGACGCCCTTCACCACCGCCGTGGTCCCGGCCGTGATCCCGGTGACGCCCCCCGGCCCATGGGTGACGACCACCCGGCTGTAGCCGACCACGTCCTCGTAGGGGCCCCCGCTGGCGTACCGCTCGACCGACATCGCGGGCGCTCAGAGGGTGTCGCGGCGGGGCGCCACGGCGGCCAGCGCCTCGGCCAGGGTGAACGCGCCGGCGTAGAGCGCCTTGCCCACGATCGCCCCCTCCACCCCGAGCTCCACGAGCTCGGCCAGCTCGTGCAGGTCGTCCAGCCGGGCGACGCCCCCGCTGGCGATCACGGGCCGGTCGGTGCGCGCGCACACCTCCCGCAGCAGGTGGAGGTTGGGGCCCTTGAGGGTGCCGTCCTTGGTCACGTCGGTCACCACGTAGCGGGCGCACCCGTCGGCGTCGAGCCGGGCCAGGGTCTCCCACAGGTCGCCGCCCTCGCGGGTCCACCCGCGGGCCGCCAGCGTCGTGCCGCGCACGTCCAGGCCGACGGCGATGCGGTCGCCGTGCTCGGCGATCACCCGGCGGGTCCAGTCGGGGTCCTCGAGCGCCGCGGTGCCGAGGTTCACCCGGCGACACCCCGTCGCCAGCGCCGCAGCGAGCGACGCGTCGTCGCGGATGCCGCCGGACAGCTCCACCTGGACGTCGAGCCGACCGATCACCTCGCCGAGCAGCGCACGGTTCGACCCGGTGCCGAACGCGGCGTCGAGGTCGACCAGGTGGATCCACTCGGCACCCTGGGCCTGGAAGTCCAGTGCGGCGTCGAGCGGGTTGCCGTAGGCGGTCTCGGTTCCCGACTCACCCTGGACGAGGCGCACGGCGGTGCCGTCCCGGACGTCCACGGCGGGCAGGAGGGTGAGCGTCTGCATGCTCCCGAGGGTAGCCCCAGGCGGTCAGGCGACCACCCGCACGGCACTGTGCCCCGCCACCTCGTCACGGCGCACCTCGATCCGCTCGGGGATGCGCTGCTTCATCTCCTCCACGTGCGACACGACGCCGATGACCCGACCCCCGGCCCGCAGCGAGGTGAGGACCGCGAGGACGTCGTCGAGGGTGTCGCCGTCGAGCGAGCCGAAGCCCTCGTCGACGAACAGGGTGCCCAGGTCGACGCCGCCGGCCTCGCCGGTGACCACGGCCGCGAGCCCCAGCGCCAGCGACAGGGCGGTGTAGAACGTCTCGCCACCGGACAGCGTGCGCGGGCTGCGCTCCTGGCCGGTGCGCAGGTCCACCACCCGCAGGCCGAGGCCTGCCTTGCGCGTCCGACCCTCGGCCTCGTCGGTGGTCGCGAGGGCGAGCGCCCCGTCGGACATGACGCGGAGGTGCTCGTTGGCCGCGGCCACCACCGTCTCGAACCGACGCTGCAGCACGTAGGTGGCCAGGTCCATGGCGAGCACGTTCTGCCCCCAGGCCAGGCGCGCCACGGCCAGCAGCGGCTGGGTCCGTGCCAGGCAGGCGTCCCGCTCCTCAGCCGCCGCCCGGACGGCGGCTGCCTGCGCGCCCGCATCGGCCAGGCGTGCGGTCGCCCGACCGCGGGCTGCCACCGCCTCCTCGTGCACCCCGCGGGCCTGCGCCACGGCGGCCGCCGTGGGCTCGGGATCGATCGCCTCCTGAGGATCGACGCCGGCCAGCTCGGGCTCGGCGAGGATCCCGGCCACCTGCGCGGCCTCGTCCTCGTGCGCCCGGACCTGCTCGGCGAGCGCCGCACGCTCCGCGAGCGGCAGGGCCGCCGTACGAGCGGCCGACGCGTCGGCGAACCCCTCCCTGGCCAGGGCGGTGGCGAGCCCCGCGTCGGCGGCGATCCACGCGGCCTCGGCGGCCTGCCGATCCCGCGCGGCACGCTCCGCCCGCTCCAGGGCGGTCGTCGAGGCGAGCTCGACCGACAGCCGGTCGGCCACCGAGGGGTGGCCCGCGAGCGCCGCGGCGACCCGCTCCCGATCGGCGGCGATGCCCTGCTCGAGCGCCGCGATCTCGGCGTCGAGCGCGGCCACCGTGGTCAGGGCGGTCGTGCGGTGCTCGGTGCACGTCAGCCGCTCGGCCTCGAGCGCCGCGAGCGCGGCGTCGAGTCCATGCAGCTGGTCGGCGGCGGCCTCGGCGGCAGCCAGGGCCGCCTCGGCCTCCACGCACGCCGACTCGGCCTGGTGCCGGTCGCAACCCGCGGCACTCGCCTCCTGCTGGGCGAGGTGGCGCTCGGCTGCTGCGACCGCCTCGCGATCGGCATCCGCGGCACGGCGAGCCGCGCGGACGGCCAGCTCGGCGGCCTCCACCCGATCACGGGTGACGAGGTCCCCATCGGGCTGCATCGGTGCCGGATGGTCGCACGACCCGCACACCGGGCAGGGCTGGTCCACGCGCAGCAGCCCGGCGAGCTCCGCGGCCAGGCCGTCACGGTAGCGGTCGGCGAGGGTCCGCGCGGTGGCCTCCGCCTCGGCCAGGGCGGCCACGCGGGCCGCGAGGACCTCGTGGGCCCTGACCAGGCACGCCTCGGCCCGCAGCAGCTCCTCGGCAGCAGCCCGGCGGGCCCGGCTGCGCACCAGCTCCTGGCGCAGCGACGGCACGAGGGCGGCGCTGGCCGCGGCGGCGTCCCGCCGCTCGACCAGGCCCGCTCGCCGCGCTGGCAGCTGGGCCAGGGCCGCCTCCTGCGCCTGCGCCTCGGCCTGGGCCCGGTCGCGCTGCGCATGCCGCTCGGTGACCACGACGGCGCGCTCCGGGAGCCCGGCCTCGAGCTCGGCCAGGGGGCGCAGGTGGCCGGTGAGCGCGCGGGCCTCGTCCAGCGCCGCGCGAAGCCCGGCGACGGGGAGGTCCTGCTGGGACGCGAGCAGCGCTGCCCGGGCCTCGGCGTCGGCGCTGACGGCGCCGGCGCGGTCGGCTGCGGCCCCGGCCTCGTGGGCGAGCGCGTCCGCGACGCGGGCCGCCCGCTCGGCCGACGCCAGTCGAGCAGCCGAGGCGGCGTGCTCCTCGGCCCGCTCGGCCAGGGCGGCGCCACGCGCGATCGCCTGCCGCAGTCGGTCGCGTCGCCGCGTCCGCGCGAGCACGGCGTCATGGACGCTGCTGGCCGTCACGAGCGCGGCAGCAGCCTCCGACGCCGCCCTCCCTGCATCCGCCGACGCCGCCGCGAGGGCCGCCAGGGCGGACGCCACCGCCCCAGCCACCGCGCCGGAGTCCGCGGGATCGACGCCCACCCAGGCCTCGTGCTCCGCGGTGGTGCCGGCCGCCACGTGGAAGCCACCGAGGGCGACCTCGAGGACCTGACTGGCGGCGCTGCGCTCGCGCTCGGCCTCGCCCTTCGCCTCCCAGAGCCGGCGCTGCAGCCGCTCGTAGGGCTCGGTGCGGAAGATGCGCTGCAGGATCGGGAGCCGCTCCTTGCCCTCGGCTCGCAGGAACGTGGCGAACTCCCCCTGGGGCAGCACGATCGTGCCGACGAACTGCTCCTTGGTGAGCCCGACGATCCGGACGATCTCGTCGCCGGCCTCCCGCATCGACGTGCTGATCGGATGGCCGCCCGCGTCCTCGGGCGACCCCAGCCTGGTCAGCGTCACCGTCGCGTTGCGCGTGGTGGTGCCCGTGCCGCGCGCCTTCGCAGCCTCGTAGGTGGGGGTCCGCCGGATGCGGTGCACCCCGGCCGCGGTCTGGAAGACGAGCTCGGCGAAGGGTGCGGCGCCCCCCGCCAGGAAGTGGCTCACCAGCCGACCCTTGTCGGACGAGGCCCCGGCGACCGAGCCGTACAGCGCGAACACGATGGCGTCGATGATCGTGGACTTGCCGGCCCCGGTGGGGCCCTCGAGCAGGAACAGGCCCGAGGCGCTGAGATCGGCGAAGTCGACGACCTGGGTGTCGCGGAACGGTCCCAGGCCGCGGAACTCGAGGCGGTGCAGGCGCATCAGGCCACCCCGTCCTCCCGGCACTGGGCCTCGTAGTGCTCCCGCACGAGGGCCAGGTGCTCGGCGAGGGCCGACTCGTCGTCGACACCTGAGGCGTCGCGCAGGAAGCGCGCCAGCACGTCGAGGGGGTCGGCCGCCGCAGCGGCGGCGTCCAGGGTGATCGTGCCGCTCCCGCTGGGCACGTGGTGGGCGCTGAGCAGGTGCGGGAACCGTGCGCGCAGCGCGTCGTGCATGCGGTCGGGCCGCACCTCGTCGGTGACCAGCGCGCGGACCCAGGCGCCCTCGTGGGCCGTGAGGCTGGCATCGCCCACGAGCTCGGCCAGGGTGCCGCGCAGCTCGGCCATCGGCCTCGGCTGCGGCACGTCGACGGTGCGCACGCGCGGGTTCCCGGTGGCGTCCAGGTCCACCAGCGTCACGCCCTTGGTCTGCCCTGCCTCCGAGAAGGAGTACCGCAGCGGCGAGCCGGAGTAGCGGACCAGCCCGTCCGCGGAGCGCGGCTCCTGCGGCCCGTGCAGGTGCCCCAGCGCGGTGTAGTCGATACCGGCGAAGACGTCCGTCGGCACCACGTCCACGCCGCCGACGCGCAGGTCGCGCTCGCTGTCGCTGGTCTGCGCGGGGCGCTCGCGCCCGGCCACGAACGCATGCGCCATCACGACCGTGCGCAGCAGCTGGTCCTGTCCGGCGCGGCGGACGGCCAGGTCGGCCCGGACCCGATCCATCGCGGCGCCCAGCACCGCCTCGTGGCTGCGCGGGACGGGACCGTCCTCGCCCCCGAGGACGTAGCGCGCGGACTCGGGATCGAGGTACGGCAGCGCGTACACCAGCACGGGGCCGTCCCGGTCCACGAGCACGACCGGCTCGTCGAGCCGGTCCAGCCGGGTGCGGATGTGGATGCGGTCGACGAGGTGCTCCGCCAGGGCGCCCAGGCGGATGCCCGAGTCGTGGTTGCCCGAGCTGATGATGACGTGGGTGAACGACGCCAGCTCGCCGACGACGCGCTCGAAGACGCCGACGGCGGGCACCGGCGGCACGGCCCGGTCGTAGACGTCGCCGCACACCAGCACGGCGTCGACCTGCTCGGCGCGGGCCACCGCGACGACGTGGCCCAGCGCCGCCTCCTGGTGCTCGATGAGGTCCAGCCCGTGCAGCGAGCGCCCCAGGTGCCAGTCCGACGTGTGCAGCAAGCGCATCGCGCGACCCTCCCGTCCGCCCGGGAGCCCGACGGCCCCGGTCGGTCCGGATCCCCGCGACCTCCGCGGGCCCTCATCCGGATCCAACCCGATGATGGGACCGACCCCTGACATTTCGAAGGGGGGAGGTATGCCGTGTCCGCCGGCCGACCCACCGGGACGGCCGCCGGTCCGCCCGGAGTCCCGCTCAGCGCAGGGTGGCCAGCCAGTTGCCGAGCAGGCGCAACCCCGCGTCACCCGACTTCTCGGGATGGAACTGGGTGGCGGCGAGCGGGCCGTTCTCGATCGCCGCGACGAAGCGCCCACCGTGCTCGGCCCACGTCACCAGCGGTGCGTGGAAGGGCTCCTGGGCGACCCAGTCCCACTGCTGCACGCCGTAGGAGTGCACGAAGTAGAAGCGCTCCCCCGCCACCCCCGCGAACAGCCGGGATCCCTCGGGCACCTCGACGGTGTTCCAGCCCATGTGGGGCAGGACGGCAGCCGGCAGCTCCGCCACGACGCCCGGCCACTCGCCGAGCCCCTCGGTGGTGACCCCGTGCTCGACGCCGCGGTCGAACATGATCTGCATGCCCACGCAGATGCCGAGCACCGGACGGCCACCGGCGAGCCGGTGCTCGACCAGCTGGGGCCCGCGGACGGCGCGGAACCCGGCCATGCACGCGGCGAACGCGCCGACGCCGGGCACCACCAGGCCGTCAGCGGCCATCCCGGCGTCGAAGTCGTCGGTGACGACCACGTCGGCGCCGGCCGCCTCGAGCGCCCGGGCGGCCGAGCGCAGGTTGCCCGAGCCGTAGTCCAGGACGACCACGGAAGGGCTCATGGGCGGCGGGTGCTGGTCACAGCGCCCCCTTGGTGCTGGGCACCCCCACCACCCGCGGATCGAGCTCCACGGCGGTCCGCAGCGCCCGGGCCACCGCCTTGAACTGCGCCTCGACCATGTGGTGCGGGTTGCGGCCGTACAGGCAGCGCACGTGCAGGCAGATCTGGCCGGTCGCGGCGATCGACTCCCACACGTGCCGGGTCAGCGTCGTGTCGTAGGAGCCGATCATCGGGGCCATCGCCGGCTCGTCGTGCATCACGTACGGGCGGCCGGACAGGTCGACCACCGCCTGGGCGAGCGCCTCGTCCAGGGGCACCAGCGCGTCGCCGAACCGGCGGATGCCGGCCTTGTCGCCGAGCGCCTCGCGCAGGGCGGCCCCGAACGCCAGGGAGGTGTCCTCGACCGTGTGGTGGGCGTCGACCTCGACGTCCCCCGTCGTGGCGATCACCAGGTCGAAGCCGGCGTGCTTGCCGATCTGGCTCATCATGTGGTCGTAGAACGGCACGCCCGTGCTGATGTCGGTGCTGCCCGACCCGTCGAGCTCGAGCTCGACGCGGACGTCGCTCTCCTTGGTCGTCCGCTCCACCTTCGCGAACCGGCCCATGCTGGCCCCTCCTCGCACTCGTCGGCGCCTACCGTCTCACGCCAGGACGTCGCCCGGCTCGACGCTGGCCAGCAGCGCGGCACGGAACGCCGCCATCTCCGCGGGCGTCCCCGCGCTCACCCGCAGCCAGCCGTCCGGCCCGGTGGCCCGCACGAGCACGCCGTGGTCGAGCAGCCGGCGCCACACCGCGTCCCGGTCGGCGAAGCGGCCGAAGAGCACGAAGTTGGCGTCGGAGTCCGCGGCGACCACGCCGGGCTGGGCGCGCAGCCAGTCCACCAGGGCGTCCCGCTCGGCCCGCAGCGCGGCGACGCCCGCCAGCAGCGCGTCGGCGTGCCGCAGCGCCGTGCGGGCGACCGCCTGGGTGACGGCCGACAGGTGGTACGGCAGGCGCACGAGCTGCACGGCGTCGACGACGGCGGGGCTGGCGACCAGGTACCCCAGCCGCGCGCCCGCCAGCGCGAAGGCCTTGCTCATCGTGCGGGTCACGACCAGCCGTGGGTGCGCCGGCAGCAGCTCGATCGCCGACGGGGTGCCGGGCCGGCGGAACTCGGCGTAGGCCTCGTCCACCACCACGATCCCACGGCTCGCCGTGCACAGTGCCGCCACCTCGTCGAGGCGCAGGGCGGTCCCGGTGGGGTTGTTCGGCGAGGCGAGCAGCAGCACGTCGGGCTGCTCCGCGGCGACGTGCGCCAGGGCGGCGTCCAGGTCGATCGTGAAGTCCTCGCGGCGCGGCAGCGTCGCGTAGGCCGTGAACGTGTCGCGGCAGTAGTCCGGGTACATCGAGTAGGTCGGCGCGAACGCCAGGGCGGTCCGGCCGGGCCCGCCGAACGCCTGGAGCAGCTGCAGCATGACCTCGTTCGACCCGTTCGCCGGCCACACCTGCCCCACGTCCACCCAGGTCGCCCCCGGCACGTCGCGGGCCACGTAGGCGGCGAGCCCGGCCCGCAGGGCGGTGGCGTCCCGATCGGGGTAGCGGTTCAGCCCGGCCGCCACCTCGGCGACCGCCATGGCCACGTCGGACACCATCGCCGGTGGCGGCGGGTAGGGGTTCTCGTTGACGTTGAGCCGGTGGGCCACGTCGAGCTGGGGCGCGCCGTACGGCAGCTGGCCGCGCAGCTCGGGGCGCAGCGGCAGGTCACCGGCCGGGCTCCCCGGCCGGTCCTCCACGGTGCTCACCGGGGGACCCGGACCGTGATCGCGCTGCCGTGCGCAGGCAGGTCCTCGGCGTGGGCCAGCGTCACCACGTGGTCGGCGACGTCGGCGAGCGCGTCGCGGTCGTACTCCACGACGTTGACCCCGCGCAGGAACGCCGCCACCCCGAGCCCGCTGGAGTGGCAGGCGCACCCGGCGGTGGGCAGCACATGGTTCGAGCCGGCGGCGTAGTCGCCGAGGGACACCGGGGACCAGGGGCCGACGAAGATGGCGCCGGCGTTGCGCACGCGCATGGCCACCGCGCGGGCGTCCTTCGTGTGGATCTCGAGGTGCTCGGCGGCGTAGGCGTCCACGACCTTGAGCCCCTCGGCGATGGAGTCGACGAGGATGATCGCGCTCTGCGTGCCGCCGAGGGCGTCGCGGATGCGCAGGCCGTGCTTGGTGGCCGCGACCTGCTCCGAGAGCTCGGCCTCGACCTTCGCGGCGACCCGGGGCGAGGTCGTCACGAGGACCGCGGCGGCGATCACGTCGTGCTCGGCCTGGCTGATGAGGTCGGCCGCCACGTACGCGGGGTCGGCGGTGTCGTCGGCCAGGATCGCGATCTCCGTGGGCCCGGCCTCGGCGTCGATGCCGATCCGACCCTTGAGCAGGCGCTTGGCGGCCGTGACCCAGATGTTCCCCGGACCGGTCACGAGGTTGACCGGCCGGCAGACGGTGCCGTCCTCGAGGGGCGCGCCGTACGCCAGCAGGGCGACGGCCTGCGCGCCCCCGGCGGCGTAGACCTCGTCCACGCCCAGCAGCGCGCACGCGGCCAGGATCGTGGGATGCGGCAGCCCGCCGAACTCGCGCTGCGGGGGCGACACCACGGCCAGCGAGCCGACGCCGGCGATCTGCGCGGGCACCACGTTCATCACGACGCTCGAGGGGTACACCGCACGGCCGCCCGGCACGTAGAGGCCGACCCGGTCCATCGGGATCCAACGCATCGTGACGGTCCCGCCCGGGACCACCTCGGTCGTGTGGTCGGGGCGCGCCTGGTCGGCGTGCACGCGGCGCACCCGCTCGATCGCGACCTCGAGGGCGGTGCGCACGTCCGGGTCGAGCTCGGCGAGGGCCTCACGCAGCGCCGCGGCCGGGACGCGCAGGTGCTTGGGCCGGACCCCGTCGAGCCGCTCGCCGTGGTCGAGCACGGCCTCGGCCCCGCGCCGCGCCACGTCCTCGACGATGGGCCGCACGACGTCGAGCGCGTGCTCCACGTCCATCGGGGCCCGCGGCACCACGGCGCCGAGGTTCGCCGGCAGTCCGGCACGCAGGTCCAGGCGGCGGATCATGGCCACGATTCTACGGTCGGGGGGCGGACCGGCAGCCCGGGTGCGGGGTCAGTTCGTGCTCGGGCGGGCGCCCGCGAGGTCGACGGCCGGCATCGACGGCAGGCACCCGATGAGCGCGAGCTCGCGCCGCAGCACCTCGCACACCGCCGCCAGACGCTGCTCGGCGTCGGCGATCCCGAGCAGGCGCTGGCGCTCGGGCAGGTCGGTGACGATCGCCGAGGCGGCCAGGTAGCTGAGCACCACGGGGTCCTCGGGCAGCCCCTCGAGCTCGGCGACGTCGATGACGCCCCATGCGGCGATGCGGGCCCGGTACTCCCCGAGCAGGCGGATGGCGGTGCGCCCCAGGGAGGCCGCGCGGCCGGGGTCCCCGACCGGCTCGGCCTGCAGCTGGACGTGGGCGCGGGCGTAGGGCAGCGCGTGGTCGAGGGCGGTGATCGTGAACCGCCGGGCGCCGACCGTCACCAGGTCGTACCGGCCGTCCGGGAGCGGGTCCACGCGGGTGATGCGGGCCATCGTGCCGACCTCGTAGAGGGCGGCGAGCCCGTCGGCCTCCACGTTCGCCCCGGGACGGATCGCGACGATGCCGAAGCCCCGCTCGTCCTCGGGGGCCTCGCTGAGCGTGCGGATCATCAGCCGGTAGCGGGGCTCGAAGATGTGCAGCGGGAGCACGAGTCCCGGGACGAGCACGGTGCGCAGCGGGAACAGCGGGACCGTGGGCACGTCTGAAGGCTAGGGCCAATCCCCGGAACCCGCCCGCGCTGGCCGGCCTCGGTGCGCCGGCCGGCCGGCGGGGGTGGCAGGATCCCGGCATGGCGCGCAAGGGGGCGGGATCGACCGGCACCCCGGCGACCAGGGCACTGACCGAGGCGGGCATCCCCCACGTCCTGCGCACCTACGCGCACGACCCGCGGAGCAGCTCGTACGGGCTCGAGGCCGCGGAGGCGCTGGCGGTCGAGCCGGCTCGCGTGCTCAAGACCCTGCTGGCCGACGTGGACGGCACCCTCGTCGTGGGGATCGTGCCGGTCGACACCCAGCTGGACCTCAAGGCGCTCGCGGCCGCGGTCGGCGGCAAGCGGGCGGCGATGGCCGACGTCGCGCGGGCCGAGCGGGCGACCGGGTACGTCGCGGGTGGCATCTCGCCCCTCGGGCAGCGCCAGGCGCACCGGACCGTGCTCGACGAGTCGGCCCGCGAGCACGCGACGGTGCTGGTCTCCGGCGGACGCCGTGGCCTGGACGTGGAGCTGGCGCCCGCCGACCTCGTGGCGCTCACCCACGCCCGGTTCGCGCCCATCGCCCGGCGCGGCTGACGACGCGACCCGCACGGGGCGGGCTGGCAGCACGCGCCCGTGCGCTCATCCGAGGCAGCTCGGACCGAGCAGCGCCTTGAGATCACCGTAGAGCGCCGGCGACGGGGTGACCCGCAGCCGGTCGTCGATGGAGAGCACCGTCGTGCGGGCCCCGTTGCGCAGGTGCACGTGGACCTCCACGGTGCCCGGATGGTTGCCGAGCACCTCGCGCAGCCGCTCCACGACCGGCGGGGTGCACCGGGTCACCTCGAGGTGGATCGCCACCGGCCCACTGGCCGTCGCGTCCGAGAGGTTCGGCACGGAGATGTCGGTGGCCCGCAGCCGGGGCGCCCCCTCCTCCCCCTTCTCCAGCCGGCCGCGCACGACGATCACGACGTCCTCGGCGAGCAGCACGCCGGCCGTGGCGTAGAGCTGCGGGAAGCACATCACCTCGACCGAGCCGGCGAGGTCCTCGAGCGTCACGATCGCCCACGGCTCGCCCTTGGCCTTGGTCACCTTGCGCTGCACACCGGTGACGAGCCCGGCGACCGTGACCAGCTGCCCGTCACTGCGGTCCTCGGAGGCGAGGGCGGCGATGGGCAGCTCGGCCAGCGAGGCCAGCACGTGCTCGAGGCCGGAGAGCGGATGGTCGCTCACGTAGAGGCCGAGCATCTCCCGCTCGTAGGCCAGCAGCGTCCGCTTGTCCCACTCGGTGGGCGGTGCCTGCAGCCGCGAGCCCGGCGCGGCCTCGGCGGGGCCGTCGTCGTCGCCGAACCCCGCGAACAGGTCGAACTGGCCGACGGCCTCGGCGCGCTTGGTGTCGACAGCGGCGTCGATCGCCTGCTCGTGGATGGCGAGCAGGCCCTTGCGGGTGTCCCCGAGGCTGTCGAAGGCGCCGGCCTTGACCAGCGACTCGACGACCCGCTTGTTGCACACGGACAGCTCGACCTTGGCGATGAAGTCGTTGAAGTCGGCGAAGCGGCCCTTCGCCGTGCGGGTCCGGATGATCGACTCGACGACGTTCGCCCCGACGTTGCGGATCGCGGACAGGCCGAACCGGATGTCGCTGCCGACGGGGGCGAAGTCCGGCTGCGACTCGTTGACGTCCGGCGGCAGCACCTTGATCCCCATGCGCCGGCACTCGTTGAGGTAGACGGCCGACTTGTCCTTGTCGTCGGCGATCGAGGTGAGCAGCGCCGCCATGTACTCGGCCGGGTAGTTCGCCTTGCAGTACGCGGTCCAGTAGGACACCAGTCCGTACCCGGCGGTGTGCGCCTTGTTGAAGGCATAGTCCGAGAACGGGACGAGGATGTCCCAGAGCGTCTTGATCGCCGCCTCGGAGTACCCGTTCGCGCGCATGCCCTCCGCGAAGGGCACGTACTCCTTGTCGAGGATCTCCTTCTTCTTCTTGCCCATGGCCCGGCGCAGCAGGTCCGCGCTGCCCAGCGAGTAGCCGGCCAGCTGCTGGGCGATCGCCATCACCTGCTCCTGGTAGACGATCAGCGAGTGCGTCTCGCCCAGGATCGGCTGCAGGGCCGCCTCCAGCTCGGGGTGGATCGGGGTGACCGGCTGCCGGCCGTTCTTGCGGTCGGCGAAGTCGTTGTGCGCGTTCGCGCCCATCGGGCCGGGCCGGTACAGCGCGAGCACCGCGGAGATGTCCTCGAAGTTGGTCGGCGCCAGGCGCATCAGCAGCGCGCGCATGCCGGAGTTGTCCAGCTGGAAGACCCCGAGGGTGTCGCCGCGGGCCAGGAGCTCGTACGTCGCCCGGTCGTCGAGGGTGAGGTCCTCGAGCACCACCGTCTCGCCGCGGTTGCGCTCGATGTGGCGCAGGGCGTCGTCGAGGATCGTGAGGTTGCGCAGCCCCAGGAAGTCCATCTTGAGCAGGCCGAGCGCCTCGCACGCGCCCATGTCCAGCTGGGTGATGATGGCGCCGTCCTGCTCCCGACGCATGATCGGGATCACGTCGAGCAGCGGCTCGGCCGACAGGATCACCCCCGCGGCGTGCACCCCCCACTGTCGGCGCAGGCCCTCGAGGCCACGCGCGGTGTCGATGACCTCGCGCAGCTCCTCCTCGGCGTGGTAGAGCGCCCGGAAGTCACCCGCCTCCTTCCAGCGTGGGTGGCCCTCGTCGAAGATCCCCGCCAGCGGGATGTCCTTGCCCATGACCGCAGGGGGCATGGCCTTGGTCAGCTTCTCCCCCACCGCGAACGGGTGCCCGAGCACACGGGCGGAGTCCTTGAGCGCGGCCTTCGCCTTGATGGTGGAGTAGGTGACGATCTGCGCGACATGGTCCTCGCCGTAGCGCTGCGTGGCGTAGCGGATCATCTCGCCGCGCCGGCGCTCGTCGAAGTCCATGTCGATGTCCGGCATCGAGACGCGCTCGGGGTTGAGGAACCGCTCGAACAGCAGGCCGTGCTCCATCGGGTCCAGCTCGGTGATGCCCAGGGCGTACGCGATGAGCGCGCCCGCGGCCGAGCCACGGCCCGGGCCCACCCGGATGCCGACCTCCTTGGCGTGCGCCACCAGGTCGGCCACCACGAGGAAGTACCCGGGGAAGCCCATCTGGCAGACCACGCCCACCTCGTAGGTGGCCTGCTCGCGGCGGTCCTGCGGCACCCCGTTCGGGAACCGGCGGGCGAGGCCCCGTTCGACCTCCTTGACCAGCCAGGACTCCTCGGTCTCGCCATCCGGCACCGGGAAGCGCGGCATGAGGTCGCGGCCCTCGGTGAACGTGACGTCGCAGCGCTCGGCGATCAGCAGGGAGTTGTCGCACGCCTCGGGGTGATCGGCCCAGAGCGTGCGCATCTCCTCGGCGCTCTTGAGGTAGAAGTCGCGGGCGTCGAACCGGAAGCGGTTCGGATCGGCCATGGTCTTGCCGGTCTGGACGCACAGCAGCACCTCGTGCGCGTCGGCGTCCGCGGCGTAGGTGTAGTGCAGGTCGTTGCTCGCCAGCAGGGGCAGCTTGAGGTCCTTGGCGATCCGCAGCAGGTCCGGCAGCGTGCGCCGCTCGATCTCGATGCCGTGGTCCATCACCTCGCAGAAGAAGTGGTCGGGCCCGAGGATGTCGCGGTAGTCGGCGGCCGCCGCCCGTGCCTTCTCGTACTGCCCCGCCTGCAGCCACCGGTTCACCTCGCCCGAGGGGCAGCCGGTCGTGGCGATGATGCCCCTGCCGTACCGTTCGAGCAGGTCGCGGTCGAAGCGGGGGAACTTGCGGAACTGCCCCTCGAGGCTGGCCAGCGAGGAGATCCGGAAGAGGTTGTGCAGGCCCTCGGTGGTCTCGGCCAGCAGGGTCATGTGGGTGTAGTTGACCTTGCCCTTGGCGGTGCCCTCCTCGCCGACGTCCTGGCCGACGTCGGCGCCGAACCCGAACGGCGCCCGGTCGAACCGCGACCCGATCGGGACGTAGTAGCCCTCCATGCCGATGATCGGCTTGACCCCGGCGGCCCGCCCGGCCTTCCAGAACTCGTAGGCGCCGAACAGGTTGCCGTGGTCGGTGATCGCGAGGGCCGGCATCTGCATGCGGGCGGCCTCCGCGAACAGGTCCTTCACCCGGGCGGCGCCGTCGAGCATCGAGTACTCGGTGTGGGCGTGGAGGTGGACGAAGTCGCCGCTCGGGGAACTCCCCACGGATCGCCTCCCAGGTGCGGTCACGACGTTGGCCGGGTGCTGCGCGGCCCGGGGAAGATGGGCGCTCGCGAGGCGTCGATCGTAGCGCCGGGCACCGACATCCCGACCGGAGCGGGCCGAAGCGTCGGCGCGTCGCCGCGGGGTCCCCCCGGCCCGGCGTCCGCGGGGGGCGGCCGGCGGCCCCACGACCTCCTGCCCCCGCCCGATGCCTGCCACACCCGATGCCCGCCCCCGCCCCCCGGCCGTACACCCGTCCCCCGCCCCACACCCACCCCCCGCCCCATGCCCACCTCCCGCCCCATGCCCGCCCCCGGCCCCATGCCCGCCCCCGGCCCATGATCCATTCGGGTTGTGCTCCCAAGAGCGTGCACTTCCCACACGGATCATGGGTGGAGGTGGGTGGCGCGGGCGCCGGCGCCCGGGTGATCCCCCGCCCCGTGCCCCCGGCCCATGCCCGCCC
>JALOLH010000075.1 GCA_025456065.1 Candidatus Nanopelagicales bacterium | reverse complement strand
GCCGCCCGCCGCCCGGCACGTCGGGGATCGGGGGCCGGGATGACCGACCGGACCCACGCACGGCTGCTCGTCATGGCCGTGCTCGTCATGTCCCTGGTGGTCACGATGGCCGCCCGGGCGTTCAGCCTGCAGGTGGGTGGGGCCGACGAGGCGCGGGCCGCGGCCGCCGACAACCGGCAGCGCGAACTCGTCCTGCCGGCGACCCGCGGGCTCATCCTGGACCAGCTGGGCAGGCCGCTGGCGACCAACCGCCTCGCCCTGGACGTCACCGTCGCGCGTCGCGAGCTGCGCCGCCTCGAGGACGACGGCGCCGCGGTGCTCGAGCGCCTCGCGGCGCTGGTCGGCACCGACGCCGCGACGCTGGCCGCACGCCTGCAGAACTGCGGCACACCCGGCGCCCGGCCCCAGCCGGACTGCTGGAACGGTCCGCCCGCGGCCGATCCGGTGGTCGCCCGTGACCTCGACGCCGCCCGGGCCGGGGCCATCCTGGCCGCTCCGACCGACTACCCCGCGGTCGCCGTCGTGGAGTCGCCGGTGCGCCGGTACCCCGCTGGGGCCTCGGCGGCGCACGCGCTGGGCCACGTCGCCCGGGTCGGCGCCGAGGACCTGACCGCCGACCCGTCGCTCGAGGGGATCGACGTCATCGGTCGGGCGGGCCTGGAGCAGCAGTACGACGGCGCGCTGCGGGGTCGTCCCGGGCTGGAGCGGGTGGTCGTCGACAGCGCCGGCCACCGGGAGTCCGGTGGGGTGGTGCAGCCCGCGCAGCCGGGCCAGACCCTCGTCACGACGCTGGACCTGCCCCTGCAGGGCGTCCTCGAGGAGCAGCTGCGGGCCGCCATCCTGCGGGCGCGGGACCGCGTCGACCCGATCACGAAGCGGCGCTACGAGGCCGACGGCGGCGCCGCCGTGGTGCTCGACGTGCGCACCGGCGCGGTCCTCGCCCTGGCCTCGGCGCCCACGTTCGACGCCAACGTGTGGGCCGGCGGCATCGCCGCGGACGACTACGCGGCCCTCACCGACGAGGACGCCGGCCAGCCGCTGCTGCACCGCCCGCTGCAGGCGGCGCTGCCACCCGCCTCGACGTTCAAGCTGGTGAGCACCGCCGCTGCGCTGGAGGCCGGGTGGAGCCGCGACGTGGCCTACGACTGCCCCAGCCGCTACCGGGCCGGCGGGCGCTGGTTCCGCAACTACGAGTCGCGGGCCTACGGCCCGATCACGCTGCGCCGCTCGATGGAGGTCTCCTGCGACACGGTCTTCTACCGGCTGGCCGACGAGCTGTGGCAGGCCGACGGCGGCTCCGCGGGGATCGAGCGCCCGCAGGAGGTGCTCGCCCGCACCGCCGTGGACTTCGGGTTCGGGGAGCGCACCGGGATCGACCTGCCGGGCGAGGTGGCCGGCCGGGTGCCGTCCCGGGCGGCCAAGCAGGCGCTCTGGGAGCAGCGCCGCGACGACTGGTGCCGGCGCGCCGAGACCGGGTACCCGGAGGTCGCCGACGCCGAGCGCGCCGAGTACCTCCAGCAGCTCGCGCGGGAGAACTGCGTGGACGGGATGCGCTGGCGGGTCGGCGACGCCCTCAACGCCGCCATCGGCCAGGGCGACACGGCGGCCACCGTGCTGCAGGTCGCGGTCGCCTACGCCGCGGTCGCCAACGGGGGCACGCGCTGGCGGCCCCACGTCGGTCGGGCCCTGCTGGCCGCCGACGGCAGCGTCGCGCGGACCATCGAGCCCGAGGCGCTGGGCACGCTCGACGTCCCCGACGCGGACCTGGCGTTCCTGCGCCGCGCGCTGCGCGGGGTCATCGAGGACGGCACCGCGCGCGGGGCCTTCGCCGGGTTCCCGGTCGAGCAGGTGCCGATCGCGGGCAAGACCGGCACGGCCGAGGTGTTCGGCAAGCAGTCCACCTCGTGGTTCGCCAGCTTCGCGCCGGCCGACGACCCGCGCTACGCCGTCGTCATGATGGTCGAGCAGGGCGGCACCGGGGCCTACACCTCCGGCCGCTCGGTGCGCCAGGTCTACGAGGCCCTGTTCGGGGTCCGTGGCGGGACGGCCGACCCCGCCCGCAGCGTGCTCGTGGGCGGGGACGTGGCGGCCGAGCTGCCGGTGCTCGGGCCCGACGGCGTGCCCGTCGTGCCGGGGACCCCCTCGACCGCGGGCGGCGAGGTCGCCCGCGATGGTGAGGCGCCGGCCACGGGGGCCTCCCCATGACGCTGCTGCGCACCGCGCCGCCGTCCCGCGGCACCCGGGTGGCCCCGCCCAGGCTGCGCGCCTGGGACTGGCCCCTCGTGCTCGCCGCCGTGTCGCTGTCGATCCTCGGGGCGGCCCTCGTCTGGTCGGCGACCGCGGCCGAGGTCGCCGCCGCCGGTCGCTGGGAGGGCACCTACGGCCTGCGGCACGCCGTCAACCTCGGCATCGGGCTGGTCCTGTGCTGGACGGTGTCGCGGCTGGGGCACCGGGCCATCCGGCGCACCACGCCGCTGCTGTACGGCGCCAGCCTGGTCGGCCTGCTGCTCGTGCTCTCGCCGGTGGGCAGCACGATCAACGGCGCCCAGGCCTGGATCCGGCTGCCGGCCGGCTTCTCCGTGCAGCCCTCGGAGTTCGCCAAGGTCAGCGTGATCGTGGCCGTGGCGCTCGTGCTGTCCGACCGCGACCGGCGCGAGGCACCCGATGTGCGCACGGTGGGCCGCGCCCTGGCGATCGCCGCCGTCCCCGCGGGACTCGTGCTGCTCCAGCCCGACCTCGGCACGGTGCTGGTCATCGGCGCCATCGTCGCGGGGATGCTCGCCCTGGCCGGGGTGCGCGCCCTGCACCTGCTGGCCCTGGCCGTCGCGGCGGTCGCGGCCGTGGCCGCGGCCTTCGCGCTCGGGCTGGTCGACCAGTACCAGGTGGACCGGCTCACCGCGTTCGCCCGGCCCGAGGAGGGGGCGCGCACGTTCGGCTACAACACCCAGCAGGCCCGGATCGCCATCGGCGCCGGCGGTGTGCTCGGGCAGGGCCTCGGGCAGGGCAGCCAGACGCAGGGCGGCTTCGTGCCGTTCAACCACACCGACTTCGTGTTCTCGGTGGCGGGGGAGGAGCTCGGCTTCGTGGGGGTCTGCGTGCTGCTGGGCCTGCTCGCGGTCGTGCTCTGGCGGGGCCTGACGATCGCGCTGCGCGCGCGGGACCTGTTCGGTCGGCTGGTGGCCAGCGGGGTGGTGCTGTGGATCGGGCTGCAGTCCTTCGAGAACATCGGGATGAACCTCGGGATCATGCCGGTGACCGGCGTCCCCCTGCCGTTCGTCTCCTACGGCGGCTCGTCGATGTTCGCCGTCTGGATCGGGATCGGCCTGCTGCTCAACGTGCACGCCGGCGCGACCGCCGACGACTGAGGCCGCCCAGCGGGAGGCGAACCTCAGGCCGGGCGGGCCGCGAGCGTGTACCGGACCTGTTGGTGGACCACGTACCCGCCCTCGGGATGCGCGGCGTCGGCCAGGCGCCGGCGCGCCTCGTCGCGGACCGCGGCCCGCTCGGCCTCGGGCACGAACCCCCACATCGCGCGTTGGCCCGTCGTCATCGTGAAGGCCTGCCAGTGCTCGGCGTCCCGGAACCGGACCGGCACCTCCCGCGTCGCCGTGCGGACCTGGTCGAAGCCGGCGTCGCCCACCAGCTGCTCCATCCCGGCGTCGGACGCGAAGGGGCCACGCCGGCCGCTGGTGCGGGCGTCGAGCATGTCCGCCGGAAGGTAGGGCGTGAAGACCTCGTCGACGGACTGCCAGACCTCGTCCTGCGGGCCGAAGGTGCTCACGCCGATCCTCCCCCCGGGCACGAGCAGCGCACGCCACCTGGCCAGGGCGCTGGACGGGTCCGCGAGGAAGAACAGGACCGCGGACGCGGCGAGCACCTCGAAGGCCGCTGCGGGCAGGTCGGGGTCCGCAGCGTCGCCGGGCACGAGCGCGATGTGGTCCAGTCCCTCGGCAGCAGCCGCCGATCGTGCCCGCTCGAGCATCGCCGCCGAGATGTCCAGCCCGACGATCGACCCGCTGGGTCCCACGGACCGAGCCGCCGGCAGCAGGAACGCCCCGGTCCCGCAGCCCAGATCGGCGACCCGTTCGCCCGGCCCCGGCGCCAGCTCGGCGAGCAGGCCCAGGGCGATCGGCTGGAAGAACTCGACGCCCACGTTGTCGTACTCCGGCGCCACCGTGTCGAACAGGCGACGGAGGTGCTGCACGCCGGTGGGCGCCGGGGCCGGCGGAGCCGGGTCGGGCAGCTCGGGCCCGCGCTCGGTCATCGCGGCAGTCTGGGTCCGCGACGCGGGCCCGTCAACGAGCGGGCCCGAACGGGTGCGCCAGCCCGGCCGGCTCGGGTGCCCCGCGCCTGCCCAGATCCGCCCCGCAGCTCAGTCGGTCAGGCTCAGCGGTGCCAGGACGCGACCGGTCTGCTCGCCGGTCTCGTAGATCTCCGAGGGCGGCCCGACGATGAGCGGGTCGGGCAGGCCGACCACGTCGAGGTTCTTGTCCGGGTAGTCCAGCCGCGCCAGCACCCAGCGCATCGCCTCGATGCGCCCACGCTTCTTGTCGTTGGAGCGCACGATCGTCCACGGCGCCCACCCGCTGTCGGTGTAGAAGAGCATGGCCTCCTTGGCGTCGGTGTAGTCCTGCCACCGATCCAGGCTCGCCAGGTCCATCGGCGAGAGCTTCCACTGCCGCACCGGGTCGATCCGGCGGATCGTGAACCGGGTCACCTGCTCCTTGCGGCTCACCGAGAACCAGAACTTGAACAGGGTGATGCCGCTGCGCACGAGCATGCGCTCGAACTCGGGCGCCTGGCGCATGAACTCCCGGTACTCGTCCTGTGAGCAGAACCCCATGACCCGCTCGACGCCGGCTCGGTTGTACCAGGAGCGATCGAACATGACGATCTCGCCGGCGCTGGGCAGGTGCTTGACGTAGCGCTGGAAGTACCACTGGGTGCTCTCCTCCTTCGTGGGCTTCTCCAGCGCCACGACGGTCGCCCCGCGCGGGTTCAGGTGCTCCATGAACCGCTTGATCGTGCCGCCCTTGCCGGCGGCGTCGCGGCCCTCGAACACCATGACCACCCGCTGGCCGGTGTCCTTGACCCAGGCCTGCATCTTCAGCAGCTCGATCTGCAGCAGCCGCTTGGTGAACTCGTACTCCTTGCGGCTCATGCGCTCGTCGTAGGGGTAGCCCTCGCGCCACGTGCCGACCGGCCGGCCGTCCGGTCCCAGCAGCACGGGATCGTCGACCTCGTCCCACGTCTCGTGCGCCGACAGGCCCAGGCGCAGCAGCCGGTCGTCCCCGGTGTCCTGCAGGGCCTCGATGATGTCGGCGAGGTCCATGACCTGCTCGAGGTCGAACTCACGGGCGTCGGCGCTCATGGCCGTGGATCATGCCGCGCGCGGCCCCGCCGTCGCGTGCCCGCGCGCCCCGATGCGGGTGAACTCTTGCGCCTCCCTGTCCTCCGGGGGCGCGGCTACAGTGCCCCCATGGGCACCTGGGTCGAGCGCATGACCGCGCTGCGGACGTCCCTGTCGGAGGACTTCCTGGGCGGTCCCCGCGTGCTCAAGCTCAGCTGGGTCGTGAACGCCCAGAAGGGCGGGACGCTGCCCTTCGTGCTGGCCCTGATGTGGGCCACCGACACGTGGACGGCCACCGCGTGGACCTACCTGGCCCTGCATGGCTCGTACGGCCTGATCTGGCTCATCAAGGACCTCGTCATGCCGGACCGCCGCTGGCAGGTCCGGGTCACGTTCGGCGGGGCGTTCATGGCGTTCGCGCTCGTGCTCGGGCCCTACTGGCTGGCGCCGATCCTGCTGGTGGCCTCCGACACCCAGCAACCGGCCTGGCTGCTGGTCACCGCCGCGATCTCCTACGCCATCGGGGTCGTGGTGATGATGGCCAGCGACGCGCAGAAGCACTTCACGCTCGCCGCGCGTCCCGGCCTGATCACGACCGGGTTCTTCGCCCGGGTCCGCCACCCCAACTACCTCGGCGAGATGGTGCTCTACGGCTCGTTCGCCCTGGTCGCCGGGCACTGGCTCCCGTGGGTCGTGCTCGCGTGGGTGTGGCTCGGGCTGTTCGTGCCCAACATGCTGGGCAAGGAGGCGAGCATGAGCCGCTACCCGCAGTGGGCGGCGTATCGGGCGCGCACCGGCATGCTCCTGCCCCGGCTGCGCCGCCCCGCGCTGTCCGCAGGTGACACCGGGGAGGTCCCGGGGACCGCGCCATCCGCTGTCGTCACGCCGCCCCGGCTCACCAGCCCCTGATCCGGCCCACCCCAGTCGCCGCAGCCGCGAAACCCACATCCCAGCGTCGGTGCTGGACGGGGGCACGCGGTCGACCCCCGAAACCCACCTTCTCGCAGGCGGTGGCCGCCCTTGGTCTGTGGAGATCGCGGTCCGCGACCGCGGCGAGCGCTGGCAGCGGGCGGGGATTGTCGATTCCGCGGTCCACGCTTCCCGGAGCCGACCCGCGCGCTCTCGAGGGCGCGGCCCGCTCCTGCGGGCCCGGCCGTGGTGCCAGGAAGGATCGGCCCGCCGCCGGCGCGGGGCCCTCCCGACGAGATCGGTCCGCATCGGGGCCGTGGTGCCCCGGGCCGCCGTACCCTTGTCCAATGCCCGAGGCAGCCATGCGAGCGACGGATTCCGTGTTCGACCAGCTCGAGGCGGTCCTGCCACTGGTGAGCAAGCCGGTGCAGTACATCGGCGGGGAGCTCAACGCCGCGCGCAAGGACTGGGACGGCGCTCGCGTCCGCTGGGCCCTGATGTACCCCGACGCCTACGAGGTGGGCCTGCCCAACCAGGGCGTGCAGATCCTCACCGAGGTGCTCAACGAGGCCGACGGCGTGCTCGCCCAGCGCAGCTACGCCGTGTGGCCCGACCTCGAGCGCCTCATGCGCGAACGCGGCATCCCTGCGTTCACCGTGGACGGCCACCGTCCGCTCGGCGCCTTCGACCTGCTCGGCATCTCGTTCTCCACCGAGCTGGGCTACACGAACATGCTCACCAGCCTCGACCTCGCCGGCATCCCGCTGCTGGCCGCCGAACGCACGGACGCCCACCCGCTCGTCGTGATGGGCGGTCACGCGGCGTTCAACCCCGAGCCGGTCGCGGACTTCGTCGACGTGGTCGTGCTGGGCGACGGCGAGGAGGCGGTGCTGGGCATCAGTGCCGTCGTCGACGCCTTCAAGGCCGAGCATCCGGGCTTCGGCACGTCGGCCGGAGACGACCTGCGCCGCGCCCTGCTGGAGCGACTCGCCGGCACCGGCGCGGTCTACGTGCCCGCCTTCTACGACGTCGAGTACCTGCCCGACGGGCGCATCGGCCGGGTCCTGCCGAACACCTCGGCGGCGCCCTGGCGCGTGGCCAAGCACACGCTCATGGACCTCGACGCGTGGCCCTATCCCAAGCGCCCGCTCGTGCCGCTGGCCGAGACCGTGCACGAGCGCATGAGCGTGGAGATCTTCCGCGGCTGCACCCGCGGCTGCCGGTTCTGCCAGGCGGGGATGATCACGCGACCGGTGCGCGAGCGCTCGACCGCCACGCTCGGGGAGATGATCGAGCAGGGCCTGCGCCAGACCGGGTTCGAGGAGGTCGGCATGCTCTCGCTGAGCAGCGCCGACCACTCGGAGATCGCCGAGCTGGCCAAGGGCCTGGCCGACCGGTACGAGGGCGAGCAGGTCGCGCTGAGCCTGCCCAGCACGCGGGTGGACGCCTTCAACATCGACCTGGCCAACGAGCTCAGCCGCAACGGCCGGCGCTCCGGCCTCACGTTCGCCCCCGAGGGCGGCAGCGAGCGGATGCGCCAGGTGATCAACAAGATGGTCACCGAGGAGGACCTCATCCGCACCGTCACCGCCGCGTACGGCGCGGGGTGGCGGCAGGTGAAGCTCTACTTCATGTGCGGGCTGCCGACCGAGACCGACGAGGACGTGCTGCAGATCGCCGACCTCGCGCGCAACGTCATCCGGGCCGGCCGTGAGGCTGCCGGCACCCGCGACATCCGTTGCACCGTGTCGATCGGCGGGTTCGTGCCCAAGCCGCACACCCCGTTCCAGTGGGCCGCGCAGCTGGACCACGAGACCACCGACGCCCGCCTGCACGCCCTGCGCGACGCGATCCGCGGCGACCGCGAGGTCGGCCGCGCGATCGGGTTCCGCTACCACGACGGGCGCCCCGGCATCGTCGAGGGCCTGCTCTCGCGGGGCGACCGGCGCGTGGGCCGGATCATCCTCGAGGCGTGGCGCGACGGCGCCCGGTTCGACGGGTGGAGCGAGCACTTCTCGTTCGAGCGCTGGATGGCGGCCGGGGAGCGGGCGCTGGCCGACGAGCCGGTCGACATCGCCTGGTACACCACGCGCGAGCGCGAGCAGAACGAGGTGCTCCCCTGGGACCACCTCGACTCGGGCCTGGACCGCGACTGGCTGTGGCAGGACTGGCAGGACGCGCTGGCCGGCGGGGAGGTCGAGGACTGCCGCTGGACGCCCTGCTTCGATTGCGGCGTCTGCGACCACCTCGGCACGCAGATCCAGGTGGGTCCCACCGAGGCGGTCCTGCTCCCGCTGCCCCCGGTGCCCTCCCGGGTCGAGGCGCCCTGATGGCGCGCCGGCCCCCGGACCGCGAGGTCGTGCCGGCCGTCCAGCGGCTGCGGATCCGCTACGCGAAGCGCGGCCCCCTGCGGTTCTCCTCGCACCGCGACTTCCAGCGCGCGCTCGAGCGGGCGCTGCGGCGCGCGCGGGTCCCGATGGCCTACTCGGCGGGCTTCTCGCCGCACCCGAAGGTGTCCTACGCCAACGCCGCGCCGACCGGTGCGGCCAGCGAGGCCGAGTACGTCGAGATCGCGGTGGTGCGTCGGTGCGACCCGGACGCGCTGCGTGCGGAGCTGGACGCGGCGCTGCCGCCGGGCCTGGACGTGGTCGACGTCGTGGAGGCCCGGACGAGCGACCTCGTCGGCCAGTTGCAGGCCAGCCGCTGGCGGATCGAGGTGCCGGGGGTCGACGCCGACCGGCTCGAGCAGGCCTGGGCGGCGGTGTGGGCGGCCGAGGCGCTGCCCGTGCAACGGCTCATGAAGCAGGGCCCGCGGACGCTGGACCTGCGCCCGGCCCTGGTCGGTGGCGTCGTGGCCGATGCGGGGGCGCTGGGTGCGGCGCTCGAGGTCACGGTGCGCAACGTCACGCCGACGGTGCGGCCCGACGAGCTGGTCGTGGCCCTGCGGGAGGTGGGTGGCCTGCCCCCCGGCGACCCGGCACGGGCCACCCGGCTGGCCCAGGGCCCGCTGGCCGAGGACGGCACCGTGGGCGATCCGCTGGCACCCGACCGGGCCGCGGCGGCCCGGCCGCTGGCCTCCTCGAGCTGAGTCGCGTCCCGCGGTCACCGGGCGGCCGGGAACGTGCTGCCTCGCCACGTGTGGCGTGCCCGACCCTCGAGCGGGCGGGTCCGGCGGGCTCGGTGGGGTATCATCGCCCCCGGTCGTCACGGCCGCCCACATCGGCCACGACGACCCGCGAGCGCATGCGTCGCGCCGACCTGTCTCCTCGTGCTGCCGTCCGGCTGGCACAGGCGGTCCGGCAGCGACCGGGACCCGACGAGTTGCGTCGGCACCGGGCCGCATCGCCCGTGGGCCCCGGACTGTCGCGCGATCCACGTGCGCATCCCGGGGCGTTCCACAGGCTTCGCCGCCGTGCGCACCAGCGCCGGTGGCCAGACGCAGGGTGCTGCTGGCGCGGACGCGCCACGCAGGCCCGTGAGGGGACCGTCATGGTCGACGAGCACGCCCAGGATGCGGCCGACGCCGCAGCAGCCCAGCAGGACACGGCCGGCGACGAGTCCGTCGCGGGCCACCCCGAGGAGCAGCTGGCCCTCACCGCGCCCGGGGCGCCGACCGGGCCCGAGGGTGACGAACAGCCAGCCGAGCCGGAGGGCTCCGAGCAGGCGCCGGCGGACGACGAGCCTGCGGGCGATGCGCCCGATGACGAGCCTGCCGTGACGACGCCAGCTCCCGAGCTCGCGCAACGCCGGCGCCGCGCCGCGAGCCGGCCCGCCGGTCCGCCGGCCCATCAGGCGGTGGAGGCGCCCGAGCCGCCGAGCGTGACCGCACCCGCCACCGCGCCCGCCGGGGCCGAGGACGACACGCCGGCCGATGAGCAGCAGCCCGAGGCCGAGCCCACCGGGCTGCCCGCCCAGGCGCCGACCGGCGCGCTCGGGAGCCCGACCGCCCCGTCGGCCGAGGCCACCACGGGCCGTCGGCCCCGCCGCGCCACGCGCGGCGTGACCAGCGTCGCGTTCTCGCACCCGAGCAACGAGCCAGCCGTCGTCTCGACGCCACCGGCCGAGGTGCCGGCCGTGGCCCTGTTCCAGCCGCCGGACGAGGCCCGTGCCGTGTCCGCCCGCCGCCGCAGCCGCCCGGCCGAGGCGCGCGCCGGCGAGCGCACCGAGGTCACCGAGGGCACCGAGGTCGTCGAGGACCAGCCGGGCCCCGAGGACCATGCCGACATCGAGCCTGCCCCCGAGCGGGCCACGCGGCGCCGGCGCAGCCAGGCGCGCGACGTCGAGGCCGAGCCGGCCGACCAGGTCGAGCCGGACGAGCTCGACGAGCCCACCGACTCCACCGACCTCACCGAGGACGACGACACCGACGACGCGGACGACGACGGCACCGGTCCCCGGCGCCGGCGACGGCGCGGGGGTCGACGCCGCCGCCGTGGCCAGGCAGGCGAGCCCACCGGTGACACCGACGCCGAGTCCGGTCGCGCACGCGCCGACGCCGGGTCCGCCGCCGGCGACGACACCGCGGGGTCCGACCAGGCCGAGACCGACGCCGACGCCGAGGCCGAGGAGGCCTCCGACGGCGAGGGCGGTGGCTCGCGCCGGCGCCGGCGCCGCCGTCGTCGCGCGGGCGTGGCCGAGGAGATGGAGGACCTTTCCACCGACGACACCGCCACGGTGGTCAAGGTCCGCGAGAGCCGGCGCACCGCGGCCGACGAGATCACCAGCGTGCGTGGATCCACGCGCATCGAGGCCAAGCGCCAGCGCCGCCGGGACGGCCGCGAGGCGGGCCGGCGGCGTGCCCCGATCCTCACCGAGGCCGAGTTCCTCGCCCGTCGTGAGTCCGTCAACCGGGTCATGTGCGTGCGCGAGCACGGCGACCGGGTGCAGATCGCGGTGCTCGAGGACGGCGTGCTCGTCGAGCACTACGTGAACCGGGCCGACTCCTCCTCGATGCTCGGCAACGTGTACCTGGGCAAGGTGCAGAACGTGCTGCCCTCGATGGAGGCGGCGTTCGTCGACGTCGGCCGCGGCCGCAACGCGGTGCTCTACGCCGGCGAGGTCAACTGGGAGGCTGCGGGCCTCGAGGGCCAGCCCAAGCGCATCGAGCTCGCGCTGAAGTCCGGCGATCCGGTGCTCGTGCAGGTCACGAAGGACCCCATGGGGCACAAGGGCGCCCGGCTGACCAGCCAGATCTCCCTGCCCGGCCGGTTCCTGGTCTACGTCCCCGAGGGGTCGATGACCGGCATCTCCCGCAAGCTGCCCGACACCGAGCGGGCGCGGCTCAAGGGCGTGCTCAAGGACATCGTCCCGGACGGTGCCGGCGTCATCGTGCGCACGGCCGCCGAGGGCGCGACCGAGGAGCAGCTGGCCGCCGACGTGCGCCGGCTCACCGAGCAGTGGGCCGAGATCCAGCGCAAGGCGAAGTCGGCCTCGCCCCCGAGCCTGCTCTACGGCGAGCCGGACCTCGTCATCAAGGTCGTCCGCGACATCTTCAACGAGGACTTCACCTCGCTGGTCGTGCAGGGCGAGTCCACGTGGCGCACGCTGCACGACTACGTGAGCTGGGTGGCCCCGGACCTGCTGCCCAAGATCTCGGCGTGGACCGGGACCGGTGAGCTGTACGCCGAGCACCGGATCGACGAGCAGCTGGCCAAGGCGCTGGACCGCAAGGTGTGGCTGCCCTCGGGCGGCTCCCTGGTCATCGATCGCACCGAGGCGATGACGGTCATCGACGTGAACACCGGCAAGTTCACCGGCCAGGGCGGCAACCTCGAGGAGACCGTCACCCGCAACAACCTCGAGGCGGCTGAGGAGATCGTGCGCCAGCTCCGGCTGCGCGACATCGGCGGCATCATCGTCGTGGACTTCATCGACATGGTGCTCGAGAGCAACCGCGACCTCGTGCTGCGCCGCCTGGTCGAGTGCCTCGGCCGGGACCGCACGAAGCACCAGGTCGCCGAGGTCACCTCGCTGGGCCTGGTCCAGATGACCCGCAAGCGGATCGGCCAGGGCCTGCTCGAGGTGTTCTCGACCCCGTGCGAGCACTGCGGCGGCCGGGGCCACGTCGTGCACACCGATCCGGTCGGCGACGACCGGGAGGACGAGGGGTCAGGCCCCCGTCGGGACCGGGATCGGGGCGGGCGTCGTGGCCGCAGCGCCGCGACCGTGCCGGTCCACCTGGGCGGCAAGCAGACCGGCAAGGTGCCGCCGCCCCCGAAGTTCGACGACCACGCCCACCCCGAGCACGCCGACGAGGGCGGCGAG
>JALOLH010000009.1 GCA_025456065.1 Candidatus Nanopelagicales bacterium | reverse complement strand
CGACGCCGCCGACACGGCCCTGCAGGGCCGCGGCCACCAGCCGCGGTCGCTGGTCCGCGAGGCGACGAGCAGCGGGCCGGTTGCGAGCCCGCTCCCATGACCGATGGTGCTCACCCACGAGGAACCGGGCGGCCAGCGGAGGCTGGCCCCATCTGCCCCGGGGCGATGCGCTCGACGAGGGTGCCCGCGGGGCGGTGGGGCTGCTCCCCCGGGCGGGACGTGCCGAGGGGCCGGACCGCATGGCCCGGCCCCTCGTGGCGCCGCACCGGACGGCGTCCGCCGGTGCCGTCAGGCGACCTCCCCCTTGGTGATCGACATGGGCTCGCCGCCCCCGGCGCTCACCGCGATCTTGCGCGGCTTGGCCGCCTCGGCCACGGGCAGGGTCAGTCGCAGCACGCCGTCGGCGAACGCCGCGGTGATGTGCTCGAGGTCCACGCCGTCGCCGAGGGTCACCTGTCGGGTGAAGGTGCCGGTCACGCGCTCGTTGACCAGCCATTCCACGTCCTGCGGGCCCTCGCCGCGCTCGGCGCGGATGGTCAGCACCCGGCCGTCCACGTCGATGTCGATGCTCGCCGGATCGATGCCGGGCAGGTCGCAGACCAGCATCCAGTGGTCACCTTCGCGGTACAGGTCCATCGGCATGGCCCGCATGGCCTGGCCGAAGTCGACCGCCTGGGAGAACATGCGCTCCGCGAGCCGGTCGAGGTCGCGGAAGGGATCGAAACGATTGGCCACCTCAACCACCTCCTTGTGCTCTGGTGGCACTCCGTAGATTAGCACTCACCACATATGAGTGCCAACGGCCGACGCGCGCCTGCCGCTCCCCCGCCGCCTCGTGCGGCGCCTCCCGCGTGCCCCGAACCCACGAGGTGTGCCACGGTTGGGCCTCCCCCCGGAGCCGCCGCGGGCGATCGGGACGACAGGAGGAACGCATGGGGATGCTCGACCAGTACGTCCCGGCCGCCGACCGCTACCGGACGATGCCCTACCGGCGCGTGGGCCGCAGCGGGCTGCACCTCCCAGTGATCTCGCTGGGCTGCTGGCACAACTTCGGCGACGACACGCCGCTCCAGCGCCAGCGCGACATCCTGCGCCGGGCGTTCGACCTGGGGATCACCCACTTCGACCTGGCCAACAACTACGGCCCGCCGTACGGGTCGGCGGAGAGCAACGTCGGGCGGATCCTGGCCGAGGACTTCGCCCGGCACCGCGAGGAGCTGGTCATCTCGACCAAGGCCGGCTGGGACATGTGGCCGGGCCCGTACGGGGACCTCGGGTCGCGCAAGTACCTGCTGGACTCGCTGGACCAGTCACTGCGCCGGCTGCGCCTGGACCACGTCGACATCTTCTACCACCACCGCTTCGACCCGGACACCCCGCTCGAGGAGACGCTGGGTGCCCTCGACACCGCGGTGCGCGCCGGCAAGGCCCGCTACGTCGGCGTCTCCTCGTACTCGGCGGGGCGCACCCGTGAGGCGCTGGCGATCCTGCGCGAGCTCGGCACGCCGCTGCTCATCCACCAACCCTCGTACTCCATGCTCAACCGCTGGATCGAGGAGGAGCTGCTCGACGTGCTCGGCGACGAGGGAGTCGGCTGCATCGGCTTCTCCCCGCTGGCGCAGGGGATGCTGACGGGCCGCTACCTCGATGGTGTGCCCGAGGGCTCCCGGATGAGCCAGCCCAAGAGCCTGTCCTCGGAGCTGCTCACCGAGGAGAACCTCGGGCACATCCGCGCGCTCGACGCGATCGCGCAGCGCCGCGGCCAGACGCTGGCGCAGATGGCCATCGCATGGGTCCTGCGCGACCCGCGCGTCACCTCCGCGCTCATCGGGGCCTCGAGCGTCGGCCAGCTCGAGGACAGCGTGACCGCGATCGACCAGCTCGACTTCAGCGACCACGAGCTCACCGAGATCGACGCGCACGCCGTCGAGGGCGGCATCAACCTGTGGGAGGGGCCGAGCACGGCCTGACCGGCCCGACGGGGCGGTGCTTCGTCCCCCGCTCCCCCACCCCGGCAGCCAGCGGTTGACCTCGGTCCGCCGCCGGCTGCAGGGTGCTGCCGTGCGCCGCGAACCCTGCCACAGCCCGCCGACCCGGATGGTCCCGGCATGACCGGGGACCGCGACCGGGACCGCGACTCGTCGGGCCGGCCGCGGCAGGACCGCCCGCGCGACGCCCTGGGTCGGCCGCTGCCGTACGGCACGGTCGGCGTTCCCCCCGAGCCCGAGGTCGCCCTGCCGCCGGAGGAGGCGCTGGCCCGCGCCCGGGAGCTGCTCGGCGAGGGCCGACCGTTCGCCGCGCACGAGGTCCTCGAGGCACGGTGGAAGGACGCGCCGGACGACGAACGGGACCTGTGGCAGGGCCTGGCCCAGCTCTGCGTGGGCGTCACCCACGCCGCGCGCGGGAACGCCTCGGGTGCACAGCGGCTGCTGGTTCGCGGGGCCGACCGGCTGGACCGCTACGCCGCCACCCAGGGGCCCCGGTACGGCGTGGACTGCAGCGTGCTGGCCGCGTGGGCGCGATCCGGCTCGGACGCGGGCGCAACCCGGCCCCCCATGCCGCTGTGAGCAGCGTGGGGTCGGCGGGCGTGCGGTGCTCGGCGCCGACCGGTCGGCTACGGGACCACGACGACCAGGGTCTCGGCGACGCAGGCGGGCTTCTCGCTGCCCTCGAGCTCCACCGTCACGGTCGCGACGAGCTGGAAGCCGGCCGCCGTCGGCGTGACCGAGTCCAGGGTGACCTGGCCGCGCAGCCGGGAGCCCACCGGCACCGGTGTCGGGAAGCGCACCTTGTTGCAGCCGTAGTTCACCGCCATGCGGACGCCCTCGATGGCGTACACGTCGGCGACGAACAGCGGGACCAGCGACAGCGTCAGGTAGCCGTGCGCGATGGTCCCGCCGAACGGGCCGGCGGCGGCGCGCTGCGGGTCCACGTGGATCCACTGGTGGTCACCGGTGGCCTGCGCGAACAGGTCGACCTGCGCCTGGCTGACCGTGTGCCAGTCGCTGTGGCCGAGGTGCGTCCCGGCCGCCTGCTGCAGCTCCTCGACGCCGTGGAAGACGCGCATGGCCGTTCCCCTCAGTCCTTGGGTCCGCCGGCCACGTAGATCACCTGGCCGGAGACGAAGCCGGCGCCCTCGCTGACCAGGAACGACACGGTGTGGGCGATGTCCTCGGGCTGGCCGATGCGACCCACGGGGATCTGCTCGGAGGCCACTCTCGTGAAGTCCTCGAACGACACCCCCATGCGGGCCGCGGTCGCGTGGGTCATCTCCGTCTCGATGAAGCCGGGGGCGACGGTGTTGGCGGTCACGCCGAAGCGGCCGAGCTCGATGGCCAGCGTCTTGGTGAACCCCTGCAGGCCGGCCTTGGCCGCTGAGTAGTTGGCCTGGCCGCGGTTGCCCAGCGCGGAGGTCGACGACAGGTTGACGATGCGCCCGAAGCCTGCCTCGCGCATGTGCCCCTGCACGGCCCGCGCCATCAGGAACGCGCCCCGCAGGTGGACGGCCATGACGGCGTCCCAGTCCGCGACGGTCATCTTGAACAGCAGGTTGTCGCGGATGATCCCGGCGTTGTTCACCAGCACGGTCGGCGGTCCCAGCTCGGCCGTCACCTGCTCGACGGCCGCGGCGACGGCCGGCTCGTCGGCGACATCCGCGCCCACGGCCAGCGCACGGCCGCCGCCAGCCTCGATGCTGGCCACCACCGGCCCGCAGTCGGCGGCATCGAGGTCGATCACGGCCACGGCCAGGCCGTCGGCAGCCAGGCGTGTCGCCACGGCCGCCCCGATGCCGCGGGCCGCGCCGGTGACGATGGCAGTGCGGGCTGTGCCCATGGGAACCCTCCCGTTCGTGCTGGTGCCGCACGTCGGAGGTGCGGCGGGACCTCCCGAACCTATCCCCCGCCCTCACGCAAGCAGGATCGACCCCACGAGGGCGCAGGCCAGCACGACGAACTGCGGTGGGATCCGCAGCACCACGAGGGCCAGGAACGCGGCGACCGCGAGGACGGCCGTCGGTGCGGAGGTGATCCCCTCGCGGATGACCGGGTCCCACAGGGCGGCGCCGAGGAGGCCCACGACTGCGGCGTTCACCCCCGCCAGGGCGGCCCGGAGCCTCGGGTCGGCCGCGACCAGGTGCCATTGCCCCAGGGCGGCGACCACGAGCAGCCACCCGGGCAGGAACACCGCCACGAGGCACGCCACACCGAGCAGGAGCCCGCCCGCGGCGGAGCCGACGTACCCGGCGAAGGCGAACAGCGGCCCGGGCATCGCGTTGGCCAGTCCGTAGCCGGCCAGGAAGGTGGCCTCGCTCACCGCCCCCGAGCCCACCGCCACCTCCTCGAGCAGCGGCAGGACCACATGGCCACCCCCGAAGACGAGCGCGCCCGCGCGGTAGCAGCCCGCCACCAGGGTCGTCCACTCGCCCGGCCAGGCGCGCGCGGCGAGCGGCAGCACCACGAGCAGCGCCGCGAACGCGACCAGCGCCGCCGGTGCCGCCCAGCGCGGCATCGCCGGTCGGGGCAGCACGTCCACCGCCTCGGGGACGGCCGCGCCCCGCAGGGTGAGCAGCCCGACGAGCCCGGCCCCGGCGAGGCCGGCGACCGGGGCCCACGTCGTGGGAAGGGCCAGGACGACGCCGGCCGTGGCCAGGGCGAGGCCGGCCCTGATCCAGCCGCGACACAGCGAGCGGGCCATCGCCAGGACCGCCTGGGCGACCACGGCGGCCGCCGCCGCCTTGAGCCCCCCGACCAGCCCGGCCGGGACAGCCAGGCCGGCGCCCACGACCAGCCCCGCGCCCAGCATGAGGACGGCGGTGGGGAGGGTGAACCCGAGCCAGGCGCGCAGCGAGCCCGCGATCCCGCCGCGCAGCAGTCCCACGGACATGCCCACCTGGGAGCTCGCGGGACCCGGCAGGAACTGGCCGAGGGCCACCAGGTCGGCGTACTGCGCGTCACTGAGCCAGCGCCGCCGGCCCACCAGCTCGGTGCGGAAGATGCCCAGGTGCGCCACCGGTCCGCCGAACGCGGAGGTGCCCAGGCGGAGGAACGTGCGGCCGATCCCGGGGCCGGTCGCCGTGGCATCCACCGGCGCATCATCGCCCATTCGGGTGACGCCCGGACGTCGAGTTATGCCCTCCTTAGTGTGGAGTGGCCCTCGCCCCCTCCGCACGCACGGGCGGACGAGGCATACTGGGCCCCCTCCAGCCGATTCGCCCGTTCCGCCCTACCCCCAGGAGCCCCCGTGCCACCCGCGCCGCGCCTGCTGGTGATGGTGACCGCGCTGGCGCTCCTCGTGCCCGCCCCGCTCGCGGCCGCCGACGACGCCACCGCCGCCGACGCCGCGGGCGCCTCTGGCGCCGCGGTCGCCGCCGTCGTCGACCTCCCGCTCGAGGACCTCCCCGTCGATGCGGTCGACGTCACGGCCAGCGATCGCAGCCTGGCGAACACCCGCAACGAGGTGACCGTGCTGGTCACGACCGACGAGGGCCCCGAGGTGCGCAAGCTGCGCACCGACAGCCCGGCTGATCAGCAGGAGCTGGTCGAGCACCTCGACGCGCAGCGGGGCGTCGTGGCAGCGCCGACCGTGCCGCTGCGGCGCCTCGAGCTGCCGCTGCCCGCCCCCGAGCCGTTCATGGCCTCCCAGTGGAACCTCGCGATGGTCGGGCTGCCGGAGGCCTGGCGCACCACGCAGGGGCTCGGCGTGACGGTGGCCGTCGTCGACAGCGGCGTGGACGGCTCCCACCCGGACCTGGTCGGTCGCGTCATGCCCACCGTGGACCTCACGCCCGGACCGGCCGTCCCGAGCTCGGCCATGGTCCACGGGACCCGGGTCGCCAGCCTCGTCGCGGGGAACCTCAACGGCATCGGCATGGCGGGTGTCGCCCCGCAGGCCAACATCCTGCCGGTGGAGGCGCTCGACGTGTCGGGCGTCGGGGACAGCGCGACGGTCGCGCGGGCGATCATCGCCGCCGCCGATCGCGGCGCCCGCGTGATCAACCTCTCGCTCGGCGGGCCGGACCGGGACCCCGTCCTCGACTCGGCCTGTGCCTACGCATTCGCGCGGGGTGCCGTCCTCGTCGCCGCGGGCGGCAACTCCTACCAGGACGGCAACGCGGTGCAGTACCCGGCGGCGTCCCCGAACGTGGTCGCGGTCGCCTCGGTCAACGCCAGCGGCGCACCGTCGGTGTTCTCCAACACCGGGCGGCACATCGCCCTGGCAGCGCCGGGCGAGCGCGTGCTGGCGGCCTACCCCGGAGGCGGCTACAACCGCGAGTCCGGGACCTCCTTCGCCGCGCCGCACGTCTCCGGCGCGATGGCACTGGTGGCCGCCGCGAACCCCTCCCTCAGCGCCCCCCAGATCGTGTCCGTGACCCAGCTGACCGCCCAGGACGACGTGAGCGGCAACGGGCGCGACCAGCAGTACGGCCACGGCATCGTGCGCGCCGATCGTGCGGTGGCTGCGGCCCTGTCGCTGCAGGGCTCGGGCCTGGCGCCGAACGCCCGCCTGCGCCTGCGCACCTTCGACGCCAGCCCCGAGCCGGTGCGCCGCCGGGCGGTCCTGACCCTGCGCGCCACCGTCCAGGCCCGCGCGCAGGGTGGCTCCTGGCGGGCCGACCCCCGCCCCGCCCTCGTCCGCTTCGAGTTCCGTCCGAACGGGTCCTCCCGCTACCGGACGGTGGGCGATGCCGCTTCGGGCCCCAAGGGCGTGGCCGTGCTGTACGTCGCTGCCTCGGGCAGCGGCTACTGGCGGGCCAAGGTCCGCCAGGCGAACGGCTCGTGGACGACGAGCCGGGTGGACCACGTCCGGGTGCGACGCTAGGTGCCAGAGCCGGCTGACCCGTTCGCCGGGCTCCCGCGACCCATCGCGATCGCCCACCGGGGAGGCGCCAAGGAGGCGTGCGAGAACTCCCCCGCCGCCTTCCAGCACGCCGTCGACCTGGGCTTCCCGGTCGTCGAGACCGACGTGCGCGCGACCATCGACGGGCACGCCCTGGTGTTCCACGACGGCACCCTGGACCGCACGACCGACCTGGCCGGTCCGGTCGCAGCCCTGCCGCTGCGCCGGATCCAGCGGGGCCGCCTCGCGAACGGCGAGGCACCGATGGCGCTCACGGAGGCGCTGACGCAGTGGCCGCACCTGCGCCTCAACGTCGACGTGAAGTCGACTGACGCCATCGGGCCGTTCCTGGCTGCCGTGGCCGACACACGTGCGTGGGACCGGGTCTGTGCCGCGTCCTTCTCCACCGCCCGGCTGCAGCGGCTGCGCGCCATGGGGGGCGCCCGGCTGGCCACCTCGCTGGGGACCGGGGAGGTGGCCCGGCTCGTGGTCGGCCGGCTCCCCCGCACCCGCGCCGTGGCCGCGCAGGTCCCACCGCGGCAGGGCCGCGTGCCGCTGGTCACCGAGGCCTTCGTGCAGCGTGCCCACGCGCGCGGGCTCCAGGTGCACGTCTGGACGATCGACGACGCGCCGCAGATGGAGCAGCTGCTGGACCTCGGGGTGGACGGGATCGTCACCGACCGCCCGAGGGTCCTGCGCGAGGTCCTCGACAGGCGCGCAGGCGGCGGGGCATGACCGTCAGGGCCAAGGCACGGCGCGCACGACGAAGAGGTTCCGCTTGGCCTTGCGGCGGTCGCAGGCCACGAGCACGACCCCGTCAGGGAGCACGGCGACCCCCTCCGGCTTCGCGCTGATCCCGTGCAGCTCCCAGACCGCGTCGGCTCCGAAGGTGCCGGCGAAGGGCTGCTCGGCCGGCACCTGCGGGCCCACCACGGCCAGCGCCATGCCCTGGTCGCTGAGCACCACGAGGCGCCCGTCGGGTGCCTCGTCGGCATCGCTGAGGTCCGGACACGCCTGCGCCAGGGCGTCGTCGGGGTACCAGGCGGCCAGGGCCACCAGGACCTGCTCGCCGGTGCCGCGGGCCCACCGCTCGCCGTACGGATGCCACCGCTCCGGTCCGAACCCGCCCGGTGCGTCGCCGGGAGGACCGAACTCCACGAGCGCCGCCGGGTGCTTCTCCTTGACCACCAGCAGGTGGCCGTCCCGCAGCAGCACGGCACCCTCCGCGTGCGACCCCTCGGCGTCGTCCCAGCTGCGGCGCAGCTCCTGCGTGCCCGGCACGTCGGGGACCTCGAGCGTCAGGCCGACCACGACACCTCTCGAGGGCCCGTCGATGTACTCCGCACGGTTGGGCCACTCCTGCACGAGCAGGACGCCGCCCGCGCCGTCGGTCGCCAGCGCCTCGAGCTGCGGGTCCTTGGCCGGGATCGCGGTGCCCTGCGCCTCGGTGAGGTCGAGGACCTCCCACGTCGGCTGGTGGTCCCCGGCGCGCACGCGGGCGATCGCGATCCGGGCCGCCCGGTCACCAATGGCTGCGATCGTCACGACCCCGTCGGCGCTCACGGCATGCGTCAGGCCGGAGACCTCCTCCAGCGGGATGGCATCCAGCGGCTCGGCGATCACGCGCTCGGCAGGCATGGCCCCATCACAGCGGGCCGGCGTGCCCGATGCCCGCTGGGCACGCTGGACACCGGTGCAGGGACCCGATCTGCCGGTCCTGCGCGTTTGGCGCATCCGTCCAGCGGGAATGAACCGAAGGTCCTGATGTGTTGACTCCCGTGCGGCCCACCTCGGCCGCGGCATGCGCGTCCCTCCCGGGCGCGCGGAAAGGCACGGCGAACCATGGCTGACGGCGCCCTTCGTGGGACCCGCCTCGGATCCACCAGCTACGAGAGCGACGCGGGCGTGGACTTCGCTCCGCGTCGCATGACCACCTACGACTGCCCCGCCGGGCACGAGACGACCATGCCCTTCGCCGAGGAGGCGGAGATCCCGTACGACTGGGAGTGCGCCACCTGCGGCCAGCCCGCGACCCTGCGTGACGGCGTCGAGCCGGAGCGCAAGCCCGAGAAGCCCGCGCGCACCCACTGGGACATGCTGCTCGAGCGTCGGTCGATCCCCGAGCTCGAGGAGCTGCTCGACGAGCGCCTCGCGCTGCTGCGCGCCCGCCGTGGCGAGGGCGTGCGGCGCTCGGCCTGACGGCCACCGGCGCCGTCACCCCCGTTCGGGAAGGGCCGACCACCCGTCCCGACCCAGGGCTGGCACACGGCCCCGCCGAACGGACCCGTCTCACCCCTCCGGCCCGGCCAGCTCCCCGCGGATCACCCCGGGGCGCTGGGCCGGGTCGTTCGGCGTCTCGGGGGGCGGGCCAGCGCCATCCGCCGGGCTCGGCTCCACGACCTCGCCGGGGACGACGTCGCCGGGCACCACGGTCGTGCGTCGCAGTCCGTCGGCTCCGGTGACCGTGATGACGGACATCCCCTGACGGCGCAGCAGGGACTGCGCGCCGCGGTCCAGGTGGGTGGCCAGCCAGCGCTGCACCGGGGGCAGGAGCAGGGCCCCGCCGACGAGGTCGAGCACGAGGCCGGGCAGGGCGATCACCGCTCCCGCGAGGAGCCGCCAGCCGCGCGGCGGCGGGGTCCGCAGGGCCCACGCCATCACGACCAGGCCCAGCAGCATGTCCAGGCCCAGGACCAGCAGGGTCGTGGGGGCACCGAGGTGCTGCTCCAGGGCCATCACGGCGGCCACCTCGGCCACGGCGAGCAGCGCGAGGACTGCCAGGGTGGCGAACCTGGCCATCGCTCAGCCCCCCGCCGCGGTGCGGGCAGGCCGGCGCCGAACGGCGGCACGGACCCTGGCGGTGCGTTCCTGGCCGCCCCAGACGGTGACGCGCCACAACGCCTCGCGGACGATGCTGCCGCTCATCTTCGAGGTGCCGTGCTCGCGCTCCACGAACGTGATGGGCACCTCGACGACACGCTTCCCCGAACGCAGCGCCCGTCGCGCCATGTCGACCTGGAAGCAGTAGCCCTGTGAGGCCACGTCGTGCAGGTGCAGGTCGCGCAGGGTCTGGGCTCGGAAGGCGCGGTAGCCGCCGGTGGCGTCCATGAGCTCCAGGTCGAGGGCCATCCGCGTGTAGAGGTTCCCGCCCCGGGAGAGGAGCTCGCGCGACCTGGGCCAGTTCACCACCTCTCCGCCCGGAACCCAGCGCGACCCCAGCACGAGATCCGCCTCCCGGAGGGCGTCGAGCAGCAGGGGCAGCTGCTCGGGCTGGTGGGAGCCGTCGGCGTCCATCTCCACGAGCACCTCGTACCCGCGCTCCAGGCCCCAGGCGAAGCCGGCCATGTAGGCGGCGGCCAGGCCCTCCTTGCCGAGGCGGTGCATGACGTGGACGTGGTCGTCGGCCGCCGCGAGCTCGTCGGCGATCGCGCCGGTGCCGTCCGGGGAGTTGTCGTCGGCGATCAGCACGTGCGCCTCGGGGACCGCCGCGCGGACCCGCCCGGTGATCCGTGCCACGTTCTCGCGCTCGTCGTAGGTCGGGATGATCACCAGGATCGGGCCGAGGTCGGCGAACGTGTCGGTCACCGCCCCATCCTCCCACGGCAGCGCTGGGGCCCCGATCGGTCGATCTCCTGGTGGCTCGGCCGATCGGCGTCGGGACCTTCCTGGTCTGCCTGGCCGCGACGACCTCCCTGCTCGCCAGGGCCGAAGGCGTCGGCACGCGGACCCGGGCCGAGGTGCGCGAGCAGGCGCGGACGCTCGGAGCGGCTGGTGGAGCGGTGCCCGCTGGTCCTGGACCGGGCACGGCCCGCTGGTAGCGTCGCAGCGACGACGAGTGCGAGGAGGTGCCGTGATGGCGGGCAGGGTGCGGATCGGTCGGGTCGAGGACTTCGCGCCGGGCAGCATGCGCGAGGTCGAGGCCGACGGGACGAAGCTCATCGTCGCCCGTGAGGGCGACGACCTCTGCGCCGCTCGCAACCGGTGTCCCCACCTCGGCCTGTCGCTGACCTCGGGCCCGGGTGGCCAGCACTACGCCGACGGCGTCGTCCAGTGCCCGTGGCACAACTCGCGCTTCGTGGTGCGCACCGGGGAGAACCTGGACTGGGCCAGCGGCATCGCGGGGCGCTCGATCCCGCGCTGGTCGCGGCGGGTGCTCTCCGCCGGACGCCGCCCGGCCCCGCTGACCACCTACCCGGTCGTCGTCGCGGACGGCGAGGTCTTCGTCGAGCTCTGACGGCGCGCGCGGCCGCGCACGGCGACCAGGCCCAGCAGCAGCACGGCGACCACGACCTCCACCCACGGCCCGAGGCGCACCGCCGGCGTGAGCCCCGTGCGCAGCGGGACCTGGGCCACCGTCGCGTCCGCGACGAACTGCTCGGTGCGCCACGCCAGGCCGCCGTCGGGATCGATCACCGCGCTGATCCCCGACGTGGCGGCGACGAGCGTGGTGCGACCGGCGGCCACCGACTGCACCCGGCTGATCGCCAACTGCTGCTCCGGCTGCCCGGTCAGGCCGTAGGTCGCGTTGTTGGTCTGCACCACCAGGACCTGCCCGCCGGCCCGCACCGCGTCGCGCACCAGGTCGTCCCAGGCGGTCTCGAAGCAGATGACCACCCCGACCGGCACCGGGCCGACCAGCAGGAACCCCGGGTCGTCGCCCGGCGCGAAGTCGCGGGGCACCCGCTCGAACCGCGTGATGAACCGGGTGAGGAGGTCGCGGAACGGCAGGTACTCGCCGAACGGCACCGGCCGGCGCTTGACGTACGCCTCCCCCGGGCCGGTCGCCGGGTCCCAGACCAGCGAGACGTTCAGGATCGTGCCGGGGTGGTCGTCGGTGGGCGGGTCGGCCGGGTTGCGCAGCACCGCGCCCACGAGGATCGGCACCCCGATCGCGTCCGCTGCCCGGTCGATCTGCTCCGCGGCGTCGGCGTTGCGCACCGGGTCGATGTCCGAGGAGTTCTCCGGCCAGATCACGGCCACCGGCTGCTCCACCTCGCCGGCAGCCACCTGCGCCGCCAGCTCCTCGGTGACCCGCACGTGGTTGTCGAGCACCGCCCGGCGCTGGGCGTTGAAGTCCAGCCCGACCCGCGGCACGTTGCCCTGCACGACGGCGACCGGCTCGGTGCTGGCGACCGGACCGCCCCAGTCCCGTCCCTGCAGGCCGGCGCCGAGGGCCGGGATGGCCACCAGCACCGTCGCCCCGGCGGCGACGGCGACCGGCCCACCCCCCGAGCGCAGCGCGTCCATGAGCGCCAGCAGCGCCGCGCCGGCCAGCGCGACGGCGAGCGTGACCAGGGCCGGACCGCCCAGCGCCGCCCAGCCGACGAACGCCGTGTCGGCCTGGGCGAACGCCAGGCGTCCCCAGGGGAAGCCCCCGAACGGGATGCGCTCGCGCAGCGACTCCTGGGCGACCCAGGCCAGGGGCACCGTGAGCACCCACCCCGGCCGGGCCAGCAGCCACGGCAGGACCGCACCGGTGGCGGCCCAGAACGCCGCGCAGACCAGGGACAGCACGAGCCACGCGTCGGGCCCGAGCACCCGCATCCACCCGAGCAGGACCAGGAAGAAGGCGAGCCCGGCGACCAGGCCGAGGAGCGCCCCGCGGCGCCACGTGGACCCACGCAGCGCCACCAGCAGCAGCGTGAACGCCGGGACCACCACCCAGCCTCCGAGCCAGCCGAACGGTGGGAACCCCAGGGCCAGCAGGACGCCGGCCGTGGACGCCAGCACCAGCTGCGCAAGCCCGGCCCGCGCGCGCTGGCGAGGCTCGGTGCTGACGGTCACCGGCACATCATCCCCGCTGGTCGCCCGCCCCGCCGGATGCCACGGGCCGTCGGAGGTCAGGCCGGGGCGACCACGGTCCCGCGCGCGGTGGTGATGAGCAGCGGCTCGGGCAGGACGTCGGCGGCGTTGGCCCCGCGCTCGGGGGCACCGCGGCACACGACGTGCGCCTCGAAGGCGATCTCGCGGCTGCGCCGGCCGCGGCCCACCAGGGCGGCTGAGACCTCCACGACGTCCCCGCCGCGCAGCGGGCCGACGAACTGCACGTCGGAGTACGACGCGAAGAGTCCCTCGTCGCCGTCGAGCCGGATCATCAGCTCGGTCGCGACGTCGCCGAACAGGGCCAGCACGTAGGCGCCGTCGACGAGATTGCCGGCATAGTGCGCGTGCGAGTACGGCACGTAGCGCCGATGCGTGACCCTCGTGCCGATCCCCTCGCCCGGTGGCGTGCTCATGCCGACCCCGCTCCCACGATCCGGTGCACGAGGTAGGAGGCGACCTCCGCGGGCGTCGTGCCCCGCCCGAAGATCCGGTCCACGCCGAGCTGCTCGGCCATCGACTCGTCGAAACGCGGCCCGCCCACCACGAGCAGGGGTCGGCGGGCGCGCGGGAAGGCCTCGCGGAACGCGGCGGTCATCTCCTCGGTGTTGTGCAGGTGCGCATCGCGCTGGGTCACGACCTGGGAGACCAGGACGGCGTCGGCCTTCACGCGGCCAGCCGCCTCGACGAGCTCGGGCACCGGCACCTGCGCCCCGAGGTTGTGCACCTCGAAGCCGGCGTAGTACTCCAGCCCCTTCTCCCCCGCGAACCCCTTGATGTTGAGGATCGCGTCGATCCCGACGGTGTGCGCATCGGTCCCGATGCAGGCCCCGACCACGACGAGCGGACGCCGCAGCTGCTTCTTGATGCGCGCGTTGACCTCCTTCGGGGTCAGCAGCGGGAAGTCGCGCTCCAGCACCACGACCTTGTCGAGCTCGACGAGGTGGTTGACCCGGCCGTAGACGACGAAGAACGTGAAGTCCGGGCCCATCGCCTTGGCGTGCACGACGAGCGCCGGGTCGATGCCCATCTTGGCGGCCAGCTGCGCGGCGGCCCCCTCGGCCCGCTTGTCGTGCGGGATCGGCAGGGTGAACGACACCTGCACCATGCCGTCCCCGGTGGCGTCGCCATACGGGCGGATGACCCGGCTCATCGCGGGACCACCCCCGCCGCCCGCGACACACGTGCCGCCCGCGACACACCTGCTTCCGGCGCCCCACCTGCTCGTGTCATGGGATCCGTCGGATGCGGCGACCGGTTCCCTGACACGACGGGACGGGTGGCGCTCATGAGGCGGTTCCCTCGGCGAGCACCGTGGCGACGGGGTTGCAGTAGTCGTCGGCCCGCGGCAGCACGCCCTCCAGGCCCTTGCCGCGGTCCGCGGGCCGGCGCATCAGGCCGAACGTGCCGTCGGCGATCGCGTCGAGCAGCCCGTCGTCGTCGATGCGCTCGAGCAGCTCGACGGCCTCGTCGAGCACGTGCCGTGCCCGGGTTGCGATGAACCCGTCGTCGGCCGGGGCGAGGTCCTCCCCCAGCCGACCGGCCGCGTTCATCACGTAGCGCACGTTCTGCAGCGCGAGGTCCCGGTCGGACAGCCACGGCGTCACCACCGCCTCGGTCATCATGCCGACCAGCAGGATGCCCTGGCCGGTCAGCACCCCGGCGAGGTTGAAGAAGGCGTCGAGCAGGTAGCCGCGGAAGATGTCGCCGGTCATGTGCTTGGTCGGCGGCATCCACTTCAGCGGGGCGTCCGGGAACAGCGTCCGGGCGAGCAGCGCGTGGGCGAGCTCCAGGCGGAACGAGTCCGGCAGGTCGGGGTTGATCTCGAACGCGTGGCCCAGGCCGAGCTGCCAGTCCTCGAGCCCGGCCTGCTTGGCGAAGTGCTCGTTGAGCAGCTGGCTGACCGTGACGGTGTGCGCGGCGTCCACGGCGTCCGCGGTGGTCAGGTAGTTGTCCTCGCCGGTGTTGATGATGATGCCCGCCCGGGCGTGCACCTGCCGGGCGAAGTGCTGGTCGGTGAAGGTCCTGATCGGGTTGATGTCGCGGAAGAGGATCCCGTACATCGAGTCGTTGAGCATCATGTCGAGCCGCTCGAGGCCGGCCAGCGTGGCGATCTCCGGCATGCACAGCCCGGAGGCGTAGTTGGTCAGCCGCACGTAGCGGCCCAGCTCCTTCGACACGTCGTCGAGGGCCGCCCGCATGATGCGGAAGTTCTCCTGCGTCGCGTACGTGCCGGCATACCCCTCACGGGTGGCGCCCTCCGGGACGTAGTCGAGCAGCGACTGTCCCGTGGAGCGGATCACCGCGATGATGTCAGCCCCCTCGCGGGCCGCGGCCTGCGCCTGGGGGACGTCCTCGTGGATGTCGCCGGTCGCCACGATCAGGTAGATCCACGGGCGGTGGTCCACCGGGTACCGCGCGACGAGGCGCTCCCGGGCCCGACGCTGCCGGTCGATGCGGCGCACGCCGGCGCGGGCGGCACGCACCGCCCCGGAGGTCGCCGCGGCCGCGGCCCGTCCCTGCGGGACCCGGAACTCCACCGAACCCGCGGCTGCCCGCTGCGCGAGCGTGCGCAGGGGGTCGGCGCCGACCGCGATGTCGGCCCGGCGCTGCGCCTGCAGGGCGTCCCAGACCGGCAGGGCGATCCCGTGCTGCAGGCCCACCTGCTCCGCGACCGCGTCGGCCAGCCGGTTCACCCAGGGGATGCCCTCGGCGTCGGCGCCCTCGAGCCCGGCCATGCGCAGCACGGCCCGTTCGATGGAGACGGTCGTGTGCTGCTGGGTGAGCGTCAGGACCGGGGCCGCGGCTGACGCGGCCAGGGCCCGGGCGCGCGCCACCTGCGTGGGATCCAGCTGCAGCCTCATGGCGCCACGCTCCCAGATCCGCACGGGTGCTCGCCCGCCGTGCCCGGTCCCAGCTGGCCGGCGAGCTCGGCGTCCCCGGCGACGTACAGCACGCGGCCGTCGAGCACGGTGGCCAGGCAGCTCGGGGCCGGTGTCCCCGGATCGAGGCGCGGCAGCCCGGGCGTGCCCGATCGGGGGTCGGTGCTCCAGTTGGCGACCCGGGCGTCCGGTGCCTGCACGGCGAGCTCCTCGACCGCCCACACGGCGAAGGTGGCCGGGGCTCCGACGGCGAGCACCCCGGCGTCGTCGCGGCGCGCGGCCCGCCAGCCCCCGCGGGTGGCGGCCGCGAAGGCGGCCCGGCCGCTCAGGCGCGCCGCCGGGTTGTGGTGCCACATCGCCGCGCGCACCCACTCCCAGGGCGCGATGGGCGTCACCGGGCTGTCCGAGCCGAGGGCCAGCGAGACCCCGGCCCGGACCAGCGCGGCGAAGTCGTGCAGCCCAGCGGCCCGGTCGGGGCCGAGCCTGCGGCTGTAGGCCCCGCCCGGGGCCCCCCACGTCGCGTCGAACAGCGGCTGGACGCTGGCGACCGCGCCGGCCGCGGCCAGGACCCCCGGCAGGTCCGGGCCGGCCATCGTGACGTGCTCGACGCGATGGCGGGCCGCACGGACCGCCGGCTGGCCGCAGCGCACGACGGCCTGCCGCAGGCCCTCGGCCACCGCGTCGAGCGCGGCGTCGCCGATCGCGTGGAAGCCGGCCTGGAGTCCCGCCTCGGTCGCGGCCACGAGCGTCTCGGTGATCGCCTCGCCGTCGAGGTAGCGGTTGCCCGTCCCCGGGCTGTCGGCGTACGGCGCGTGCAACCAGGCGGTGCCCGACCCGATGGCTCCGTCGACGAACAGGTCGCCGGCCACCCCGACGGCCCCGAGGTCGATGGCCTCGCGGACCCCGGCGACGCCCGGGCGGCCCCAGTAGCCGACGACGTCGGGCCCGGGCTCGGCGGCGGCCAGCGCCAGCAGGGCCCGCAGGTCCTCGGCACCGTTGATGTCGGGGCCCGCCGCCTCGTGCAGGGCCACGACGCCCTGCTCGGCGGCGTGCGCCCGGGCCGCCCGCTGGGCGGCGCCCCGCAGGCCCCCCGGCAGCTCCTCGGTGAGGTGCCGGCGCACCAGGTGGTGGGCGTCGCCGGTGAGGCGCCCAGCGGGCTCGTACCCGGGAGTCGCGGTGAGGCCGGGCAGCAGCGCGAGCAGGGCGCTCGACGCCACCGCCGAGTGCACGTCGATCCGCGAGAGGTAGACGACCGATCCCCAGCTGGCCCGGTCGAGCTCGGCACGGGTCGGCAGGGTCTCGTCGGGCCAGGCCGTCTCGTCCCAGCCGTGGCCGAGGATCGGCCGGCCCCGGGTCCGCCGCGCCTGCGCCCTCACGGCGTCGAGCAGCGCCTGTCGGCTGGGCACGCCGCGCAGGTCCAGCCCCAGCAGCGTCAGGCCGGTCATCGTGTGGTGGGCGTGGGCGTCGACGAAGGCGGGCGCGACCAGGGCGCCGTCCAGCTCGACGGCGTCGGCGTCCGCCGCGTGCACCGCGGCCCCCGACGCAGGTCCGATCCACGCGATCCGGTCGTCGACGACCAGCATCGCGTCGGCACCGGGCACCGCCGGTGCGTGGACCGGGCCGCCCCGCAGCAGCAGCCTCATGGGTGGGCCGCCGCCAGCCGAGCCTCGAACAGGGCCTTGAGCGCCGGCTCCGAGCGCAGCAGGTCCAGGGCGTAGGCCGCGTGCCCGCGGGTGTAGCCGTTCCCGATCAGCATCGTGACGTCCGCGGCGAGGCCCTCGGCCCCGAGCGCGGCGGCGGTGAACGAGGTGGCCATCGAGAAGAAGACGATCGTGCCGCCCTCCGCGGTGGCCAGGACCGCGCCGTGCTCGCAGCCCGGGACCGTGACGCACACGATGGTGATGTCCGCCGGCGCCCCGAGGGCACCCGCCACCGCCTCCGCGACCCCGACCGGGTCACGGGCGTCGGCCAGGGCCACCACGTCGGCCAGCCCGGCATCCCGGAGCATCGCCGCCTCACGCTCGACCGGGACGATGCCGACGGTCCGCCCGGCGCCCTCCCGGCGCGCCGCGACCAGGCTCAGCGAGCCGCTCTTGCCGGCCGCGCCGAGGACGGCGACGGTCGGGCGCTCGCCCCGGTCGACGCAGGCCCGGACGACCCGGGCGGTCAGGGCCGGTGCGCCGCAGACGTCGTTCACCGACATCGCCAGCTCCTCGGGCAGGTCCTCCGGCAGGGTCGCCACGATCGAGCGCCGGAAGAGGATCGCCGTGCCGTCGCAGGGCACCTGCTCCGAGCGGCCGTCCCAGTCGCGCAACTCGTCCTCGATCCGCAGGGGGGTCAGCGTGAGGGAGACCAGCGTGGCCACCCGGTCCCCCACCCGCAGCCCGAGCGGCGAGTCCGGCCCGACCTCCTCGACGACCCCGATCAGCATCCCGCCCGAGCCGGTCACCGGGTTGTGCATCTTGCCCCGGCTGGCGATGATCCCGGCCACCTCGGCGCGGACGCGCTCGCCGTCACCGGCGTGCTTGTCGTGCAGCTGGGTGAACGACGCCGCGTCGAGGTTGAGCCGGCGGACCCGCACCCGCACCTCGTCGGGCCGGATCTGCGGGCTCGCATCGAGCCGCCACGCCGCCTGGGGCAGCACCCCGGCGGGCTCCAGGACGCGATGGACGCCCACGGCATCGGCGGTTCGGCTCATGGCTCCTCCTGACGGACGACCCCCAGCGTATCGACCACGCAGCACCGGAGAATAGTCGGCGCGCCAGCCCGCAGACGGGCAATCATTGCGCTAGGCTGGTGCGATGACGGAGATCCTTGACCCGTTCCTGCCCACCGCCGAGCAACACGCGGGGGCGCCCGAGCAGCCCTACATGTACCTGCGCACGCTGCTCGAGGAGCCTGACTGGACCCGGTTCCCGGGCTGGGCGGACGTGACCGAGGAGGAGTGGCGCTCGGCCCAGTGGCAGCGGGCGCACTGCGTGAAGAACCCGCGGCAGCTGCGCGCGCTCATGGGCGACCTGCTCGACGACAGCGTCTATCAGGACCTGCAGGACGACCACGAGCAGCGGGCCACGATGTCGATGCTCGTGCCCCCGCAGATGCTCAACACGATGCTGCGCGGCACCGAGCCGGCCGGCCCGGGGTCGCTGACCGAGGCCTTCTACGCCGACCCCATCCGGCGCTACATGCTCCCCGTGCTCTCCGACCGGCTCGAGGAGTGGGGCAGCCACCCGTTCGCCTCCCGCGACTCCCTGCACGAGCAGGCGATGTGGGTCGCCGAAGGGCTGACCCACCGCTACCCGACCAAGGTCCTGGCCGAGCTGCTGTCGACCTGCCCGCAGTACTGCGGGCACTGCACCCGCATGGACCTCGTGGGCAACTCCACCCCCAGCGTGGACAAGTTCAAGCTGGTGCTCAAGCCGGTCGACCGCCAGGCGGCCCACATGGCCTACCTGCGCACCCACCCCAACGTGCGCGACGTGGTCGTCTCGGGCGGCGACGTCGCGAACCTGCCGTGGCCCCGGCTGGAGTCCTACCTCGACGAGCTGCTCGACATCGACCACATCCGCGACATCCGGCTGGCCACCAAGGCACTCATGGGGCTGCCCCAGCACTGGCTGCAGGAGGAGGTCGTCGCCGGCATGCACCGGGTCGCGGGGAAGGCCCGGGCCAGGGGGGTGTCGCTGGCGATCCACACGCACGTGAACAGCGCAGCCTCGATCACCCCGCTGGTGGCCGAGGCGGTCCGGGCCATGTTCGAGGCAGGCGTGCGCGACGTGCGCAACCAGGGCGTGCTCATGGAGGGCGTCAACGCGACCCCGAACGACCTGCTCGACCTCTGCTTCACGCTGCTCGACGGCGCCGGGATCATGCCCTACTACTTCTACATGTGCGACATGATCCCGAACGCCGAGCACTGGCGGGTGTCGCTGGAGCGGGCACAGGAGCTGCAGCACGCGATCATGGGGTACCTGCCGGGGTTCGCGACCCCGCGGATCGTGTGCGACGTCCCGTTCGTCGGCAAGCGCTGGGTGCATCAGGTGCACAGCTACGACCGGATCCTCGGGATCTCGCAGTGGACCAAGAACTACCGCACGGGCATCGAGTTCGCCGACCCGCACGCGCTGGAGCGCACCTACCGGTACTACGACCCGATCCACACGCTGCCCCAGGAGGGCCAGTACTGGTGGCGGCACCACGTGGAGTCCGGCGAGCTGCACTGAGCCCGTCGGCTGGTGCCGACGGCCGCCCGGCGGTTCACTGGCGGCATGCCCAAGCGACTGCTCGACGCCACCGCACGTGACCTGGCCGGCTACTCGCGCACCGAGAAGCTCGCTGCCATCCGCGGCTCGGAGGGGCGCACGATCGCGGCTGAGGTGATCGCCCCGGCGATGCCGTTGGTCTTCGACGTGAGCAATCCCGAGCTCGCTGCCAGCCAGGGCGCCGACCTGGTCATCCTCAACGTCCTCGACGTGACCGCGCCGGCGGTGCAGGCAGTCCCCGCGGACTCCCCCGACGAGGTGGTCCGGTCGATCCGGCGCCTCACCGGCCGGCTGGTCGCGGTGAACCTCGAGCCGGTGGATCCCGAGGCCGACCTGGTCACCTCGGGCCAGATGATCGATGCGGCCAGGTCCGGCCGGCTCGCGACGCCGGAGAACGCCCGGCGCGCCGCCGCGCTCGGCGTGGACGCGATCGTCCTGACCGGCAACCCCGGGATGGGGGTGACCAACGCGTCGTTGACCCGGGCCATCGCCGCCACCCGGGCGGCGGTGGGCGGCGAGGTGATCCTGGTCGCCGGGAAGATGCACGCCGCCGGCAGCGGGACCGAGGCGGGCTCGGCGATCGTCGACGAGGAGACCATCCACGGCTTCGTCGCCGCCGGTGCCGACGTCGTCCTGCTCCCCGCACCGGGCACCGTGCCAGGCTGCCACGAGGCCCAGGTGCGCGGCTGGGTGGAGGCCGCGCACCGGGCCGGGGCGCTCACCATGACCGCCATCGGCACCTCCCAGGAGGGCGCGGACGTCGACACCATCCGCGCGCTGGCCCTGATGGCGAAGATGACCGGCACCGACATCCACCACCTCGGCGACTGCGGGTACTTCGGGATCACCCTGCCCGAGAACCTGGTCGCCTACAGCATGGCGATCCGGGGTCGCCGGCACACCTACCGGCGGATGGCCATGTCGCTGCTGCGCTGAGCCCCGCGGGGCGCTACTGCACCGGGCGGTCCTCGAACGGCGTGGAGAGCACGACCGTGGTGCGCGTCGAGACACCGGCGACGGCCCGGATCTCGGTCAGCAGGGCCTCCAGCGACTGGGGCGAGGCGACCCGGACCTTGAGGATGTAGGCCTCCTCGCCGGCCACGGAGTAGCAGGACTGGATCGCGGCGATGTGGGCCAGGCGCTGCGGCGCGTCGTCCTCGGCGACGGGGTCCACGGCCTTGATCGACACGAACGCGGTCAGCGGCAGCCCGAGCGCCTCGGCGTCGACCACGGCACGGTAGCCGCGGATCACCCCGCGCTGCTCCAGGCGACGGACCCGCTGGTGGACCGCGGAGGTGGACAGGCCGGTCGCGCGGCCCAGGTCCGTGAAGGACATGCGCCCGTCCTCGGCGAGCAGCGCCACGATCTGGCGGTCGAGGTCCTCCACGCTCGGCGATCCTAGGCGACTGCCCGTCAGCCGGTGGCGAGGGCCCGGCCGATGACGACCCGCTGGATCTGGTTGGTGCCCTCGACGATCTGCAGCACCTTCGCCTCGCGCATGTAGCGCTCCACCGGGAAGTCGGTGGTGTAGCCCGCCCCGCCGAGCACCTGCACGGCGTCGGTCGTGACCGACATGGCCATGTCGGTCGCGAACAGCTTGGCCCGGGCCGCCGCGATGGAGAACGGCAGCCCGGCGTCCTTGCGGCGGGCGGCGTCGAGGAGCAGGGCACGTGCGGCATGGATGCGGGTGTCCATGTCCGCGAGCATGAACTGCAGGCCCTGGAAGCCGACGATCGGCTGGCCGAACGCCTGGCGCTCGCGCGCGTAGGCGACCGCGGCGTCCAGGGCACCCCGGGCCAGCCCCACCGCGCACGCCGCGATCCCGAGCCGACCCGCGTCCAGCGCCTGCATGGCGATCCGGAACCCGTCCCCCTCGGCGCCGATCCGATCCGCCGCGTCGACCTCGGCCCCGTCGAGCAGCACCTGCGCCGTGGGCGAGGCGCTCATGCCCATCTTCTGCTCGGGTGCCGCCACGGACAGCCCGGGGGTTCCGGATGGGGCCAGCAGGCAGGTGATGCCCTGGGCACCCCGTCCGCCGGTGCGCACGAGCAGGTTGTAGAAGTCCGCGACCCCGGCGTGGGTGATCCACGCCTTGGTCCCCGTCACGCGGTAGACCCCGCCGTCCCGCTCGGCGCGGGTGGTCAGGGCGGCGGCGTCGGATCCGCAGTGCGGCTCGGACAGGCAGTAGGCGCCGATCGTGGTGCCGCCGAGCATCTGCGGGAGCCAGCGCTCCTGCTGCTCCTCGCTGCCCCAGGCGATCACCGGGAAGCAGGACAGGACGTGCACCGAGATCCCCAGCGGCACGGTCAGCCAGCGCGCGGCGAGCTCCTCGAGCACCTGCAGGTACACCTCGTAGGGCTGTCCGCCGCCCCCAACGGCCTCCGGGTAGGGCAGCGCGAGCAGGCCGGCCTGCCCGAGCAGGTCGAAGACCTCGCGGGGGAAGGTCCCGCTGGCCTCGGCGGCGGGGGCCCGCGTGGCCAGCTCCCGGTCGGCGAGCTCGGCGGCGAGCGCGAGGAGGTCGCGGGCCTCGGAGGTGGGCAGGATCCGGTCGACGGGTGCGATCACGGCGGCCACGCTACTCCGCAGCCGCCCTGATGCCGTCGGGGCGACTGTGCGACGCGACCGTGGGGCGGCCGGGCGGCTGCGCGACGCGATCGTGGGGCGGCGTGGCGACCGTGGCGGCCGACTTGATCCAAGTTCGGGGCCGTCCAGCGGCCTCGAACTTGGATCGATTCGGCTGTGGCCGTCCAGGAGTTGGATGAAGTCCCGATCGCGGCGGCGGCGGGGCGCTTGGGCGGCGGCGCGACGCGATCGGGTCCGGCGAGTGCGGCGGTGCGACGCGATGGTCGTCGGGCTGGGCGGCCGTGCGGCAGGATGGGCCGCCATGCGGATGCTGCTCGACTCGGCCGGCCTCTACTTCCGGGCCTTCCACGCCATCCCGGAGTCGGTGACCGCACCCGACGGCCTGCCGGTGAACGCGGTTCGAGGCTTCCTCGACATGACCGCGGCCCTGGTCGTGGCCCGTCGGCCGACCCATCTGGTCGCCTGCTGGGACGAGGACTGGCGACCCGGCTGGCGGGTCGACCTGCTCCCGACCTACAAGGCGCATCGGGTGGCCGACGACGGCGGCGAGGACGAGCCGGCCTCCCTGGCCGCGCAGGTCGCGGTCATCGTGGACGTGCTCGAGGCGGTGGGCATCCCCAGAGCGGGGGTGGCCGGGTACGAAGCCGACGACGTGATCGGCACCCTCGCGCGCCGGCACGGGGCGCGCGGCGAGGCGGTCGAGGTGGTGACCGGCGATCGCGACCTCATCCAGCTGGTGGACGATGCCGCGAGCATCCGCGTCCTCTACACCGGCAAGGGGATCCGCCGACTCGAGGTGCTCGACGATCGAGCGGTCAAGGCCGCCTACGGCGTCTCGCCGGCCCAGTACGCCGACCTCGCGATCCTGCGCGGCGATCCCTCGGACGGGCTGCCGGGGATCCCCGGCGTGGGCGCGCGCACGGCCGCCGGGCTGCTCACGCGCTTCGGGGACCTCGCGGCCCTGCGCGCGGTGCTCGCCGACGGGGACGCCGGCATCCGCCCCGGGATCGCCGCGGCGTTGCGGTCGGCCGACGACTACCTGGTGCGCGCCGAGGCGGTGGTCCGGGTGGCTGACGTGCCGCTGCCGGAGGTGGACGGCCGCCTGCCGGCCACGCCGCAGGATCCGGATCGGCTGGCCGCGCTGGCCCAGCGCTGGAACCTGGAGTCGCCGACCGCGCGGCTCGTCGACGCCCTGGCGCAGGTCGCGGACGGCGGCTGAGGGCCGTACGACAGGGTCGGCGGTGGCTGCGGACGGCGCGGCGGCCCGCGGACGGCGAGTGAGGGGCCGCGGCGGCGGCCGGGCTGCGGCGGTCGGACCGCGACGGTCGGCGGTCGGGTGGCGGCGGTCGGACCGCGACTGCGGCGGTGGGACGGCGGCTGAGGCGGTGCTGCGGCGGTGCGACGCCTCCGGGTCAGCGGTGGTCAGCCCGTGCTGCCGCGCAGGTCGATCGTGCCGGGCACCCGGCTACGGGTGGTACCGCCCGCGGTCCGGCGCCGTGGCCGGCGCGGCGCGGGGATCGGGTGGCGCTGCTCGGGCCGGTCGGACACCGTGACGCAGATGAGAATCCCGCGCCGGACCATCTCGCGGTCGGCGGGCCGGGTCACGGCGACCGCCGGGGTGCGCCCGCCCGGCAGGCGCAGCCCGGCCAGGGCGTGCACGTCCTCGGTGAGCGCCACGATCGCCGCGAAGGTGCCGGCGGGCAGGGAGTCGAGGTGCGCCAGGCAGGCCTGTTGGAGCGCGCCCTCGCCGAGGACGAGGACACGCCCCGGGAGCCACCCGGTCGTGGTGCGCAGCGCCTCGAGGGAGTCGACGACCGCCGCGGGCCCGCAGACACTGCCCAGCCCGGTGCCCCGCAGCGGCCGCACGGCACACCGACGACCCTCGACGTCGAGATGCGCAACGGCGGCTGGCGCGGCGGTGCTCCCCACCGAGGGTGCCATGCCCACGATCCTTCCGTCCCACCCGAGCCCGGGGCAAGGCCCAGCGGACGGCAATCTGTCGCGAACGTGTCGCGATGACCGCAGGCCGGGATCGCCGGCCGTCGGCGGGGCAGTGCGCCGGCCGTCCGCCGTGCGATCAGTCCTCGTCGATCGTGACCGCCACCACGCCACGGCGCATCGCGTCGATGGCGGCGCGCGCGGTCTGCGCCAGCTGCTGGTCGCCGGTCGCCGAGGCGAGCTGACCCAGGAAGTCCATCACCTGCTTGCACCAGCGCACGAAGTCCCCGGCCGTGAGCTCCGAGCCCTCGAGCACCGTGCGCAGCGTCGCGCCCCCGGCCCAGCGGTGCACCGCCCAGGCGAAGCCCAGGTCGGGCGCGCGGGTCCCCGGCAGGCCGTGGCGCTTCTCCACCACCTCGAGCCGGGCCCAGCTGCGCATCGTCTCGTCGAGGGCCTGCCGGATGGCACCGGGCACCCGGGGGGGCGGCGCGCCGGCGACGTCCGCGCCGCGCGACTCGTACACGAGCGCCGAGCACGCCGCGGCCAGCTCGGCGGGGCCCATCGGGGCCCAGAGCCCGGTCCGCAGGCACTCCATCGCGAGCAGGTCGGACTCCCCGTAGATCCGCGAGAGCTGCCGACCCGCGGGCGTGACCGCGGCTGCCTCCCCGGCGTCGCTGAGGTACCCCAGCTCGGCCAGCACCGCGCAGATCCGGTCGAACTGCCGGGCGATCGAGTTGGTCCGGCTCTCCAGCCGGCGCTGCACCCCGGCGTTCTCGGCACGCAGCCGAGCGGCCCGTTCGGCCCACCGCGCGTGCTGCTCGCGCTCGTCGCAGCCGTGGCAGGGGTGGGCGCGCAGGCGGTGGCGCAGCGCGGCCAGCTCGGCGTCCTCGTCGTGGTGGCCGCGCCGACGCGTCGGCTTGGGCACCTCGACCCCCTCGAGCCGGCTGCGCAGCGTCGCCGCGAGCTCGCGGCGCGCGTTCGCCGACCGGGGTGCGAAGGACCGGGGGATGCGGATGCGGGTGAGCACCTGCGGGGGGGTCGGGAAGTCCACGACGCTCAGCCGGCGGACCTGTCGGTCGATCGTGAGCACGAAGGGCCGCGGGTCCTCCCCGAGGGTCAGGCCGGGGTCCAGGACCACGGCCGGTCCGGAGCGCCGCCCGGCCGGCACGAGGATCACGTCGCCGGGCACCAGGTCCTCGAGCGCCTCGACCGCCTCGTTGCGCCGCACAGCCGAGCCGGCGCGGGCCAGGCCCTTCTCCCGTTCGGAGAGCTCGCGTCGGATCGCGGCGTACGCGCCGAAGTCACCGAGGTGGCACTGCATCGACGCCTCGTAGCCCGCGATGGCCTCCTCGTTGCGCTGCACCTGGCGGGCCAGCCCGACCAGGCCGCGATCGGCCTGGAACTGCGCGAACGAGGTTTCCAGGACCTCGCGCGCGGCGGCCCGGCCGAGCTGGCCGACGAGGTTCACGGCCATGTTGTACGAGGGTCGGAAGCTGGAGACGAGGGGGTAGGTGCGGGTGGAGGCCAGGCCAGCCAGGGCCGAGGGGTCGATCCCGGGGTGCCAGACGACCACCGCGTGGCCCTCGACGTCGATCCCCCGCCGGCCCGCGCGGCCGGTGAGCTGGGTGTACTCCCCCGCCGTGATCGGCGCGTGCGTCTCGCCGTTCCACTTCACCAGCCGCTCGAGGACCACCGCCTTGGCCGGCATGTTGATGCCCAGGGCCAGGGTCTCGGTCGCGTAGACCACCTTGACCAGGCCCCGCTGGAACAGCTCCTCCACGGTCTCCTTGAAGGTGGGGATCAGCCCGGCGTGGTGCGCCGCGATGCCCCGTTCGAGGGCGTCGAGCCAGCCGTCGAACCCGAGCACGGCCAGGTCGGCCGGCGGCAGGTCGACCACCCGGGCCAGGGCGCGCTCCCGGATCTCGGCCCGCTCCTGCGGGGTCGTCAGGCTCAGCCCGGCGTGCAGGCACTGCTCGACGGCGGCCTCGCAGCCGGCCCGGCTGAAGATGAAGCTGATGCACGGCAGCAGCTGCTCGCGCTGCAGCGCTCGCACGATGTCGGGCCGGGCTGCCCCGGGCATGGGGCGCGGGCGCCGCCCGCCCTTGCGCGGGCGCCCCGGCGCCGGTCGGTTCGGCCCGCCGGCCCGACCACCCCCGTCGCGGTAGTCACGCCGTGCCTTGTCGATCCGCTGCTCGCTGCGGGCCAGGCGGAGCAGCTCGGGGTTGACCGCGCGGGAGCGCTCGTCGACGAAGAGGTCGTGCAGCGCGGTCTCGGCCAGGACGTGCTGGGACAGCGGCACCGGCCGGTGCTCCTCGACGACCACGTCGGTGCCCCCGCGCACCTCGGCCAGCCACGCGCCGAACTCCTCGGCGTTGCTGACCGTGGCCGAGAGGGCCACCACGCCCACGTGCTCCGGGAGGTTGATGATCACCTCCTCCCACACCGGGCCCCGCTCACGGTCGGCGAGGTAGTGCACCTCGTCCATGACCACGAACGCGAGTCCGCCGAGCGTGTGCGAACCCGCGTAGAGCATGTTGCGCAGGACCTCGGTGGTCATCACGACCACCGCAGCCTCCCCGTTGATCGAGTTGTCGCCGGTGAGCAGGCCGACCTGCTCGGGCCCGTACCGCAGCACCAGGTCGTTGTACTTCTGGTTGGACAGCGCCTTGATCGGCGTCGTGTAGAAGCACTTGGTGCCTCGCTCCACGGCCAGGTGCACCGCGAACTCGCCGACCACGGTCTTGCCCGAGCCGGTGGGGGCGGCCACGAGCACGCCGCGGCCAGCCAGGATGCCGCGGCAGGCCTGCTCCTGGAAGCGGTCGAGGCCGAACGGGTACAGGGACCGGAAGCGGACCAGGGCCTCGTCGTCCGATGCTGGCTGCGACCGGACCGGGTCGGCCGCGCGGGTGCTCATGCCCCCCGACGCTACCCCTCGCCGGGTCCTGCCGCGGGGCGGCTCAGCGGCGCGGCACCAGGATGCGCACGCCGTCCCGGACCGTCGTGATCGTGACGGGCAGCGGCCCGATGCGCTCACCGTCGGCGTACGCGAGCATCCCCGGGGCCTCGACGTGGACCTCCCTGACCGGCCGCTCCTCCACGGCCGGGTGCGACACGTGCGTCCCGGCGTAGATGCGGGGGAAGACGCGCAGCAGCTCGCCCTTGCCGATCCGGTGCACCCACAGCATGTCGAGCAGGCCGTCGTGCAGGTCAGCCCCTGGGCACACCCGCATGCCCCCGCCGAAGGTGGGCCCGTTGCCGAACGAGACGAGCATGGCGTCGGCCTCGACCAGCGTGCCGTCGACGACCACGCGGTAGGGCACAGGGGCGAACTGCCTGAGCTCGGCCAGCAGGGCCAGGACGTAGCGGGCATCACCGCTGGGCCTGGTCATGCAGTTGGCCCGCTCGTTCACCAGGGAGTCGAAGCCGGTCGAGCACACGCACAGGAAGTACCGGTCGGTGCCGTCGGCGGTGCTGACCCGGCCGACGTCGAACGGCTCGGCGTCCCCGGCCAGCACCACCGCGATGGCGGCGTCCAGCGAGCCGGTCGGGACGCCGACGGCGGAGGCCCCGTCGTTCCCGGTGCCGACCGGGAGGATCGCCAGGGCGGTGTCCGTGCCGGCGACCGCCTGCAGCGCGAGGTGCATCGTGCCGTCACCGCCGACCGCCGCGAGGATGTCCAGCCCACCGGCCACCGCCTTGGCCGCCAGCTCCACGGCCTGCTCGCCGGAGTCCCCGCGCAGCTCCACCACGCGGTCGCCTCGGCTGCCGAGCTGCCGCAGCACCTCCCCGGCCACGCGTGCGCCCCGCCCCTTGCCGGAGGTGGGGTTGACGAGCACCCCGATGCGCCGTTCCACGAGGCGGACCGTACCGCGCCGGCCCGGTCGGAGGTCGGCGCGTCAGGTGTCCAGCGCCGAGGTCTCGTCGTCGCCCCACTGCGGTGCGGCTGCGGCCCGCCGCGCGCGGCGACGGTCGTTGGCCCAGCACACCCCCCAGGCCAGCCCCATGAGCGCGGCCAGCGGCAGGGCCAGCAGCATGAGGTTGAACGGGTCGCCGGTGGGCGTGGCCACCGCGGCGAACACGATGATGCCCATCACGATCCACCGCCACCAGGAGCGCAGCGTCGCAGCGGTGAGGACGCCGGCGAAGTTCAGGCCGACGACGAGCAGCGGCAGCAGGAAGCCCACGCCGAAGACCAGCAGCATGCGCAGGAAGAACGAGAGGTACCGATCGACCGAGATGATGTTCTCGATGTTGGCCGGCGTGAAGCCGAGCAGGATGTCCAGGCCGCGGGGCAGGAAGACGTAGGCCAGCGCTGCCCCGGCGAGGAACAGCGGGGTCGCCACGGCCGCGAAGCCCAGCGCCCAGCGCCGCTCGTTCGTGTGCAGCCCCGGCGTCACGAACCGCCACAGCTGGTAGAGCCACACGGGCGTGGCGAGCAGCACCCCGGTCACCCCGGCGACCTTGAGCTGCATCACGAATGGGTCGGCCACGCCGGTGAACGCCAGCGTCACGTCCCGGCCCGACTCCTGGGCCTCGGCGACGACGGTGTCGAACGGGCCCCGCACGAGGGCGAACACCTCGTCGTACCAGACCCAGCCCAGGGCCGTGCCCAGGGCGATCGCCACCAGGGAGATGACCAGGCGTCGGCGCAGCTCGCGCAGGTGGTCGACCAGCGGCATCGCCGCCCCGGGATCGCGCGACCGGTCCCGGCGGCGTCGCGGCACCGCCGGCGCGCTCACGCCTGGGGCTGTCCGGGCGCGGGTGCGGCGGGCGTCTCCGGATGCGGGCGACCGCTGGCGTCACCCGGCGGTGGCACGGCGTTGGTCACCGGCTCGGGCTGGGCTGCGCCGGTCCCGGGCGCGACGGACGCTCCGCCGCCCTGGGCCGAGCCCTCGACGGCCGGGGTCGTGGAGCCGGGCACGGCCGCAGGAGCGGCGCCGGGGGCAGGGGCGGCCTGCTCGTCGACGAGGCCCTTGGTCTCGGCCTTGAAGATGCGCAGCGAGCGTCCGATGCTGCGGGCGGCATCCGGGAGGCGCTTGGCGCCGAACAGCAGCACGACCAGCAGGATGATGATCAGCCACTCGGAGCCCTTCAGGTTGGGCATGTCGGCCTCCAGTCAGATCCGCTCGGTCTGGGAAGAGCCTACGGCCGCCTCGGCACAACGCCCAATCGGCGCGGCGGTGGCCGCCGTGCCCGGGGATCGGAGGCTACTCCCCCAGCAGGACGCCGATGATGTCGTCGGTCCGGTGCAGCCAGAGGGCGAAGTCGAGCAGGTCGTCGTCGGTGAGCGGGAGGGCACTGGCGACCATGGCGCGGGACTCCAGGTACTCCATGGGCACGTCGAGCCGCTCGACCCGGACGCCGGCCCCGGTGAGCAGCTGGACCACGTCGTCGTCGGCCGGCTTGCAGACGGCGTCCCAGCAGGTGACGCAGCGGAACGTGTAGGTGGACCAACCCAGGGCGTGCGCCACCGTGACCGTCACGTCCGCCGGGGTGAGGTCGACATCCCCGCATGTCGGACATGTTGCCTTGATCGTCGTCATGGTGGCCACCTCCTTGCGCAGCCGGATGGGCCCGGCCCCTCGTGCATCGGAGGCAGCGTCGTGCGACTTGAGCACGTCTGCCCGTCCGTGCGGGCGCATCATGTGACTGCGCAGGGTGCCGATGCAACTACATCGGGCTGCTGGGGTGACACGTGTCGACGAGCGGTCACGTCGGCAGGACGGCGCGCGCCGCGCGGGCCGCGTCGAGCACCTGCTCGGCCAGCCACGCGGGCTCGCGCAGCACCACCCGACCGGCCGAGCCGAGCACCAGGCCGCGGGGCCAGGCGTAGTCCCCGACCGGCAGCTCGGCGCGCACCCCGCCCCCGGGCAGGTTCCAGCGCCGGGTGACCGGATGCCGGTCGAGCACCGGCGAGCCGGCAGGCAGGTCCACCACGACCCGCCGTCCGGTCGCCGAGAGGGCCACGGCCATCGGTTCGACGGACGCCGCAGCGTCGGTCACCGGCCCCGCCGGCTCGGGCGAGACCCGCAGGTCGAGGATGCGGTCCAGCCGGAACAGCCGCAGGTCCTGCGCCGAGCGGCAGAACGCGCGCAGGTACGAGTACCCGTCGACCACGACCACGCCGATCGGGTCCACCAGCCGGTGGGTCACGGCGTCCCGGACCGCGCCGAGGTAGGTCAGCTCCAGGGCGCGACCGCCGGCCAGGGCCTCCTCCACCGCCGCGACCGGTCGCTCGGGCAGGTCGACGCGGACGGTGACGGCCCCGGGCGCCGGTGCCCCGGCGCCGAGGGCGGCGGTCACCTTCCCCGTGGCGGACTCCAGCGCGGCCCGGTCGTGCCCCCCGGGGACGGCTGCCAGCGCGTGCAGGGCGACCAGCAGCGCCAGCCCCTCGTCCGGGGTCAGCGTGAGGGGCTCGGCGAGCTCCAGGGCGTCGATGACCTCGATCACCCCGCCGTCCTCCCAGTACTGGATGTCGAACAGCGTCCAGTCGTCCGCCCCGGACGTGATGACCGAGGCGAGGTCCGCGAGCAGCTGCTCCTCGGTGACGCCGAAGTGGGCGGCCGCGGCTGCGACCGTCACCCCGCTGTTGGCCACCAGCCATGGGACCAGCGCGAGGAGCCTGGAGAACTGGGCGCTGCCGGGCGGGCGGGCGCCCGGCTCCGGCAGCGCGCGGCCGACTGCCGGGGCCGGGGCGGCATGGCCGGCGATGATGGCGTCGAGCTGGGCAGCCGCCTCCCGGACGGCTCCCTCCGGGCCCAGCACGCGGGCTGCCCCCCCGAGGGCGAGCACGCGGCCCACCCCGGCCGCCAGGTCCTCCACCGGCAGGTCGACCAGGTCCCACCCGTCGTCTGCCTGGCCGGCCGGGGTTGCGTCGCGGCGCAGCGCCGCCCCGGTACCCGGGACGAGCGCGACGCGCAGCACCGACCGGTCCGTGGCCGCGAACCGGCCGATCGCCGCCCGGGCGTCGAACCCCGCGGGCACCTCGAACGCGCCCGCCTCGGGCTCCGGTCGGACCGACCCGGTGATGCGCGAGGCCCGGAACACCCGGACGTCAGCCCGGTCGCTGTCGTGCCCGACGAGGTACCAGTGGCCCCGCCACCAGACCACCCCCCAGGGCTGCACGTGGCGCTGCTCGGCCTCCTGGTCGGGGGCCTTCCGGTACCCGAACGACACCGGGGTGCGCGTGCTGCACGCCGCGATCAGGGCGTTCAGCGCCGGGGAGTCCGCCGAGAGCCCGGCGATCGGGGCGTCCCCCCCGGGTGCGGACTCCATGCCGAGCTGCGCCTCGACCTTGCGCAGCGCGTTGAGGGCAGCCGGTGCCAGCTCCGCGCGCTGCCAGATGCGGGCGGCCAGGCCGAGGACGGCCAGCTCGGCCGGGGTGAGGTCGAGCGGCGGAAGCGCCCAGTCCCCCTCGATCCGGTAGCCGGTGACGACCCCCGAGGCGTCCGTCCGCGTCACGACCGGGACGCCCATGGCGCGCAGCTCGTCCTTGTCCCGCTCGAACATCCGCTCGAACGCGTCCGGTGAGGCGTCCGGGTCGTACCCGCGCACGATCGAGCGGATCTGGTCACGGTCCAGTCCCACGCGGGTGCCGCGCAGGGCCATGAGCAGGTTGAGCAGGCGCTCGGCCTTGGTGTACGGCTGCACCCCGTCGGCGGGGCTCCCCGCTGGGGCCATCAGCGCACGTCGAGCAGGTCGATCACGAAGATCAGGGTCCGCCCGGCGAGGCGGTGGTGTCCCTGCTCGCCGTAGGCCAGCCGTGGCGGGATCACCAGCTCGCGGCGGCCACCGACGCGCATGCCCGGGATCCCGTCCTGCCAGCCCTGGATGAGGCCGGCGAGCGGGAACTCGATCGGCTCGCCGCGGTCCCAGGAGGCGTCGAACTGCTCCCCCGAGTCGAAGTCGACCCCGACGTAGTGCACGGTGACCCTGGCCCCCGCGACGGCCTCGGCCCCGTCCCCCACGGTGAGGTCGCGGATCACCAGGTCAGCCGGGGCGGGGGCGGTCGGGAAGTCGATCTCGGGCTTGGACAGCTCCATGGGAGTCCTCTCGTGGCGGATCCGGGCGACCGCGCAGCGCGTCCGCCCCGGGCGGTGGTCGAGTCCGCTCAGGCCCCTGGCTCGACGCTGATCAGGTCGACGACGAAGACCAGGGTCTCGTCGGGCCCGATGGCGGGCGGGCGGCCCTCCGGGCCGTAGGCCAGGCTGCCGGGGATGATCAGCAGGCGACGGCCGCCCGGGGTCATGCCCACCATGCCCTCCTGCCAGCCCTGGATGACGCCGTCCAGGGGGAAGGTGGCCGGTGCGCCGCCGGGCCAGGACGCATCGAACACCTCGCGGGACTGCTGGCCCACGCCCACGTACTGCACGGTCAGGGTGTCGCCCGGCTGCACCGGGTCGCCGCTGCCCTCGTAGACGTCGGCGACCTGCAGCTCGGTGGCCGGGGGGAAGTCCTCGGCCAGGGCGATGGTCGGCTCGGCGTCCTGCTCGCCGGTCACGGTCACGCCCTCGCACTCGTAGGACGCCGCACCGGGCTCCCCCGCGAGGCACACGGGGTTGGGCGCGGCCACGGTGGGGGCGGCGGCCGGGGTCGTGGGCTCCACCGCCACCGTACCCTCGGAATCGGAGCCGGAGGTCCAGCAGCCGGCGAGCAGGGTCAGGGCGGCGCCGCCGATGGCGAGCCGGGCGGCAGGGCGGGCGAGTCGACGAGGCACCTGCGCATCCTAGTCGGCCGGTGGACGGGGTCCGGGCAGCCGCGGCCGGGCATCGGCGTGGGCGACGGGGCGACGCCGCGGGGGCCCGCGCCCGTGCGGACAGCCGCCCGTGCCCGTGCCCCGAGCCGCCCGGCTCGTGGACGGGACCACCTGCGCCCGTGCCCCGAGCCGCCCGGCTCGTGCCCGACCCGGGCGGTCCGGGCCGGACCGCCGACGTGCTACATCGACTCGATCAGGCGATCCACGCGCTCGTCGACCGAGCGGAAGGGGTCCTTGCACAGCACGGTGCGCTGGGCCTGGTCGTTCAGCTTCAGGTGCACCCAGTCCACGGTGAAGTCGCGGCGCTTGGCCTGCGCCGCCGCGATGAACTGGCCCCGCAGGCGGGCGCGTGTGGTCTGCGGCGCCGTGGACTTCGCGGCGAACACCTCGATGTCGTCGGCCACCCGGGCGGCGAGGCCGCGCTGCTCCAGCAGGTTGAACAGCCCCCGGCTGCGCGAGATGTCGTGGTAGGCGAGGTCCAGCTGGGCGATCCGCGGCGACCCCCACGTCAGCGCGTGCTTGTCGACGTAGCGCTGCAGCAGCCGCTGCTTGATCACCCAGTCCACCTCGCCGGCCACCGCGTCGAGGTCATCGTGGGCCACGGCGTCCAGCGTGCGTCCCCACAGGTCGAGCACCCGGTCGTACGGCGCCGTCGTGGCCAGTCCGGACGACTCGGCGAAGCGCTGCACCCGCTCGAAGTACTCGGTCTGGATCTGCCAGGCCGACAGCGAGCGCCCGTTGGCCAGCTTCACCGCACGGGTGCCGGTGAGGTCGTGGCTGATCTCGCGGATGGCGCGGATGGGGTTCTCCAGCGTGTGGTCGCGCATCGCGATCCCGGCCTCGAGCATCCGCAGGACCAGGTCGGCGCTGCCCACCTTGAGCAGGGTGGTGGTCTGGCTCATGTTCGAGTCGCCCACGATCACGTGGAGGCGGCGGAACCGCTCGGCGTCGGCATGGGGCTCGTCGCGGGTGTTGATGATCGGCCGGGATCGGGTGGTCGCCGAGGAGACCCCCTCCCAGATGTGCTCGGCGCGCTGGCTCAGGCAGTAGATGGCCCCCCGGGGCGTGCTGAGCACCTTGCCCGCGCCGGCGATGAGCTGGCGGGTGACCAGGAACGGGATGAGCGCGTCGGAGACCCGGGAGAACTCCCCCATGCGCCCGACGAGGAAGTTCTCGTGGCACCCGTAGGAGTTGCCGGCCGAGTCGGTGTTGTTCTTGAACAGGTAGATCTCGCCGTCGATGCCCTCGTCGCCGAGCCGGCGCTGCGCGTCGACCACGAGGCCCTCGAGGATCCGCTCCCCCGCCCGGTCGTGCACCACCAGCTCGCGCAGGTCGTCGCACTCCCCCGTCGCGTACTCCGGGTGGCTGCCCACGTCCAGGTAGAGCCTGGCGCCGTTGCGCAGGAACACGTTGGAGCTGCGGCCCCAGGCCACCACCCGCCGGAACAGGTACCGGGCCACCTCGTCGGGGCTCAGCCGCCGCTGTCCCCGGAAGGTGCAGGTGACGCCGTACTCGGTCTCGATGCCGTAGATGCGTCGCCCGAGCGGATCAAGCATCGACCAACCCGCGCAGCTGCTCGGCGGAGAGCCGCCGGAAGGTCCGGCGGGGCCGGTCGCGCTGCAGCACGGCGACCTCGAGGTGGGTGGCGGGGATGCTCCGCGACCCGTTCGCCTGCCCCGGCGGGGTGCCCGGAGCCGCTGCGGTGGCCAGCGCCGCGACGGCCAGGCGGATGCCCGCCTCCAGCGACATGCCCTCCTGCCAGTGCTCCGCCAGGTGCGCGGAGATGGACTCGGTGGAGCCGCCCATCGCGACGAAGCCGTGCTCGTCGGCCACCGAGCCGTCGAAGGTCAGCCGGTAGATCTGGTCGGAGGCCGGATCGGCACCGACCTCCGCCACCACGAGCTCCACCTCGTAGGGCTTGGCCGCCTCGGTGAAGATCGTGCCGAGGGTCTGCGCGTAGGCGTTCGCCAACGACCGGCCGGTGACGTCGCGGCGGTCGTAGGCGTAGCCGCGCATGTCGGCCAGCCGGACGCCGGCCACCCGCAGGTTCTCGAACTCGTTGTACTTGCCGACGGCGGCGAAGCCCACCCGGTCGTAGATCTCGCTGATCTTGTGCAGGGCGCG